>CAZSBO010000040.1:0-18093 GCA_964605265.1 uncultured Prosthecobacter sp.
CGCATGGCAAAAGCAAACCGCAGAGAGCCAAAAAAGTCAATCGCTTTTCAATAAAGGGACAGACACTTTATAAGATAATCCTGCGATTGGGGAACCTGAGAGCGGCTTCGCGCACTGTTGTGTTTGAGGGGTGCTTGTGGATTGCCAGCGACGAGTGGCAGGCGTAGTCTGCTTGTCACGCCATGCCTGTCCGACTCCTCTTTCTCGCTGTCCTCGGCTGCCTGCTGGCTGCTGTGCCCCTTGCCGCTGCCGAGGCGATGTCGGCCTATGCCGGCAAGGTCGTGGTCATTCCCGTCGGCAAGGAAGACCTGATTTCGCGCGCGCGCTTTGAGTTCATGTCGCGCACCCTGCAGCGCTGTTCGGACGAGGCTGCCGAGGCGGTCATCTTCGACATCGACACGCCCGGCGGACTGCTCTGGGACACGGTGGACCTGATGATGAACGACCTGCAGAAGCTCAAGCCGCGCAGCTTTGCCTTCGTCAACAAGCGCGCGCTGTCCGCCGGCGCCATGATCGCGGTCGCCACCGATGGCATCTACATGGCCCCGGCCGGCACCGCCGGCGCCGCCACGCCGATCTATGGCAACGGCACTCAGATGGATGAGGCCGAGCGCGCAAAAATGAATTCAGCCACCATGGGCATGGCACGCGCGGTCGCCCGCAGCAAGGGCCACGACCCGCGCGTCATCGAGGCGATGATCGACATGAGCAAGGAACTCAAGGTCGGCGACGTCGAGCTCGACACCAAGGAAACGGTGCTGACGCTGGATGCTGAACAGGCGGTGATGCTGCTTGACGGCAAGCCGCTCTTTGCCAAGGGCATCGTCAACAGCCTCGACGAGATCAAGAAGGCGGAAAAGCTCAAGGGCGCCACCGTCATTGCCGAGCCGACCTTCTTTGAAAACGTCGCCATCTGGGTGACGACCTACGCGGCGATCCTTATCCTCATCGGCGTCGCCGGTGGCTACCTGGAGATGCAGGCACCCGGCTTCGGTTTGCCCGGCCTGGTCTCGGTTGCCGCCTTCGGCCTGTTCTTCTTCGGGCACTACGTCGCCGGCAGTCTGGTTGGCCACGAGACCGCGGTGATGGCCGGGTTGTTCGTCGTCGGCGCCCTGCTGGTGCTGATCGAGCTGGCCGTGCTCCCCGGGCTGATGGTGCCGGGCATCCTCGGTTTCCTCTGCATCATGATCGCCCTGGTCTACACGATGTCCGGCTGGGAAGTCGCGCCTCCCGCCGGCGGCGCTGAAGAGACTCCCTCCGGCTGGAACTTCGATCTCACCACCTACGCCACCGGACTGCGTCATTTCGCCACCGGCCTGCTCGGCGCCGCGGCCCTGCTGCTGATCCTGTTCCGCTTCCTGCCCGAGAGTCGGCCCTTCCAAAAACTCGTGCTCGCCACCTCGGCCGGCGGCGCCGCCAGCGACACCCCGGCAGCCCAGGCCGCGCAGGCGGTGCGCCCGGGCGACACTGGCATTGCCATCAGCGCCCTGCGCCCGGCCGGCACCGCCGAATTCGACGGCCACCGCGTCGAGGTCACTGCCGACCAGGGTTACCTGCCGAACGGCACCGCGGTGCGCGTGCGCGAGATCCAGGGCACACGCATCGTCGTGGAAGCTGTCGCCTGAACCCATGCCGTCCTGGATCGAACACTTCGCCGTCGCCGTCTGCGCGGTTTCCGGCGTGCTTGCCGCCGAGGGCAAACGCATGGATTTGTTCGGCGCCCTCGTGCTGGCGTTGGTCACCGCCGTCGGCGGCGGCACGATCCGCGATCTCTGCCTCGGTGCCGAACCGGTGTTCTGGATCGAAAACACCGATTTCCTGCACACCGCTCTGGGCGCAGCGCTCGTCACCTTCGTGCTTGCCCGCTTCGTGCATCCGCCCAACCGCGCACTCGCCCTCGCCGATGCCTTTGGGCTGGCACTGTTCGGCATTGTCGGCACTGAAAAGGCCCTGCTCTTTGAATCACCGGCCCTGGTCGCCGTCCTGCTCGGCGTCGTCACCGGGGTCGCCGGCGGCATCCTGCGCGATGTCCTGCGCCAGGAAGTGCCGCACGTCTTCCGCACCGAGGTCGAGCTGTATGCGACCGCGGTCGCGGCCGGCGCAACCGCTTATGTCCTGCTGCGCCAGCACCTGCCGCCGGCGGACTGGCATCGCTACGCCGGCATGGCGGTGATCCTGCTGCTGCGACTGGCGGCCATGCGCTGGCGCCTGCGCCTGCCGGTGTACCGGTCGCGCGGCGAAGCCTGACCGGCGCGCCGCTCACGGCCGCTTCAGCCAGGCCTCGAGAAACTGGTAGATGACCTCGTTCGATTCCGCGTTCGGGGAATGATCGGGGCGATTCGTCATCGCCACGCGTGCCTCCTGGCCCAACAGGCGGTTGACCGCGCGCAGGTGGTTGAGCACCGTCCAGCGCTTCGGTGGATCCTCGGCGCCACCCGAGACGAGGAAGGGCCGCGGCGCCATGAGCGCCTGCAGTTCGACGAGGTCGTGGCCGCGGGCAATGAGTTCCTTGTAGGCGCCGGTGCGCGGGTTGGCCGGCGTGACCAGGCCGGGTTTGCGCGTCACCTTGGGGTCATACCCGAGATACCAAGGCTCCTGGTAATTGATGCTCTGGCGCGTTTCGTCGAAGACGATGCCGGGGTCCGACCACACGCCGCAGTCGAACTTCTCCCAGAGGCAGGCGCCGAACATCGCCCACTTGCCGCCATAGGAATGCCCCACGATGCCGATGCGGTCGGCGCGCACCTCGGGGCGCTGCGCCAAGGCCTGCCAGGCGTTGGCCGACACGTAGCCGAGGTAACTGAGCGGCTGGCACTTCGCCTCGGGTGAAAGCACCGGCTTGCGGGCGTCGCCGCCCGGCGAGCCGATGCACAGGGCCACGAAGCCGCGGCGGGCAAGCTGATGCGCGAAGTCGCGGAAGGGTTTGTCGTTCAATCCCGCACTCGTCTCCGGATCATAAAAGGGCACAAACACCGCCGGGAATGGTCCCTGGCCGTCGGGGATGAGCAGGTAGCCCTCGCCGGTCTGCTGGGCGGCGATCTGCAAACGGATGTGATGCTGGGTGAAGCTCTCGCGCCGTGTGCTGGCCAGCACCTCGAGCGCCGGCTTCGCCAGCACCGGCGGCCAGGCGCCCATCAAGCCATGCCAGTCGGCGAGGATCTCCTCACGTCGCTGCCGCCACTCAACGGCGTTGTCGACGGTGCGACCGTCCTTGAACTTCAGTGGCGAGGCATGGTCGCCGAGATCCCCGGCCAACTCGGCCGGCGGTTGGAACGCGGAGGCGATGGCTTTCCAGGGTTCGGCGGCGGGCAGGGCGGCAGCGGCGAGCAGAAAGAAACAGGCGCGGAGCATGGCGGAAACGTACGGCGTCGATCGCCCAAGTCATGCAGACCCGCGGAAGAGACGGCCACGACGCGCGTTCTTTTTCCATCATGCCCGTGCTCACCTCCGACCAACTGCAGGACCGTTACGATGTGGTCATCGTCGGTTCCGGCGCGGGTGGCGGCCAGACCGCTTACGCGCTGGCGATGGAAGGCGTCAAGGTGCTCGTCCTGGAGGCGGGTCGCTCCTTTGATCCGGCCACCGAGGTGGCGATGTTTCAACTGCCGAGCCAGGCGCCGCTGCGCGGTGAGCGCACGCCGGACAAGCCGTACGGTTTCCACGACTGTTCGATCCACAGCGGCTGGGACATTCCCGGCGAACCCTACACGAATGCACACCCGCAGCCAGAGCGACAGTTCCGCTGGTGGCGCCAGCGCATGATGGGGGGTCGCACCAATCACTGGGGCCGCATCTCCCTGCGCAACGGTCCGTACGACTTCAAGCCCCGGCAGCGCTGGGGGCTGGGTTTCGACTGGCCGATCGGCTACGAGGATCTGGCGCCCTACTACGACAAGGTGGAGCGACTCATCGGTGTGTTTGGCACGAACGAAGGCATCGAGAACTCGCCCGATTCCTCGCCCGGCGTGCTGCTGCCGGCGCCGAAACTGCGCGTCGGCGAACTCTACGCGCAGAAGCACGGTCGCAAGGCCGGCGCGCGCGTTGTGTCCATTCATCGTGCCGTGCTGACAAAGCCCCAGGATGCCGACACGCTGCCCGCCCTGCTGCATCCCGGCAATGCCAGGGCCCAGCGCCTGCTCGCCGAACACATGCGCTCACGCGCGCCCTGCTTCTGGGCCACCGACTGCCACCGCGGCTGTTCGATCCGCGCCAATTACGATTCGCAGACCGTACACCTGCGCCCGGCGCTGGCGACCAGCCATCTCGACATCCTGCCCAACGCCATGGTGCGCGAGGTGACGGTCGATGCCGCCGGCAAGGCCACGGGTGTGCTGTTCATCGACAAAACCACCGGTCGCGAAGGCCGCGCGCGCGGCCGCGTGGTCGTGCTGGCGGCGGGATCGCAGGAGTCGGTGCGCCTGCTGCTCAATTCAAAATCCAAGCTGTTCCCGGATGGACTGGCCAATTCCAGCGGCAAGGTCGGCAAGTACCTGACCGACTCCGTGTCGAGCAGCCTCAGCGCCCACATCCCAGCCTTTGAGGGCATGCCGATTCACAACGAGGACGGCGCGGGCGGACCGCATGCCTACGTGCCATGGACGCGTCACGAGGCGAACCGCGGCGGCGAACTCGGCTTCCCGGGTGGCTACCACCTCGAGTTCACCAGCGGCCGGCAGATGCCGTCGCTCGGCGTCACCAGCGGCATCGATGCCCTGGCCGGCGGCAACGGCACGCTGTTTGGTCGCCGCCTCAAGGAGGAGGCCAGGCGGTTTTACGGCAGTCGCCTCGGCTTCGGCGCGCAGGGCACCATGCTGCCCAACGACCGATGCTTTGCCGAACTCGACCCCGATATGAAGGACCAGTGGGGCATTTCCGTGCTGCGTTTCCACTGGCAGTGGTCGGACTTCGAACTCAACCAGGTGCGCCACCAGCAGCAGCACATCGCCGAACTGCTCGATGCCCTCGGCGGCCGACTGCTCAAGCCGCCCGCCGACGATCCGCTGCAGGCGATCCGTGCCGGCGGCACGGTCATTCATGAAGTCGGCGGCGCCATCATGGGCGACGATCCGGCCCGTTCGGTGACCAATGCCTGGAGCCAGACCTGGGACGTGAAAAACGTCTTCCTCGCCGATGGCGCGCCCTTTGCCAGCACGGCCGACAAGAACCCGACGCTGACGATCATGGCGCTGGCCTGGCGCATGGCCGACCATCTGATGGGGGAACTCAAACGGCAGAACCTCTGATGCATCCTTCTTCATCCTGCCGCCTCAGCCGTCGCGAGTCGATCCAGTGGATGCTCGCCGCCAGTGCCGCGCTCAGCGCTCACGCCCCTTCCCTGCCCGCCGCGACTCCCGCTGTTGCCGCCAAGGGCTATGGCCCCGATCCGAGCATGGTAAAGATTTACCAGCCGGGTGATGTCTGGCCGCTGACGCTCGATGAGGCCCAGCGCGACACCGTGCGCGCGCTCTGCGACCTGATCCTGCCGGCCGACGCAGCCTCGCCCGCCGCCTCCGCGGTCGGCGTGCACGACTTCATCGACGAGTGGATCAGTGCCCCTTATCCACAGCAGGCCGGCGATCGTCGCACGCTGCTCGACGGCCTGGCCTGGATCGAGGCCGAAGCGAAGCAGCGGTTTCAGCAGGCCTTCGCCAAACTCTCCATCGAGGATCAGACCGCGCTGTGCGAGGACCTCGCCCTTGCGAAGCCGAAACCCGAGCACAAAAAAGCCGCTGCCTTCTTCAAGCGCTTCCGCGATCTCGCCGCCGGCGGCTATTACACCACGCCGGAAGGCATGAAGGCCATCGGCTACGTTGGCAACGTGCCGAGCGCCAGCTTTGAGGGCCCGCCGCCCGAGGCACTGCGCCACGTCGGTCTGGCCTGACCCCCACGAAAGTGGGGGGGGCGGCCCCGGCAAAGCCGCGGAGCGGAGCACGTACTGATCCAGTGTTCTCCTCTCTCCGCTTTCTGCTTCTCCTGCTCGGGCTGGGCACGGCACCGTTTGCCGTTGCCGGCGTGGTGCGCGTCGAATGGGCGCAGCCTCGTGACCTCGGTGCCAGCGGCTATGAGGAACTGAGCGGGCAACTGCACTTCGAAATCGATCCGGCCCTGCCGCAAAACGCTGTCATCGCCGACCTCGACCTGGCGCCGCGCAACGCCGGCGACCGCGTGGCTTTCCAGGCCGATCTGCGTGTCCTGCGCCCGCGCGGTCCGGCGCGTGCCAACGGCACCACCTGGATTGAAATCCCCAACCGCGGCGGCAAGGCCGGCTTGGCCGACTGGGTCGTCGATCACGGCTTCACCGTGGTTCAGGTCGGCTGGGAATTCGACATCCCCGCCAGCCCCGACAAGCTGCGCCTGCAGGCGCCGCGGGCGCGCCAGCCCGATGGCCGGCCACTGCGCCACCTCGTGCGCGCGGTCTTCACGCCGGACAAACGTGTCGACGAGCTGGTCCTCACCGATTTGATCGACTATCCCCCTGCGGATCTCGCCGGTCCCGACAGCCGGCTTGTCGTTCGCCACCGCGCCGCTTTCCCCGAGGGCGAGACGCTGCCGCGCGCCTCATGGAGCCTGCAGGATGGCCGCCTGCGTTCGCTGGGCGGCTTTGAACCGGGGCGCACCCATGAACTTTTTTACCTCAGCGAAAACCCACCGGTCGCCGGCCTCGGTTACGCGGCCATCCGCGATGCCGTGGCCTGGCTCAGGCATGCCGAGGACGCCCCGGTGCAAGTCCGCCAGGCCCTCGCTTTGGGTTCCTCGCAATGCGGTCGCTTCCTGCGCGACTTCCTCTATCTCGGCTTCAACACGGACGAAGCGGATCGCCCCGTGTTTGACGGCGTCATCGCCCACGTCGCCGGCGCGGGCCGTTTGGTGCTCAACGAACGCGGAGCGACCCCGCGGGCCGTGGCGGGTTATCACACCGCCTCCTATCCCTTTGCCGACACCGCCCAGCAGGATCCGATCAGCGGTATCAGCGAGGGGCTGCTCGACAACCCGCGCGTGCGCCATGCACCGAAGGTGTTTTACACGAACATGGCGGCCGAGTACTGGGGCGCCGGCCGGGTGGCGGCCCTCATTCACACCGATCCGCAGGGAGCGCGCGACCTCGAGCTGCCGGCCCATGTCCGCACCTACTTCTTTGCCGGCACCTCGCATGGTCCGGCGCCCTTTCCACCCACCTCCCAGGTGCCCGGCGCGCCGCTCGCCAATCCGGTCAACGCCAACGCCTGTGTCACCGCCCTGCGCCTGGCCCTGCAGCGCTGGGTGAGCGACGGAGTGGCGCCGCCGCCGAGCGTGCATCCGAAGTTGGCCGACGGCACGCTGGTGCCGGTGAAGGCCGTGCGATTTCCCAAGGTGCCCGGCCTGACCGTGCCCGACTCCCTCAGTGCGGGACCGCGCGTGGCCAATCCGCGCTGGCCCGGTGGGGCGGGCGCCGGCACGGAACTGCCGCTGCTCGTGCCGCAGGTCGATGCCGATGGCAACGACCTCGGCGGCATTCGTTTGCCCGATGTTGCCGTGCCGCTTGGCACCGCCACCGGCTGGGTCTTGCGACCCGCTCAACTCGGCTCCCCCCACGAGCCCGTGCTGCTGCGCGGCGCCTGGGTGCCCTTTGCCCGCACCCGCGCCGAGCGCGAAGCCACCGGGGATCCGCGCCCCTCACTGGCAGAACGCTACGACTCCAAGGACGCTTATCTCACCCGCGTGCGCCAGTGCCTGCAGGACCTCGTGGAACGTCGCCTGCTGCTCGCCAGCGACCTGGAACCCCAGCTCCGCCAGGCCGGCGAGCGCTGGGACTGGGTGCTGAATCGCAAGACCCCCTGATCCCCTCATGTCCCGCCTGCTTCCCCTTCTATTCGCCTGCCTGCTGACACCGGCCTTGGCCGAGCCGGTGCGCCTGCTCGTGCTCGGCAACAGCATCACCCGGCACGGACCCAAGGCCGACATCGGTTGGTCCGGCAACTGGGGCATGGCTGCCAGCGCCGCGGCCAAGGATTATGTCCACCTCGTCGCCCAGGGACTCGCCGAGAGCACCGGCACAGCACCGGTGCTGCACGTGCAAAACATCGCTGACTTCGAGCGCAGTCACCACGAGTACGACGTGGCCGCCAAGCTGAGAGAAGCCATCGACTTCCGCGCCGATCTCATCGTGCTCGCCATCGGGGAAAACGTGCCGCGACTGCAGACGCCGGCGGCGCAGGCGCAGTTTCAGGCCGATGTGATCCACCTGCTGGAAACCCTGCGCGCCGGGCGCCGACCGACGATCCTGGTGCGCAGTTGCTTCTGGGCCGATGCCGCCAAGGACATGGCCTTACGCGAGGCCAGCCGCGCACTGGGCGCCACCTTTGTCGACATCGCGCCGCTCGGCGGGAACGAGGAAAATTACGCCCGCTCGGAACGCGATTTTCAGCATGCCGGCGTCGCCAAACACCCGGGCGACCGCGGCATGACCGCCATCGCCGCGGCGATCCTCGCCGCCCTGCCGCCGCCTGAGGCCGGGGCCTGGCATTTTGACGGCCGCGACGCGCTCGGCACCTGGCCGCGCACCGTGCCCGGACCCCGCCCGCCGCTGCACCCGCGCTTCAAGGAAGACAACCTTGCCGCGGCTTTCACTTCGCCGACTGACCAACTGCGCGTGCCGCACGAGCAGGCACCGGCTTTTCGCCATGGCGACCGCGTCACCTTCGAGGCCTGGCTCGCGCCGGACGCCGGGCTGCCGGAAAAGAAGCCGGTCTATGTGCTCGCCAAGGGCGATCCGACCCGCGCCGGCCGCGTCGATGACAACCTGCAGTACGGTCTCACCCTGGAGCGCCTGAGCAGCAGCGCCATGCGCATTGGGCTCTGCTTCGCCACTGAACCCGAGAAACCGGACGCCGTGCCGGTGCGCCACCAGTGGTGGAGCGGCAGCATCTCGCTGGCCGGGCTCGACTGGCATCACGTCGCCGTGACCTACACGTTTGGCGATCCCACCAGCGTCATGCTGTACGTCAACGGCCGCATGCAGCTGTTCTCCGGCAAGTGGGAGAAGTCCACCCTTCGCGGGCCGGTGCAGCGCCCCGGCGACCTGCAGATCGGCGGTGACAAGGGCTGGTATCGCGGTCGCCTCGATGCGCTCACCCTGCATCGCGGGGTGCTCAACAGCGCCGCCTTCGAACCGCGCTACGCCCTGCAGCCGCCGCCACCGCCGGTGCGGCGCGAGGACGTGACCGCCGGCGAGGTGAAGGTCGAACTCTGCACCGAGGGTGTGCCCGGTCGCCGCGAGTGGCCCGACCGCGCCTTGCCGGTCGCCGAAGTCCTCACTGAGGAAGCCTTCGGTTTCTTTGAACTGCCGCAGGTGTACACCGCCACGGGCGTGCGCGGCGATCCGCCGGCCAACACCCTGCTGCGCGCCTCGGCGCTCGTCTCGCTGCCCAAGGGCCGCCACCGCCTGCTGCTGCGCGCGCGCGGCGTTGCGCGACTGGTGATCGACGGTCGGCAGCTGCTCGACACCCCGCTCATGCCGTCGAGCCTGAACGGCCACCACCTCACCTCCGAGCAGGATCGCTACCTCGACCTCGGCCCCGACTTCCGCTTCGCCCCGCCCGGCAACCGCGAGGCCTGGTGTGAGTTCGAATCGGACGGTCAACACCCGCATCTCGTCGTTCTGGAAACCGTCTTTGGCACGGTCCGCCCCGGTCTCGGTGAAACCGTGGTCGCCTGGTCGCGCGAAGGCGATTCGCACTGGCAACTGCTGGCGCCGGGCGAGCGTCGTGTGCCCTACACCGATGCCGGCTGGGCCGCCTATGAGGCTGAGCGACGCGTCCATCTCGATCGCCTCAACACCGAGCGCCGGCTCGCCCTGCGCGCCAAGCAGGCCCCTTACTGGAGCCAACGTCGCGCCGCTGCTGAGGCCTGGCTGAAGGCCACGCCCGAGGTGCCGGTGCCGGCGCTGCCGAGCGGCCTGCCCGCGCTCAATGCGATCGATCACTTCCTCGGCGCCCGCATCGCCCAGGTGGCACCCGCCTACCGCGACGCTCCGGCCGATGGCCCGGACTTTTACCGCGACATCCGGCCGTTGCTGGAGAGCCGCTGCTACGACTGCCATCAGGGCAGCAAGGCCAAGGGTGGGCTGCGTTTGGACCGGCTGGCCGACGCCCTGCGCGGCGGGGATGCCGATGGCCCCGCCCTGGTGCCCGGCCAACCCGAGGCCAGTGCCTTGCTGCAGCGCATCCGCAGCCACGATGAGGACAGCGTCATGCCACCCAAGGGCGACCGTCTCAGCGACAAGGAGACAGCCCTGCTCGACACCTGGATCCGCCAGGGCGCGCGCTGGCCGGAATTCCAGGTCAGCACTCTCGAACTGCCGCCGCTGACCGATGACCTGACCTTCCTGCGCCGGCTCAGCCTCGACACGGTGGGCGTGCCACCGAGCGAGGCGGAGATCCGTGAGTTCCTCGCCGCGCCGGCGGATCAGCGGCGCTCGCAGGCCATCGAGCAACGGCTCGCCGACCCGCGCTGGGCCGATCACTGGATGGGCTACTGGCTCGATGTGCTCGCCGAAAATCCCAACCTGCTCACCGGCAGCCTCAACAACAGCGGCCCCTTCCGCTGGTGGATTCACGAGGCCCTGCGCGATGACCTGCCCATGGATGCCTTCGTCACCGAACTGGTGCGCATGGAAGGCAGCGCCAACAACGGCGGACCGGCCGGTTTCGCCCTCGCCGGTCAGAACGATGCGCCGCTGGCGGAAAAGGCCGCCATCGTCGCCAGCGCCTTCCTCGGTGTCGAGATGAAGTGCGCGCGCTGCCACGACGCACCGGCGCATGAATCCAAGCAGGAACAGCTTTTCCAGCTCGCCGCCCTGCTCAACAAGGCTCCGCTGAAGGTGCCCGCCACCAGCAGCGTGCCCACCGACAAACTGCATGCCGGCGGTCGCAAGGCGCTCATCCAGGTCACGCTCAAGCCCGACACCGAGGTGGCGCCAGCCTGGCCTTTCGCGAAACTGGTTGAGGAAGCCGCCGCCAACCGCCTCGCCGCCGATCCGAAGAACCCGCGCGACCGTCTCGCCGCGCTGATCACCGCGCCACAGAACGAGCGCTTCGCCGAAGTGCTGGTCAACCGCGTCTGGCAGCGTTTGATGGGCCGCGGTCTGGTCGCCAACCCGGGCGACTGGGAGGCCGCGGAGCCGACCCACCCCGAACTGCTGCGCTGGCTGGCCCGCGAGTTCGTCCGCTCGGGTTACAGCCTCAAGGCCGTGTCGCGCCTGATCCTCGCCTCGCACGCCTACCAGCGCGCCAGCCTGCCCCAGCTCGAACAGACCGAACCGCTCTTCGTCGGTCCCGCACCGCGCCGGCTCGCCGCCGAGCAGATTGTCGATTCGCTCTTCGCCAGCACCGGCACGCCCTTCGATTTGGAGGAACTCTGCTTCGACCTCGACGGCATTTCCAACATGCGCTCGCTCGGCCGCCCGAGCCGCGCCTGGATGCTCACCTCCACGTCGAACGAGCGCGACCGTCCCAGCCTCACCCTGCCCCGCACCCAGGCCGTCATCACCGTGCTCGAAGCCTTCGGCTGGCGCGGTGCCCGGCAGTCGCCGGTCAGCCTGCGCGAAAGCGATCCAAACGTGCTGCAGCCCGCGGTGCTCGCCAACGGCACCCTCAGTGCCTGGGCGACCCGGCTGAGCGAGGCCCATGGTCTCACTCAACTGGCGCTGGAAGAGCCGTCGCTCGACCGCCTCATCGAGCGACTGCATCTGCGCCTGCTCACCCGCCTGCCCAGCGAGGCCGAACGCGCTGCCGCGCGCGACCTGCTTGCCCCGGGCTTTGAACAACGCCGCGTTGAGCCGCCGGCCGCGGCGCCCGGCAAACGCGAGCGGCTGAAGTTTGTCACCTGGTCGAACCACCTCGATGGTCCGGCCAATGCCCTCGCCGGCGAGATTGAAGCCCGCGCCCGCCGCGGTCAGCCGCCCACCGCCCGACTCGAGGCCGACTGGCGTGAGCGCTTCGAAGACCTCGCCTGGCATCTGATCAACCTGCCGGAATGGCTCCACCTTCGCTGACCCCATGAACCGTCGTCGCTTTCTCCAACGCAGCGCCGCCCTTGCCGCCGCACCCTTCGCCGCTTCCTCCCTGCCGGCCGGCGCCACGCCCGTCCACCTGCCGAAGGGCAGGGCCGAGCACTGCATCTTTCTCTGGCTCGGCGGCGGCATGTCGCAGCTCGACACCTTCGATCCGAAGCGCCGCGGCAACCCGCGTTCCGCGCCCAAGGTCGCCGGGTCCGACTATGCCAGCATCGACACCGCCGTGCCGGGGGTGCGTTTCACCGAGCATCTGCCGCAGACCGCGCGGCTGGCCGATCGTCTGACGGCAGTGCGCAGCGTCAATCATCGTGTCGTCGATGAGCATGCCTTCGCCACCAACCTGGTGCACACCGGCCGCATGATCAGCGGCACCGTCACCTATCCCTCGCTCGGCTCGCTCATCGCCCACCAGCGCGGCGCCGCCTCGGAGGACGTGCCCGCCTACATGCTCATTGGCTATCCCAATGTCAGCCGCGGCCCCGGCTTCCTCGGACCGCGCCACGCCAGCGTCTACTTGGTCGACACCGAGAGCGGTCCGGCCGGTTTCACCCAGCCGGAGGGGCTTTCCGCCCGCCAGTTGGCCCGCCGCGCGCAACTCGCCGCCGCGCCCGCCAGCCCGGCCAGGGAGATCGCCCTCACTCACTACGCCGAACTCCAGGAGCAGGCCCGCCGCTGGGCCGGACCGAAGTTCATGCGCAACTTCAACCTCGCCGAGGAGCCCGCCGCCCTGCGCGAGTCGTACGGCGGCGAGTTCGGCCAGCGCTGCCTGCTCGCCCGTCGCCTCACCCAGGCCGGGGTGCGCTTCATCGAGGTCTCCCACAACCTCAACTTCATCAACGGCACCGGCTGGGACACCCACTTCGAGGGCCAGCTCAACCAGCACGCCCTGATCCGCGAACTCGACACCGCCCTCGCCGCCCTCATCCGCGATCTGGAAGACAAGGGCCTGCTCGACAAGACCCTCATCGCCACCGGCACCGAGTTCGGTCGCCCCGCGGAATTCGACAACCGCGGTGGCCGCGGCCACCAGAGCAGCGCCTTCAGCCTCGTGCTCGCCGGCGGCGGTCTGCAGCATCGCGGCGCCTGGGGCGTCACCGACGAACTCGGCGCCAACATCGTCGAAAACCCGGTCTCCATCCCCGATTTTCATGCGACGATCCACGCTGCACTCGGCGTGGATCCCAGCAGGGAATTGCACGAAGCCGGTCGCCCCGTGCCCATCACCGACGGCGGGCGCCCCATCGCCGCGCTCTTCGGCTGATCGCCCCCAGCCGCGATTTTGCCAAATTTCGCGTCCAAAACCGTATCCTTCCTGACTTCCTTTCGTGAACATGATGCCCTCCCGTCCCTACGCCCACGCCCTTCTGCTCGCCGGCCTCGCCGCCTTCCCGGCTGCGGCCGACGAGGCGCAGCATGCCGCGTTGCAGTTTTTCGAGAAGGAAGTCCGGCCCCTGCTCGTCGAGCGCTGCTACGAATGCCACAGCGGCACCAAGCAGAAGGGCGGCCTGCGCGTCGACCACATCGGCTACCTGAAGACCGGGGGCGACACCGGCCCGGCCGTGGTGCCGGGCAAGCCCGATGAATCGCCCCTCATTGAGGCGGTGCGCTACCACGATGCCGACTTCCAGATGCCACCGAAGAACAGCGGCGGCAAACTGAAGGACGCCCAGATCGCCGCCCTGGAAAAATGGGTCACCCTGGGTGCGCCCTGGCCCGAGGAAGCCGGCAAGAAGGTGGTCGTCACCGAGGGCGGCTTCACCGAGGAACAGCGCAACTACTGGTTCTTCCAGCCGGTCGCCAAGGTGACCCCGCCGGCGGTGAAGAGCGACTGGGTGCGCAACGACATCGACCGCTTCATCGTCGCCAAGCAGACCGAAAACGGTCTGACGCCGGCCACCGAGGCCAATCGCCACGAGCTGGTCCGCCGCCTGTACTTCGACCTGCACGGCCTGCCGCCCACCAAGGCGGAGATCGATGCCTTCGTGAACGACAAGCGGCCCGACGCCTATGAAAAGCTGGTCGACGCCCTGCTCGCCAGCCCGCGCTACGGCGAACGCTGGGCCCAGCACTGGCTCGACCTGGTCCGCTATGCCGAGAGCGACGGCTACAACGCCGATGCCTACCGGCCCTCGGTCTGGCCCTACCGTGACTACGTCATCAAGTCGTTCAACGCTGACAAGCCCTACAACCAGTTCGTGCGCGAGCAGCTCGCCGGCGATGAGATCGCGCCGAACAATCCGGAGGTGATGATTGCCACCGCCTTCCTGCGTCATCCGGTTTACGAGTGGAACCAGCGCGATGTGCGCGGCCAGTGGGACATCATCGTCACCGACATGACCGACACCACCGGGGAATTGTTCCTCGGTTTGAGCATGGGCTGCGCCCACTGCCACAACCACAAGTTTGATCCCATCCTGCAGAAGGATTATTACCGCCTGCGCGCCTTCTTCACGCCGGTGCAGTGGCGCGACGACCTCAAGCTGGCGACACCGGAGCAGCAGCGCGCGCACGACGCCCAGATGGCGAAGTGGCAGGCGGCCACCGCGGAGATCCGCGCGAAGATGGACGCGCTCACCCAGCCGATCGTCGAGCCGCGTGTCGAGCGCGCCCTCAAGCGCTTCACCGAGGATCTGCAGGCGATGGTCAACAAGCCCGCGACCAAGCGCGACGCCTACGAGAAGCAGCTCGCCGGCCTGTGCGAACGCCAGATGACCCATGAACGCCGCACCTTCGACCCGATGAAGAGCCTCAAGGGCGACGCCCAGAAAGCGGAGTACAAGGCGCTTGAGGCGGAACTGAAGAAGTTCGATCACCTCAAGCCGGAGCCGCTCATGGAGGCCTTTGTCGCCACCGATGCCGGACCGGTGCCGCCCGCCAACGCGCTGAAGACCCGCAAGGGCGAGCAGGACATCGCCCCGGGTTTCCCCTCCATCCTGGAACCCAAGGAACCGAAAATCACGCCCAAGGGCAACTCCACCGGCCGTCGCACGGTGCTGGCCGACTGGATCACCCGCCAGGACAATCCGCTGTCCACCCGTGTCATCGTCAACCGCGTCTGGCAGTACCACTTCGGCCGCGGCATCGTCGCCACCGCCAGTGATTTTGGCACCCTCGGCGAGCCGCCGACCCATCCGGAATTGCTGGACTTCCTGACCCGCCGTTTCGTCGAGGGCGGCTGGCGCCTGAAGCCCCTGCATCGCGAGATCCTGCTGTCGGCCGCCTACCGCCAGACCGCGCGCCGCGAACCGGATGCCACTGCGGCGAAGATCGATCCCTCGAACCGCTTCCTCTGGCGTTTCCACCCGCGCCGCCTGGATGCCGAGCAGGTGCGCGACGCCCTGCTCGCGGTCAGCGGCGAACTCGATCCCGCCGCCGGCGGTCCGGCCGGCGACGGCAACGGCACGCGCCGCTCGGTGTACACGATGAAGAAGCGCAACAACCCGAACGAGCTGCTGCGCGCCCTCGACATGCCCGCCGGTTTCGCCAGCACCTCCGAACGCCAGAGCACCACCACTCCCACCCAGGCCCTGCAGTTGCTCAATGGCGACTGGCTGCTCGCCCGCGCCCGCCGCCTGGCGGAGCAGGCACGCAGTGTCGAGGAGGCCTGGCTGGCCGTGCTGGGTCGGCCGCCGAGCGACAAGGAACGCGCCGTCGCCGAAGGCTTCCTGAAGCGCCGCTCCGGCGGTGCCATGCCGGCCGCCAGCGCCGATGCCGCCAGTGGCGACGCCTCCGGTTTCAAGGAGAACAGCCCGCACGAACGCCTGCTCGTCCAGCCCGGCGACAAGGAGGGCGATGAATTCACCGTCGAAGCCGTGGTTCGCCTCGACAGCATCGACGTCAACGCCTCGGTGCGCACCATCGCCTCGCGCTGGACCGGCGGCAAGGACAGCCAGGAAGCCTTCGGCTGGAGTCTCGGCGTCACCGGCGAGAAATCCCGCTACAAGCCGCGCAACCTCATCCTGCAGGTCGTCGGCGAGGACGAAAACGCCAACATCGGCTATCAGGTCGTCGCCTCCGACCTGCGGGTCAGCCTCGGTCGCCGCCACCACCTCTCCGCCCGCCTGTCCTGCACCGGGCGCAGCGTCACCTTCACCCTGCGCGACCTCGACACGCCCGGGGCACCGCTGCAGTCGGCCGTGGTGCCGCTCGACATCCGCTCCAAGCTCAGCCTGGGCGCGGCCCAGCTTGTCATCGGCGGCTTGCACAAGCGCTCGCCCTCGCACCACTGGGACGGCGCCATCGAGGCGGTGCGCGTCGCCACCGGTCAACTGCCCGACAGCCAACTCAACGCCGATCCCGAACGCTGGCAGGCCGGGCTGGTGGTCTGGCGCGCCGCCGACCCGCTCAGCTCACAGTTCGCCTGGAGCGGTTCCGACTCGGCCACGGTCGAGGCCAACGATCCCTTCCGCCAGGCCATGAACGACCTCTGCCAGGTCCTGCTCAACTCGAACGAATTCTTCTACCTCCACTGACGCCATGAGCTGCCATCGCTACGATCTCCCCACCTCTCGCCGCGACTTCCTGCAAACCGCCGGCTGCGGCTTCGGCGCCGTCGCTCTCGCCGCCCTCACCGGGCAGGCACAGGCGGCGCCCCTGCGCCTGCCGCAGCGCGTCGCCAAGGCGAAGAGTGTCATCTTCCTGTTCATGGAAGGCGGTCCCAGCCACCTCGACACCTTCGACTACAAGCCGCTGCTCAACCAGCTCGCCGGCCAGCCCCTGCCCTCCAGCTTCAAGGCGCCCATCACCGCCATGGGCGAGACCAATTCGCCCCTGCTCGAATGCCGGCGCACTTGGAAACGCCACGGCGAGGGCGGTCTGTGGATCTCCGACTGGTTTGAAAACGTCGCCCGCCACGCCGACGACCTCGCGGTCATCCACTCCTGCGCCTCCAGCGGCATCAACCACGCCGGCGGCGTCTGCTCGATGAACACCGGCTCGGTCTTCGGCGGCCGCCCCTCGCTCGGCGCCTGGGCTTCCTACGGCCTCGGCACGGAAAACCAGAACCTGCCCGCCTTCGTCGTCATCAAGGACAGCGAGGGCACCGTCGTCAACGGCGTGCGCAACTGGGGCAACGGCTTCATGCCGGCCGTGTACCAGGGCGTGGAATTCAACTCCGACGGCGTGCCGATCAAGTACCTCGACAACCCCAAGGGCGTCGACCGCCGCCGCCAGCGCGACAAGCTCGACCTGCTCGCCGCACTCAACCGCGACTACAACGCCACCCGCGCCAGCAACACCGAGCTCGACGCCCGCATCCGCGGCTACGAGCTCGCCTACCAGATGCAGGCCGAGGCACCGGATGCGGTCGACCTCAGCCGCGAGACCGAGGCCACCAGGAAACTCTACGGCATGGACGAGGAGGCCACCGCTGTCTTCGGTCGCAACTGCCTGCTGGCCCGTCGCCTCGTCGAAAACGGCGTGCGTTTTGTCCAGCTCTACTCCGGTGCCGGCAGCAAGTGGGACAGCCACAAGAGCATCGAGGCCAACCACTCGCGCCTCTGCCATGCCGTCGACAAACCGATCGCCGGCCTGCTCAGCGATCTCAAGGCGCGCGGTCTGCTCGAGGAAACCCTGGTCATCTGGGGCGGCGAATTTGGTCGCACGCCGATGAGCGAGCAGGGCGATGGTCGCGACCACAACCCCACCGGTTTCACCATGTGGATGGCCGGCGGCGGCGTTCAGGGCGGCCGCACCTACGGCGCCACCGACGACCTCGGCCTGTATGCGGTCGAGGACCGCCTGCACGTGCACGACCTGCACGCGACCATCCTGCACCTGCTCGGCATCGATCACACCGCCCTCACCTACACCCACAAGGGCCGGCCGGAGCGCATCGATCAAAACGAGGGCAGCGCCTACTCGAAACTGCTCGGCGCCTAAATCGACCTCATCGCACCCCCCGCGACAAACTCACGTTTGTCGCGGCGCGTGCAAATGCACCAAAAGGAAGCCGTGCGCCTGCCCCCTGGGGCCCCTGCAGGCGATGACCTGCGATGCCAAGAGTCGCCCAAATGCCTGGCATGTTCTCCTTGGCATGCCCC
>CAZSBO010000040.1:18193-26431 GCA_964605265.1 uncultured Prosthecobacter sp.
ACCCCCGGCCCGCGCGACTGCCCGCTGAGGGCGAAGCGCAGCAGGGGCATGAGCGCGCCCGGCTTGACCCCGGCCTGCTGGGCCGCCGCCTCGATGGCCGCCTGAACAGCGGCTTCGGTCCACTCGGGGGCGCTGCGCAAGGCGACAGCCGCCGCCTGCAGCAGGGCCGCATGTTCCGGCTTGGCGCGCAATTTGGCGAGCGCCTCAGCCTCGATGGCAAAGTCCTCACGGAAGAAGTAGTGCACCCACTCGGGCAGTTCAGTGAGACGGCTGACCTTCTCCTTGACGCTGGCCAGGGCCGCGGCGGCGAGGGCGTCATCCGTCACCGTCAAACCCGCGGCCTCCAGGAAGGGCCGGGCGGCGGCAAGCAGGGCCGCCGGCTCCAGCGCGCGCAGGTACTGGGCGTTGAACCAGGTGCACTTCTGCATGTCGAACCGGGCGTTGGCACTGTGGATATCGGCCGGATCAAACAGCGACACCAGCGTTGCGCGGTCGAGCTTTTCGCCCTCGGTGCGCGGGGTCCAGCCGAGCAGGCAGAGGTAGTTGAAGACCGCGTCGGGCAGGAAACCGGCATCGATGTAGCTCTGGATCGAGCTGCCCTCGTCGCGCTTGCTCATTTTCGAACCGCTTGGGTTGAGGATGAGCGGGATGTGGGCATACACCGGCGCCTCCAGACCGAGGGCGTTGAACAGGTCGATGTGTTTCCAGGTGTTCGACAGATGGTCCTCGCCGCGGATCACATGGGTGATGCCCATTTCGGCGTCGTCGACGACGTTGACGAAGTGGAAGATGTAGCTGCCGTCGGGGCGGCGGATCGTCATGTCCGGCTCCTCGGTGGGCGCAAAGGCGACATCGCCGCAGACGAGGTCGCGCACGGTGATGGCCGTGCGGCTGAACTTGAAGCGGATGGCGCCATTCTCCTCGGTGTAGGTGCGCCCGGCCGCTTCCAGGTGCGCCAGGTAGGCGTCGTAGATGGCTTTGCGCTGGCTTTGAAAGTAAGGCCCCCGATCGCCACCCACCTCCGGCCCCTCGTCCCAGTCGAGCCCCAGCCAGCGCAGGCCGTCAAAGATCGCCTGGCGTGCCGCCTCGGTGTTGCGCGCCTCATCGGTGTCCTCGATGCGCAGGACAAATTGACCACCGTGACGGCGGGCGTAGAGCCAGTTGAACAGGGCGGTGCGCGCCCCGCCGACGTGCAGGTAGCCGGTGGGGGAGGGAGCAAAACGGACGCGGATCATGGAAGGAAAAGGTGCAGGGGGATCGACCGACCGCAACCGGCCGGATGCAGGCGTTAAAGCAGGAACCGGCGTTTGCAAAGCCAGTTGTGCGTGCGCAAGCCCCCGCCCATGATGCGGCCATGAACGCGAAGTACGACGTCGAGGGCCTGGCCGTGCTGGTCGTGGGCGGCACCACCGGCCTGGGCCTGTCCGCCGCCCGCGCCCTCAGCCGGCAGGGCGCGCACGTGGTCATCACCAGCCGCACTGAAGCCAACGTCCAGGCCGCCCTCACCGAACTCGGCCCCGAGGCGCGCGGCCTCGCCGCTGATGCCGCCGAGGCGGACTCGGCCGAACGCGCGGTGGCCCTGGCGGTCGAGACCTTCGGCCGGCTCGACGCGCTCTACCACGTCGCCGGGGGCAGCGGCCGTGCGCAGGGCGACGGCCCGCTGCACGAACTCACTGACGCCGGCCTCGACCACACGCTCGACCTCAATCTGAAGTCGCTCATCCGCTCGAACCGCACCGCCGTGCGCCAGTTCCTCCGCCAGGGCGACGGCGGTTGCATCCTCAACATGGGCAGCGTGCTCGGCTGGTCGCCTTCGCCCGGTCACTTCGCCAGCCATGCCTACGCCGCCGCCAAGGCCGGCATTCTCGGTTTCAGCCGCTCGATCGCCAGCTACTACGCGCCACACGACATCCGCGTCAATGTCATCGCTCCGGCCCTGGTCGAAACCCCCATGGCCCAGCGCGCGCTCGACAACCCGGCCATCCTCGACTTCGTCGCCCGCAAACAACCCCTGGCCGGCGGGCGTGCCGGCCAACCGGACGATGTCGAGGGCGCCGCGCTCTTCCTGCTCTCACGCGCGGCGCGTTACGTGACGGGCCAGGTGCTCGCCGTCGACGGCGGCTGGACGGTCAGCGAGGGCCAGCCAAAATCCTGAGCTGCACCATGGCTCCCCTTCCCACACCCACCGGCCCCGCCCTCGGCATCGACCTCGGCGGCACCCGCATCAAGGCGGCACTCGTGGATTGTGCCAACGGTCACCTGCTGCACCAGGCCCTGCGCCCGACCGAAGACGGCATCTGGCAGGGCGATACCCCTCGCTTCGCCCAACATGTCGCGGACCTGATCGCCGAACTGGAGGCCACCGCCGGCCTGCAGGGCCTGCCGGTCGGCCTTGCCGCCCCGGGTCTGGCGGCGCCCGACGGTCGCTGCATCACCTGGATGCCGGGACGCATGCACGGCCTCGAGGGGCTGGACTGGACGACCCGGCTCGGCCGGCCGGTCAAGGTGCTCAACGATGCCCAGGCGGCCCTGCTCTCCGAGGTCGCCTTCGGCGCTGCACGCGGCTGTCGCGATGTCATTCTGCTCACCCTCGGCACCGGCGTCGGCGGTGCGGTCTGGTCGGGCGGGCGCCTGCTCACCGGCGCCACCGGCCGCGGCGGGCACCTGGGTCACATCAGCCTCGATTGGCAGGCGCCGCGCGATGTCTTCCACACCCCCGGCAGCTTGGAATCCCTGCTCGGCAACCAGAGCCTGCCCGCACGCTCCAACGGTCGCTTCGCCAGCACCCTCGACCTGCTGACGGCCGTGCGCGCGGGTGATGCAGCGGCACAAACGCTGTGGCGCGGTTCCGTGCGCGCGTTGGCCACGGGTCTGGCCTCCTTGATCAACGTGCTCGACCCCGAGCGAATCCTGCTGGGGGGCGGCATCGCCGAAGCGGCTGGCGACGACCTGCTGCTTCCGCTGCGGGAAGAACTCGACCTCTGCGAATGGCGGCCAGGCGGTCACGCCGTGCCGGTGCAACGGGCGCTGGCCGGCGAATGGGCCGGTGCACAGGGAGCGGCCTGGCAGGCTTGAAAGCCCTCAGGGCTCGAAGCCGGCCGGCAACAACTCGGTGTGGAAGGGCAGCGCCACCGTTCCAAGGCCGGCGAGTTCACTGATGCGGTCCGCCGGCACGTACTCGGCCGGCAGGACATCGCCGTTGAAGCTGAGCTGGATGGCTTGGATTTCCAGCGGCCGGGCCTGGGCCAGGGACCTGGGCTTGGGCGACTCCTTGATGAGCTCGCTCTCCACCTCCAGAACTGGCTGCGGCGGCAGACCAGCGGAGATTTCGGAGGCCTCGGCGTAGGCGGGCCCGTCAGAACGACCGCCACCGACAATGCCAAAGGTGGTCCAGGCAGCGGCGACCGCGATGGCCGCCGTGGCGCCGGCCGTGGTCCAGCGCGGCGAAATGAAATCGCCGAGCAGAGTGCCCAAGCGCTCCCAAAGCAGGCCGCGGGCGGACTGGCGCAGCAGTTCTGCGCGCTGGCGCTCCTTGAAACGGGAAAGAAAGTCCTCGACGAAATCTTCGGCAGGGCGCTCGTGGCGCTTCAGGCGCATCAGGCGTTGGAGGTTCTCGAAATCGTTCATGGGGAGGGAGCGTGGATACCGGGGCTAGGGAAGGTTCATTTGACGAAGTCTTCGAGATAGGTCTGGAGCAGACGGTGGGCGTAGAAAAGCCTCGACCTCACCGTGCCTTCCGACACGCCGAGAATCTTGCTGATCTCATTGTGCTGAAGGCCCTGGATGTCGTAGAGCGTCACTACTGTCCGGTGATCCTCCGACAGCTTCAGCATCGCTTCGTTCAATTTTTTTTGCAGTTCGTGAATGTTGACCTCGCGCACCGTGTCGCGGTTCGCGGTGGTGATCTTGATGAAGTCGGGGTCGTGATGGATGCCGGAATCGACGTCATCGAGGCTGACCTTGGCGTAGCGACCCCGCTTTTTCAGGTAGTTCAGCGTCATGTTCACCGCGATCGAGTAGATCCAGGTGTAGAAGGAGGACTTGCCGAGGAAGCGCTTCAGCGAGCGGTAGGCCTTGGCAAAAATCTCCTGCAGCAGGTCGGCCGTGTCCTCACGGTTCGAGGTCATGTTGTACACCAGCCCGTAGAGCTTGGGCGTGTACTTGCGCACCAATTCGTCGAAGGCGCGCGTGTCTCCCGCCTGGGCGCGTTCGACCAGCTCACGATCCTCGGCCGCACTGCTGGCCTGGGGTTGTTCCTGGGTCGTCTCCATGGGGGCGGTGCCGTCGCGTCCCGGGGCACACGACTCGTGAAGCAAACCATCCATGGGGGGCGGAGACAAGTTTTTCTTCGAAATTCGGCTTTTCTGATTCTACGCCGCCGGCGCCATCCGGGTCAACCTCGCCGACACTTCATCGCAGCCGGGCAGCACGCGCTTGCGCACCTCGACCGTGACACCGACCACGGGAAACTCGGCCAGCAGGCAGGCCGCCAGTTCGGCCGCCAGGGTTTCGATGAGCCGGCGCGGCCGTTCGGCGGCCAGGGCCCGCGCCCGCGCGGCGACGGCGGCGTAATCGGGCGTGCCGGCGAGGTCATCCGCCAGCGCCTCAAACCGGCGCGCGGTCCACAGCACCAGGTCGAGCTGCAGGTTCTGCCAGTTGGCGCGCTCCTCCTCGGGCACGCCGATGCGCGCGGGCAGGTCGAGCCCGCGCAGGTGGATTTCGTCGGGGGGCGGATTCATGGGGTGGGTGGCGTGAGCAGGCGGGTCCTGTCGCGTTAAAGCCCGGTTTGATGGCTTTGGCAACGCAGAGATGCACACCCCGTTGCGGCCCTCACTTCGGCGCCGCCTCGAAACGCCGGCGCAACTCGGTGAAGTAACGGCGCACCTGCTCGCGTCGCGCCGGCGGCAGCGCCGCCTCGTCGAGCGCCGCCTCCTCGGCCGCCAGAAATTCCGCCGGGGTCGGCGTCGCTCCACGCCCCGCCTGCTCCTGACGAAGGCCGCCGGCCACTGCCCGCACGCTCGACGGCCCCTCGCCGCCGGCCGCGGCGTTGACGACCGCCGAGTTGGCGCCGGCCGTCGGCGCCGTCGGTTCAGCCTTGGGGGCCGCCGTGCCGGCGCCGGGATCGCGACCGCCGGGCATGCTGAACGAAAGACTCGCACCGCCGGAGGGCGCGCCCGGCAGGTCGGCGATGAGAAGCTGATCCGGCGGCGGGTCGCCGGGCGACTGCCCCGGCACGGGAGCCAGCAGCATCGGCGCATCCGGGTTCGGCGTGCCCGCCGCGCCCGGTGTGCCCGGCTGGGCCAATTGCATCGCCTGCCCCTGCCCCGGCGGTTGCAGCGACTGCGGCGCGGCAGCCCCTGCCTGCCCTGGCGACTGCATGGCGCCCTCGCCGGCGGCACCAGGCGGGGTCTGCCCCACCTGCGGACTCGTCCCTTGTGCGCCCGCCTGTCCCTGCGCACCGGCCTGGCCCTGACTGCCGGCCTCGGCGAGCGGCTGGGCGGCGCCGCCTTCGCCGGCGATGCGACTGCCGGCCTCGCGCAGTTGCTGGGCGAGTTTTTCGAGTTCCTCCCGGCTGCGCTCGCGCTGCGAGAGGTCGCGCAGCTTGCCGGCCAACTCCTGAAATTCCTGTGCTGCCCCGGCCGGGCGGTTCTGCTGCAACGCCTCGCCGGCCCCCAGCACGTGCTCGCCAACCGGCCGCTCGCGGTCCTCCGCCTCGGCGCGCTGGCTCACCTCCTGCAGGGCTTGCTGCAAACGCTCGCCCACCTCTCCCTTGGCCCCTGCCACCTGGTCCGCCAAATCTTCAGCCGCCCTGGCCGCCGCCTCGGCTGCCTGCGCGGCGACGGCATCGCCCAAATCCGCGGTGTCAGCCTGGCGACGCAGGGCCTCAACCAGGGCCTCTGAGGCCCAGCGCTCGGTCCCGAGTCGCTCCGCCAGTTTCTCGGCCTCGCGCGCGCGCCGCTCCAGCTCCGCCAGCACATCGCGGGCGCTGCGCCCGGCCGGCGCCTGCAACTGTTCGGCAGTCGCCTCCAACTGACGCTGCAGGGCCTCCAACTCCCGCTTCTCGGCCTCGCTCAAGCCCTCGAGGGTCTTTTTCTCCCAATCGGTGCGCGCCAACTGCTCGGCCTCGCGCCGGGCCGCCTCGCGCCCCGCTTCACTCAGGGCCGGCTCATCGACCGCGCCCGGACGCCCCAGCTCCGGCACGAAGGGAACGATCGCCGCCAGCAGCAACGGCAGCAGCAGGCGGCGTCGCCAGGGCAGCGGCAGTTGGCGCTGCAGTTCCGGCAGAGCGACCGGCAGCCCCGTCTGGCAGGCCTCGACGTGGGCGCGCGCTGCGGGCGACAGCTCACCGCTGCGGGCGACAAACCACCAGGCGTTGGCGTAGGCCTCGCGCCGGCCGGCCGCCTCGTCCCAGAGCGCCAGGGCCGCATGCGCCCCGGGCCGGCGCCACCAAGCCCAGGCCAGGCTGCCGAGCAGCCACAGCACCGGCAGCAACGCCGCCGCCAGCGGCGCCACCGAGCCACCGTGCCAGAGACGCCAGACCAGCAGCAGGAGCAGCAGCCCGATCAGTGGCACCGTGGTCGACGTCAGCGTCGCCAGCCAGCGTCGCTGCACCACCCGCGCCAAGGCCCGTCGGGCGGCGCGGTCAAGGCTGGCATCGGCGGGCATGGACATGGCTTCCGATAGACTAACGACGACCACCCCCGGGCTTCCAGCAGGAAATGCAGCAACCCGCGCTGTCAGGCGATCCAGTCGCGGATCACCCGTCCGGAGACATCCGTCAGTCGGAAATCACGCCCCTGGAAGCGATGGGTCAAGCGCAGGTGATCGAAGCCGAACTGATGCAGCAGGGTAGCGTGGAAGTCGTGCAGATCCACCGGGTCACGCACGATGCTCCAGCCGATTTCGTCGGTCTCGCCGTAGGTGTGACCGGCCTTGATGCCGCCGCCGGCCATCAGCATGGTGAAGGCAAAGGGATGGTGATCGCGACCGGTGACGTTGGAACTGCCGTTGCGGTTTTCGCCGAGCGGCGTGCGCCCAAACTCGCTGCCCCAAACCACCAGCGTGTCTTCCAGCAGGCCGCGCTGCTTGAGATCCTGGAGGAGGGCGGCGATCGGCTGATCGGCCATGCCGGCGTTGTAGGCGAGCTCGTTGTCGAGGTTGGAATGATGGTCCCAGCTCGCATGCATCAGGCTGACGAAGCGGACGCCGCGCTCGACCATGCGCCGCGCCAGCAGGCAGTTGGTCGCAAACGCCTTGTACTGGCCGGGACCGCCGCCGCGCTGGGCCTTGATCGGCGGGTCGGGGCGGTTGACCCCGTAACGCTCCAGGGTCTTCGGATCCTCGGACGAGAGATCGATGAGTTCCGGCGCGGCCGACTGCATGCGGAAGGCCAGCTCGTAGGCGGCGATGCGACTGGCGATCTCGGGGTCGTTGAAATGGCTGAAGCTCGACTGGTTCAGTTCGAGCAGCGTGTCGAGCCCCTTGCGCTGCAGGTTCATCGGCAGGCCGGGCGGGTTTTTCAGATTGAGCACCGGCTCGCCCTGATTGCGGAACAGCACGCCGGCATAGGAACTGGGCAAAAAGCCGCTCTGCCAGAGCGAGGCGCCGCCACTGGTGCCACGCCCGGCACTGAGCACGACATATCCGGGCAGGTTCTGCGAGGGACTGCCGAGGCCGTAGTTGAGCCAGGAACCCACCGTCGGCAGACCAAACATCGCCCGCCCGCAATGCAGCACCAGCTGACCCGGGTGATGGTTGAACTGGTCGGTGTGCAGGCTGCGAATCATCAGCCACTCATCGGCGGTCTTCGCCATGTGCGGCAGCAGGTCGCTGAACTCCATTCCCGACTGACCATACTTGGCAAACTTGCGCGGACTGCCCATGAGCCGGGCGGTCTCCTTCTTGATGAAGGCAAACCGCACGTTCTTGGTCATGCTCTCCGGCAGCGGCTGACCGTGCAACTCGTTGAGCTTCGGCTTCGGATCAAACAGATCCATCTGCGAGGGCGCGCCCTCCATGAAGATGAAGATGCAGTTCTTCGCCCGCCCCGGAAAATGCGGCGCGCGCGGCGCCAGCGGGTCGGCCGCCGGCGCGGCGGAGATCACCCCCTCCTGGGTCAGCAACGCACCCAGCGCCAGCGCGCCAATGCCATTGGCGCTGGTCGCCAAAAACTCGCGCCGACTCTGCAGGATTTGATGCTCGACAGGATGCATGGACTCACCCAGAGAAACGGTTGAA
>CAZSBO010000041.1:0-25441 GCA_964605265.1 uncultured Prosthecobacter sp.
TCCTGGTTGTAGGCGATGCCGCCGCCGGTGCCACCGAGGGTGTAGGCCGGGCGGATGATGAGCGGGAAGCTGCCGATCTCGTCACGGATCTTGTGGGCCTCCTCCAGCGTGTGCGCCACGCCCGACTGCGGCAGGTCGAGGCCGATCTTGAGCATGGCGTTCTTGAAGAGCAGGCGGTCCTCGCCCTTCTCGATGGCGTCCGGCTTAGCGCCGATCATGCGCACGCCATGCTTTTCCAGGGTGCCCGAGCGATGCAGCGACATCGCGGTGTTGAGCGCGGTCTGGCCGCCGAGGGTCGGCAGCAGCACGTCGGGCTTTTCCTTGATGATGATCTTCTCAACGATCTCCGGCGTGATCGGCTCGATGTAGGTCCGGAAGGCGAATTCCGGATCGGTCATGATGGTGGCCGGGTTCGAGTTGATCAGGACGACCTCATAGCCCTCCTCGCGCAGGGCCTTGCAGGCCTGGACGCCGGAGTAGTCGAATTCACAGCCCTGGCCGATGACAATGGGGCCGGAACCGATGACGAGGATGCGCTTGATCGAGGTGTCTTTGGGCATGTAAGAGCGAAGGGCGGAGGGCTGAGAGCGAAGGGTCGGAAAAAAGACGAGGGCGGGGCGCCGGAGAGGGGAGGTCGGAGATGGAAGATGGAGGTCTTCTTAAAGAAAGCGTTGAATTGAGGCGCTTTCAGGTCCGGTCGCCGCACAACTGGCTGCGGGCGTCGTGCCGGAAAGCGCGGCATCTTGCACGGAGCCGCGCGCCTGTAAAGGGCGGAGCTGTGCCGGAAGGGGGAAAAGTGCAGGGCAACGCGTGAAATGCCGCCCAGCCGGGTCCCCTGTCGCGGGGCCACGGCGAAATCTGCAGCTTTGAGGCTGGGCGGCCAAACGTCACGAGCTGGCAGAGCGGCGGAGGGCCGCCGCAGTCCAGGGCGCTGCGCGCGGTCGAGGGCCTGCCTGTGCCCCTCTGAAAAATCTGCGAAATCTGCGAAATCTGCGGACTGGGGCGGACTCAGCCCAGCACGGCGCGCTTGATGGAACGCGAGACCATGGCGTTCTGCAGGGCGTCGCGGCGCACCGAACGGAGGAAGTCGACCAGCATCGAAGGCAGTTCCTGGATCATGTCGGCCGTGCGCTCGCGGCTGTAGGGCCAGGTCGAATTCTGCAGCAGGTAGTCGAGGTCGTCGAGGACCTCGTGGACCTCCTGCTCGGTGAAACCGGCAAGTTGGTAGGCGTGGGCGTCGAAAAGCATCGCTGTCAGTTCATAGCCGGAGCAACGCGGGCGTCAACGCGCGGCTGTGGCGCGCAGGTGGGCCAGCAGGTCGGCGGCATCCTGTTCGGACACCACCGCCTCCAGACCATCGGGCATGAGAGAGGCGGGCAGCTGGCGCTGACCGACGATGTCCGCGCGCGGCACAACCGTTTCAATACCACCCGCCAGGCGCAGCGTCACCGCCACCGGGGTTTCCAGGGCCACCAGCCCCAGCACGACCCCGCCGTCCTTCTTGCGGATCTCGACGGCGGCATTGCGCAGCTCGACGGCGCGGTTCGGATCAAAAATCGCCTCCAGCAACTGATCGTCCGGCTTGGCGGCCACGGTCGCCAGGTCCGGCCCCAGTTCGACGCCACGCCCGCCGAAGCGATGGCAGGCCATGCAGTTGCGTTCATAGACCTCTGCCCCGCGGGCGGCATCGCCGCGCAGTCCCGGCAGGGCGGCGCTGTAGCGCGCCACGACCTTCTGGCGATCCGGACTGGCGCGACCCAGCACCGGCGCCGCCACCACTGCCGCGGCCTTGGCCGGGGCCGGGAACCAGGACGCGAGTTCGTCGGCATGGATGTCCATCAGCCCGACCGCCACCCGCGCCGCGCCGCGCACCCGCGGATGCCCCTCGCGCAGCAGGTCGTGCAGGACCTTGACATCGCCCGCGGGATCGAGCCGCTGGGCGGTGCAGAGGGCCTGCAGGCGCACCTCGTAGGGCAGGCCCGTCTTCGCCGCCAAGGCACGCAGACCCGCGGCCTCGGCCGGATCGTTACGCTCCAAAATCAGGCGATGGGCGGTGTCGCGCGGCCAACGCAGCGACGCGTCCGGCGCCGGGGCCAGGGTCACCGGTTGGGCGTCGCTCCGGGCGATGCGGTAGATCCGCCCCATGGCCTCGCCAGCGCGCAGGTCGAGCCCGCGGGCGATCTCGGCCGGGATCCACTCGGGATGCTCCAGCACCAGGCGGTACATGTCGGCGACGTAGAGCGCGCCGTCGGGCCCCTCGCGGGCCAGGGACGGACGGAACCAGTTGTCGCGGCTGGCGAGGAACTCGCTGTCGGCATCGTCCAGATGCCGTGCGGCCCGGATTGGGAAGGCCGTGTAATCGAGCACTTGGCGGTGGACGAGGTTGTTGGCAGGTTCGCAGACGAGCAGCAGGTCGTGGCGACCGTCCTGCCAGGGCACGGGCGAGCAACCCGAGGTCAGGGTGTGGGTGGCGCTGGCCCAGTTGAAACGACGCACGGGCGGGCTGATCGGAAACACCTGCTTGTCCTCCAGCGTCACCGAACGCAGCGCGCGCGGCTGTCGCTCTGGATGCGCGGCGAGGTAGGCCAGCGGCACGGAGTAATGCCAGGCCCAGGTGCTGTTGTTGTTGCCGAACCAGTTGCCATAAACATCGCGCCACTTACCGTACTGGGTGCGACCCGCCTCGAGTTCCAGCGCACCGCTGTGCGGATCGAAGCGGAAGTCGTTCGAGCCGAGCGCCACGCGCTTGCCGATCTTGTGGCAGACCAGATCGCCGCCGCTGTCGCCGTTGGCGCAGTGAAACCAGCCGTCGAGACCGAGGCAGAAGCCATTCACCAGGTGCTGCGGATTGCCATCGGTGAAGCCGCTGAACCAGGGCTCGCGGCGGTCGCAAACGCCGTCACCGTCCGTGTCCTCGGCAAACAGGATCTCGGGGATGTGGGCGATGAAGACACCGTTTTTCCACGGCACCAGACTCGTCGGATGGCGCAGGCCGTCGAGGAAGACGGTGGCCTTGTCGTACACGCCGTCGCCGTTGCTGTCCTCGAGGATCTTCACTCGTCCGGCCTGCAGGTCGGACACCCGCTCCTGCCCGACCTTGCCGTCGCGGGTCGTCTCGCCCGGCGCAAAGGGATAATCGCCCATCTCCACCACCCAGAGGCGGCCGCGCGCGTCCCAGTCGAAATAGACCGGGTCCTGGACCAGCGGTTCGTGAGCGACCAGACTCGCCGCATAGCCCGGCTTGACCTGCAGGGCGGCCAGGGAGGCCTGGGGCGACATCGGTGCCGGACCGGGCACGCGCAGCAATTCGGCCCGGGTCACCCGGGTGACGCCGTCGGCAGCGAGCAGATCGAGTCCGTCAAAGCGGGCGCCGGTGTCGCGCCCCTGATCATCGACCAGCAGTGGCAGGCCGTTGGCATCCCCTGCCCCGCCCTCGCGCAGCACCTGGGTCCAGCCGACCTCCCACTGGACGTTTTTCTTCTCGACCGGATTGTACAGAAAGACCCCGTAGCCGTGCGGGTTGGAGACCACCAGGTCGTCATGGCCATCGCCATTGAGGTCCAGGAAGCGGGCGCCACCGTGGCGGGCGATCTCCGGCAAGGACAGGCCTTCGGCCACGCCCTGAGACTTGCGCCGGGCGGCGTCGGCCGGCGGTTGCTGGGCGGACAACAGCAGCGGCAGGAGAAACAGCGGAAACAGGCGGCGCATGCAAACCATACGCCGCGCGCGCCCGAATCTCGTGGGCGAGTCGGTCAAAAGGCGGACTGGGGGAGCGCAGAGCCAAGAGCCAAGAGCCAAGAGCCAAGAGCCAAGAGCCAAGAGCCAAGAGCCAAGAGTCCGGAAAGCAGCCTCAGCGCCCTGCGATCTGAAATGTGAAATCTGAGATCTGAGATGGCTCGGTCATCCGAGCCCCGCATTTTCCCGAAAATCCCTTGTCGCAAATCCGTCGGGATGCGCCAAGGTACTTCCCCTTTTTGCCATGGCCAACGAACGCAAGACCCTTGAAGAACGCGCCCTGATGTCCGACATCGAGCGCCTGCGCCACTCCTGTGCCCACGTGATGGCGACCGCCATCCTGCGGATCTGGCCGGATGCCCAGTTCGCCTACGGCCCGCCGGTCGAGAACGGCTTCTACTACGATTTCCAGATGGCGCACCGCATCACGCCCGAAGACTTCGAGAAGATCGAGGCGGAGATGAAGAAGATCGCCAAGGAGAACCAGCGTTTCGAGCGCCGCGTCATCAGCCGCGAGGAAGCCCTCGCCCTGGCCGAGAGCGGTCGCCTCGGTGGCCTCGGCGAGCGCCCGGGCAACCCGAGCCAGTTCAAGCTCGACCTCATCGCCAAGATCCCCGAGGGCGAGGAGATCAGTTGCTACCAAAACGGCGAGTTCCTCGACCTCTGCGCCGGGCCGCACGTCGGCTACACCAGCAAGTGCAAGAACGTCAAGCTGACCGCGGTCAGCGCCTCGTTCTACATGGGCGACGAAAGCAAGGGCCAGCTCCAGCGCCTTTACGGCACCGCCTTTGAGAGCAAGGAGGAACTGGAAGCCCACTTCGTCCGTCTCGAAGAGGCCAAGAAGCGCGACCACCGTCGCCTGGGCAAGGAATTGAAGCTGTTCCACATCGACGAGGACGTCGGCCAGGGCCTGATCCTGTGGACGCCCAACGGCGCGGTCGTGCGCCAGGAACTGCAGAACTTCATCAGCGAGGAGCTGCGCAAGCAGGGTTACCACCAGGTCTTCACCCCGCACATCGGCAAGCTGGCCCTGTACAAGACCAGCGGCCACTTCCCCTACTACAAGGAGTCGCAGTTCCCGGCCATCGTCGAGCAGGACCAGCTCGAACAGATCGCCCACGAAGGCTGCACCTGCGCGGAGATGACCTCGCGTCTCGACGCCGTGTCGGCCCAGTTCGCCGCCCAGATCAACGAGCGCACCGGCGCGGAAGTCATCGGCCAGGACCGCGTCATGGACGCGGAGAAGCTGCTCGACGGCTTCCTGCTCAAGCCGATGAACTGCCCGCACCACATCAAGATTTTCGCCAGCCAGCCGCGCAGCTACCGCGACCTGCCGGTGCGCCTCGCCGAGTTCGGCACGGTGTACCGCTGGGAGCAGAGCGGCGAGCTCAACGGCATGACCCGCGTGCGCGGCTTCACCCAGGACGACGCCCACCTGTTCTGCACGGAGGATCAGGTCGCCGAGGAAGTGCTCGGCTGCCTCTCGCTGGTCAAGACCGTGCTCACCACCCTCGGCATGGAGGACTACCGCGTCCGCGTCGGCCTGCGCGATCCCGACAGCGCCAAGTACGCCGGTCGCCCGGAACAGTGGGACCGCGCCGAGACCGCCTGTCGCGAGGCCGCCAAGACGCTCGGCGTGCCCTTCACCGAGGAACCCGGCGAGGCCGCCTTCTACGGCCCGAAGATCGACTTCGTCATCAAGGACGTCATCGGCCGCGAATGGCAGCTCGGCACGGTGCAGGTCGACTACCAGCTGCCGATCCGCTTTGACCTCAGCTACAACGGCGCCGACAACAAGCCGCACCGCCCGGTGATGATCCACCGCGCGCCCTTCGGCAGCATGGAGCGCTTCTGCGGCGTGCTCATCGAACACTTCGCCGGCCACTTCCCGGCCTGGCTCGCCCCCGAGCAGGTGCGCGTTTTGACCATCAGCGAGAAGGTCGACGCCTTCGCCGCCGAGGTCTTCGCCCAGCTCAAGGCCGCCGGTCTGCGCGCGACGCTCAACAACGACGCCGACAAGATCGGCGCCAAGATCCGCAGCGCCCAGCTCGACAAGGTGCCCTACATGCTCGTGCTCGGCGAGAAGGAAGCCGCCGCCGGCGGTGTCGCCGTCCGCCACAGCAAGAAGGGCGACCTCGGCGTGCAGTCCGTGGCCGACTTCCTCGCCGCGATCACCGACGAGGTGAAGGAACGGCGACTGTGAGCCAAAGCTGAGCGCCGAATTCAAGGACGACCTGCTGCGGGTGCACCTGCCCAGGCTGGAACCCGCCCAATCAGCGGCCATGCAGCTGCCGGTCCGTTGAACCCGCCCGGCGCCCCCGGGGTCGACCGGCCTTTTTCTCAGGCCAACCCCGCCGCACGCCGTACGGTGTCATGCACGGCGATGTCATGGGCGGCATCCCAGGCCAGTTTCTTGTCGCCACGCACGACCGCGGCCAGATCGATGAACTCGCGGTCGTAACGGCCCTTGGGCACGTCGAGCTGCAGGGTCTGCGTGCCCTTCTTGTAGCCGCCGCGCGCCTGGGTGAGCGACAACTGCACGCGCCCGGATTCGAGCGGAAGGATCTCGAAGGTGCCCTCCGTGCCGGTGACGTTGAAGCGGCGGCGCGGGCCGCCAAAGGGATCGGCATGGTTGCAGCGCACGACTGCCGTCGCCCGCGGGTACTGCAGCACGGCCATCTGGTTGTCCGGCACCCCGTCGTCGCGGGTCGGCGTTGAAAAACCCGTCACCGAGGCCGGTCGGCCCAGCACCGTGACCACGGCGTCGATGACATGGCAGGCCAGCTCAAACAGGCCGCCGCCGGGCGTGGCGCCGATGGCCGCGCGGGTGCCGGCATCGGCGAGTTTGCCCATGGCGGCATCAATCTCGGTGATCTCGCCCAACCAACCCTCGCGCACGGCGCGGAAGAGCAGCTCAAAGGCTGGGTTGTAGCGCAGCATGTAGCCCATCTGCACCGTCAGGCCGCGCTGCTCCGCCTCGAGACGCATCGCCCGAAATTCGGCGTGATCGACCGCGCCCGGCTTGTCGAGGTGAACGTGCAGCCCTGCCTGCAGGCAGCGCTGCGCTGTCGCACAGGCCGTTTCCAGTCGCGTCTCCACCGCCACGGCCCGCAGTCCGGGCTGGGTGAGCAGTTCGGCTTCCGGGAAAAAGGGCAAACCGGCGTACGGCGCACCCTTCTCCGCCTTGGCACGCAGGGCGGCGTCGGTCTCGGCCAGGCCCACCACCTGCCAGAGTTCGGGCAGGCTACGCAGTGCGGCCAGCTTGCCGGCGGCATGCGGATGGGCCATGCCGATCTGACCGACCCGGAGGGGCGCGGCAGCAGCCCGGGCGGAGGAGGCAAAGAGCGCGGCGGCGGTGGCGGCGAAAAAGGAACGACGTTGCATGCCCCACCAACGGCGGGGGCACCTTCGCCTTCAAGGAAAAACGCCCCGCCCCGCCGTCGGCGACGGAAAACGCGCCCTCCCCTCTGAAGTTTGAAATCTGAGATCTGAGATCCACTCCGGCTCACGCCAGTCGGGCAAAACCCGCCTGCGCGCTAGTACCGGCGGTCGCCACCAGTGCTTCCCGATCGTGCAGACCCGCCAGCTCAGCGCAAACCTCGTCGGCAGCGCTGAGCAGGGCATCGATCATGACTTCGTCGTGGGCGACCATGACATAGCACTGGCCGCTGGCCAGAAAGCCGCGGCGCAGCAGGCCGCGCACCCACAGCGTCCGGGCCGCGGTGGCGGCATCGCCGAGATCGAAACGCAGCGACGGCGCACAGGGCTGTCCGCCCACCACGAGACGCAACGCCGGATGCCGGGCCGCCACCGCACGCAGGCCGTTTTGCAAACGCGCCCCGAGCGTCGCCACCCGCGCCACTGCCCCCGTCTGCTCGAGTCGCTCCAGGCAGGCCAGGGCCGCGGCCGGACCGAGGCCATCCGTCCAGGAACTGCTGGAAATGAAACTCGCATTCGCCGCATCCATGACCGCCCCGCGACCCACGACAGCGGCGCAGGGCACGCCGTTGCTTATTGCCTTGGCATACACGGCCACATCGGGCTCCACCCCAAGCACCGCCGCAGCCCCGGGATGACCGAAGCGCCAGCCGCTGGTGACCTCGTCGAGCACAAACACCGCCCCCCGGCGACGGCACTCCGCCTGCACGCGCTCCAGGAAGCCGTCGCGCGGTGCCTCAGCCCGCATCGGCTCCATGACCACGGCCGCGAGATTCGAGTCGAGGCGGTCGAGCGCCTGCTGCAGGGCCACCGGATCGTTGTAGCGAAACGGCACGGCCGTGCCAGCCAGCTCGCGCGGCACGCCCAGCGGCTCGAGCCCGGGCAGCAGGTGGCCGTCGAGGGCGCCATCGGCCTCCAGATTGGCCGCGAGGTACCAGTCGCTCCAGCCATGGTAACCGCAGAAGGCGATGCCGCTGCGACCGCTGGCGGCGCGGGCGATGCGCACGGCCAGCGCCAAAGCCTCGCCGCCGCCGCGGGCGAAGCGCACCTTGCCGGCCCAGGGATGCAGGTCGAGCAGACGCGCGGCGAGCGCGGGTTCATCGGGCGAAAGCAGCGTGCTGTAGCTGCCGAGTTGCAGGCGCCGGCGCACGGCGGCATTCACCGCCGGATCGGCGTGACCGAGCAGCAGCGCACCGACCCCGCCGGTGAAATCGGTGAAGCGCCGCCCCTCCAGATCCCAGACCCAGGCGCCGCTGGCGCGCGAGAAATAACTCGGCCAGGTCTGCGGATCAAACTGCGCGGCGCGCTTCGACAGCAGGCCGGTGCCGCAGGAGATCTGCTCGACCGCATGCGACCACAGCTCCGGCCCGGGCGCCTGCGCAGGCGGGACCGGCTTCGGCAGGTGCGGCGCCAGCAAACGCCGGGCATTGTCATGAAACAGATCGCGCCGATCCCCAGCATTCAAGCCAAGGTCCTCGCAGGCCTCGCGCAGGCGCAGCAGCGACTCGAGACCGACCAGGGTGTATCCCCCAAAGACCGTCAGCCCGCGCGCCGCCTCCTGCTCGGGATGCACCCAGGTAAAGCCGTCGCCCTGGCTGAAGCAGGCGCCGCGCAGGTCGCTCACCATGTAATCGCTGCCCCAGAGCACGCGGCGCGGGCCGAGGATTTCCAGGGCCGCGCGAAAGGCGCCGGCCTGGGTGACCGCCGAGGTGTCGACGACAACATTGTCGAGGTCCACCAGGGCCTGCAGACCCTCGCGGGCGTGGCGATCGTGGAAGGAGCGGGCCACATGGGCCAGCACCAGCCGGCAGCGCGGGTGACGCTGGCAGAGCCGTCGGATGGCCTCGACATTGACCGGATCGGTGATGCCGCCGGCGCGCATGAGGTGGAGCATGAGCACCCCGTCGTGCGCCGCGCACAGCTCCCACATCCACTCCGGCGCAAAGTCCTCAATCGCCGCCTCGCGAGTGTCGGCCACCGGCGCATAGAGGCGGTAGGGCTTGATGCCGATGAAGGGCGACTCCGCCAAGCGACGCGCCACGAGTTCCGGGCCATCCTCGGGCGCGGCCAGCACCAGGGCGCGCGAGGCGGACGACGTGGCGACCGGCAGCACCTGATCGCGCAGCCAGTCATTCTCCCCGGCCCGATCGTTGCCGGCGCTGGGATAGCCGAAGAACAGGCCCTCGACCCGCCGCCCGGGCAGCCAGCGCGCCATGGCGGCGTCGAAGTCGGCCAAGCCGTAGCCACGATCCGCATCGAGAAACTCCGGCCGCTTGCCAGCCGCGAAGTGACGCGTGTGAAAAAGGTGGGCGTGGATGTCGAAGACGGTGTCCGGCACAAAACCCTCGACCGCGCGCTCGCGCAGGCGCAAGTCGAGTTCATTGAGTTCGGTAACAAGCTGCAGGTTCATGGGGAGTTGTCGTTGGGAGCAAGGGCCTGTCTTGCCTTCATTCAGGAAGCTTCCATTGCGCCTGTCGCAGCACGGCCATGCCTCTGCCTCCGTGTGTTTCGTCCCAGTTCTTGCCACCGTTCATGCTCTCATACCAGACCGTCAGCAGCGATCCGTCCGCCAATTCCACGGTGCTCGGATAGCCCAAGTCAACGCCGGCGCCATCGGCGGATACAAGCATCGCCTCGCCCCAGGTCTTGCCGTTGTCAGCGCTCAGGCGCGCCTGATTGCCATAGGGTTTGCGGCGGTGTCCATAGGTCATGAGCAGGCGCCCATCGCGCAGCTTGAGCAGGTGCGAAGGCAGGCCCCATACGCCAATGGCACGCGGTTCACTCCAAGTCTTGCCACCGTCGCTGGACTCGGTTTGCAGGGTCTCTCCCGCGTTGGCGTTTTTGCCCTCGTTGCGGATGTGGGCGATGATGGTGCCGTCCGCCGCTTCGACCGCGTGCAGTTCCCAGTACCCCTTGGCGGCATCGTCGCCCTTCCGGGTCGGGATGGCGCCAAGCCACTGCCAAGTCTGGCCGTCGTCGGTGGACTCGCAGGCCCCCACGCGCTTCTCCGCGGTGTATGCCTCCTTGCCGAGATACAGGATGCGCCCGTCCTTCAACGCGATGGGACCGTGCGGACTGCCGACGATGCTCGGTGCGGGCGGCGACCAAGTGCGACCGCCATCGGTGGAACGAATCACCCATTCGCCCAGTTGCGCGGCGCGCTGCTCGGCGGAGATACGGTCGCGCGCCGCCTGCCAGTCGGGCAGCGTCCCAGCCGTGACGAAATGGTTGAACTTGCCAGCCTCCGCCTGCTTGAGAAACTGCTCGTAATAAAGCGACGTGAAGGTGGTCACCAACAGCGTACCCTTCGGTGTTTCCACCACGCCCGCGTCGCGGTCATCGAGGTCGGTGTCCAAAATCGTGCGCGGCCACGACCACGTCCTGCCGTCATCGCGCGAGACCATGAGATCCACGCGTCCGAACGGACAGACATGCTTCTGCCTGCCGCCCGACCATACCACGACCAGCGTGCCGTCGCGCCGCCGTGCGAGCGTCGGCCAACCGCAATAGTACTGCGGCTGCCGGCTGATGACTTTTGTTTCGAGAATCCTGGCCGTCGACTGGGCGCGCGCCGGAAAAGACGCGCCGAGGAGGGCCACGGCGGGGATACTGCCGGCGACTTGGAGAAACCGGCGGCGGCAGGGCTGGGAGGAGGAGTCCATAAGAGCTTGGCAATGATTCACTTGGTGAATTGGAAGGAATAGACGTCCGCGTCCTTGATCGAAAAGCGCAGACGCACCGGCTTGCCGGCCAGCGAGCTGACATTGGCGCCGGACTTCCAGGCGACCTTGCGATCCAGCTCATTGCCGATCTGCATCACGCAATCCTCGACCGAGAAGCCGGCGATGGCCTTGCCATCGGCCTGCTCCAGACCGACCTGCACGCCGCCGGCCGCGGAGGTGGCGAAGTTGAGCGACAGCTCGCGGCCGGAAAACACCAGCGGCCGGGTCACGGCCTGGCCGCCCTGGTAGCCTGCATGCAGCGAGGCGAAGCCATCGAGCCGCAGCGAGTAGCGCCGCAGGTGCGCCGTCGGCTGCGCGTAGTCCTGATTGACGAAGATCGACATCTCCTGCGGACCGGTTGGCACCACGTTCAGAGCCGGGTAATTGGTGCGCGAGACCCAGTTCTGCGCACCGATGCCGCCGCGGATGAAGCCCTCCAAAAAGGTGCGGTCGTAGCTGCCGGCCTGCTCCGGCCCTTCGACCGGACGCGTGGTCATAAAGATGGCATCCGAGGTGTCCTTGAAGTAGCCGGGGTTGACCTGGATGGCCTTGGCCTGCTCATCGCTGAGCACGCGTCGCCCCGGCATGAAGCGCGCGGCAATGGCGACATAGAGGTGCGGTGCGCGGAAGTACGGATGCGTCTGGTTCGTGTACAAATGCTCGATCGGTGCCGGACCTTCGGGATGACGGTACTCCAGCAGCACCGGCGCCGACCATTTCAGGAAGTCAGGGCTGTCGCTGCGCACGATGCGGCGGATGCCGTTCTCAAAGACCCGGTAGTAGGCCACGTACTTGCCCTCCGCGGCCGACCAGAACGCCACGTTCTGCGAGTCGAACATGTACTTGTAGGGCACCAGCGACTTGGGGATCACCGGGTCGGCGGCCATCTTCTGCCAGCGCAGGCCATCCGGCGACTTCCAGGCGGTCAGGCCGCCGCTTTCCATCGTACCGCCCAGCGCCTTGAAACGCTCGTCGGCCGGCACACCGGGTCGCTCATCGCGGAAGGGGCTGAAGTTGTGCGTCGCCGTCTGAGCCTGCATCAGCACGACGTTGTTCTGGCGCGTGCCAAGCACCTCGTAGAGGCCCAACTCCGGCTTGGTCCAGACACGGCCGTCGACAGATTCCGCGCAGCAGGTCACCTCCTCCTCGCTGCCATCCCGGTTGGCCACCGCCTTGCCACGGTAGTAGGCGCGCAGCCGACCGTCCTCCAGCGTGACGACCGTCGCATAACCGCTGAACAGTCCCTCCCAGGGTTTGTCGAACTTCAAGGCCACGCCCTCATCGCGCGGCGCGTGCAACTGCAGACGCAGGCCCTGGATCTCGTCGATCAGAAATCGATCGGCAAACAGCTCGCGGCGACCGCCAATGGACACCGGCTCGGCGGCGACGGCCAGGGTGTGGCTAAATAGCAGGCAGGCAAGAAGGGGTTGGAAGATTGGGCGCATCATCCTCATGGAACCCTGCGATGTCGTTCAGGGCGACCGGATGCTTCTGGTCTGTTTACCAGACCAGATGTGGCTCCGGTGGACAAAGCGCCCCACAGGCCGGGCCATGCACAGAGGTTGTCGATGGCGACAAGCTGAGACCGCAGGCGAAAGCCGGGATGCTGAGGGGATTGAGCGTTTTCATGAGTGTGCGGGTGCTGATTTACTTCCTGGGTGATGCATCGACGGGCAGATTCGAGAACAGCACGCACCAGTTCCACAGCGGATAAGGCTTGCCAGCACGCGTGCCGTAAGCCGCGTCGGCAAAGGCGTGGGTGGAGGGCTCGTGATCTGAATCTCGCAGATTGCCGTAGCTGAAGGAACGCTGGGCCACGATGGACTCGCCGACGCTGAAGGCATTGCCATCGCGCAGCTCACGCGCTTCGTAGCGGAGCACGGTGACGCCCTTTTCTTCCGTCACTTGGCGAACAGGTGCGCGCGCGGGTTTGCCGGAGGTGTTTGCGGCAAAGAAGACACCTTCATCCCTCAGCGGCTTGAGTTGTTGGGCGAAACTGCTCCCGAGCACGATTTCTTCCGTTGCCTGACCTTCGGTTTCAGGCCCGTTGCGAATCGCAGCGATGGTGCCGAGCGCGGAGGTGAACGGGTGCCCGTAGCTCACGGTGCAAATCTGGTCCGCCGGCAATGCCTTGGCCAAGCGAAGGCGCAACTGCGTGGGTGCCGCCACTTCGACGGCGGTGAGCGGGACCGCTGCTCCTGAGCGGTCACGCACCTGAAATCCAGCGAGGGACGAGAAGCCGCCTTGCGTCGCGATCTCCTGACGTGGCAGGAACTCCATGTCCAGCACCAGCGGTGGGCGCGGCACGCGAAAATCCATGAGGACGCTGTCCCGTGAGCTTTCGAGTCGGGCACTGACGGGACGCAGCGGTTGCCACGGTTCACCACGATGCAACACTCGGTGCATGACCTTGCCCACCTGCTCACCCCACCAGCGTTCGCCATCAGCGGAGAGATGGATGGCATCGCCGTGCCGCCCCTGAGTCGTGCGGCTGTTGAGAGCACTGGGCACCGCGTAATGCGGCCCCACCATGTGGATGGAGTCATCCGCGTCCGCCGCCATGAGCTGTGCCTCGCCTGCGGGGCCAAGGGTCTGGTAGGTGAACAGGGACAATTCACCGCGCTGGCCTGTGATCGCGCAAAGGTCTGCCGACCACTGTTTGCGGTAGGCGATGAGTTGATCGCGATACCACTTCAATCCCTCCGCACGAGGAATCTCGGCATCCCAGCGAGTCGGCACGATGCCGCCAGTGGGGCCGCCATTCCCCTCGCCCTGCATCCAATAGAGCGCGGCGATCTCAAACGTCATGCCCAGCGCGGACGCCTGCTCATTGGCGCGTCGCGCGTCGTCGATGCTGGTGCGGTAGTAGCCGCCGCCATGCTGCCGCGATTCAGGCGTGCGCGGATCATTCGACAGATCTGCGCTGGAGAGTTCCTGGACCTGGCGACCGCCCTGTCCGGCACAAGCGACGAGATAATGCGGCGCACCTGTCCTTTCGCCACCAGACTTCATGGCAAGCACCGAGGCCTTCAAATGGTCCGCCAGTCCGTTCGCCACGGTCTCGCCCAACCCCCCGTTGGCCTGTGCATGCAGCGGCACGAACTGGAACTGCTCTGCCGGACGCTTTTCCGGCGTGGCGGAGTGATCCTTCGGCAACCAAGTGCGCACGCCGCGTCGAAAAGCAAGGTTGCCCCAGCCGGTGTCATTGGGGCTGACGACTGGCAGCGACTCTGAGCCATCGCACAACGATTGCCCCATCAGCCAGATGCCGGCTATGGACTCTTTCGGCTTCACCTCGGCAGCGTTTGCGACGAGCACCAATGATGCTCCAAAGATGGCGAGGTGAGTGCAGGAGATCTTCACGGAGGGTTCACTTGTTGGAATGCTGCGGCCGTATTTATTGGGTTTTGATTGCCGTCATTTGGTGCAGAAGAAGTTCTTGGAGACTGATCTGCGGCCGGCCATCCAAGGGATGCCGCACCTCGCACTTCACGCCGAGCGGCTTGAGCGCGTCCTGCAGCATCAAGCCGAGCACGGCGCTGTGAGTCGGGTCCGCCTGTTCCTCGCCCTTGGCGGGCGGTTTGTCGGCCTTGGTGAAAACCAGGAAGGCGGGGGGATCATCGGCACTGGCGTGGGCCATGGGCGAGTAGTGGCGCAGGTCTTCAAGATGCCTGTCACGCTGGGCGAGGAAGGGCTCGAAGGCCTATTTCGGCTCCAGCTTCCAGAGCGACCCCGCCTCCGCTCCGGAGGCTTCATCGCCAGGGGGCAGTGAACGGCCGTTCACCAGGCAATTTGTCCAGACGGCGGCACCGGCCACCTGGATGTCGAGGTTTTCGAAGGTGCAGTTTTTTGCTTCGAGAACGGCCCTCAACGCGACCTGGCCGACACGCGGCTCCACAAGGCGGCGGAGCAGGACGTTGTCCAGGGTCATGCGGCACCCGCCAGGAGCGCGGCCCGTGATGACAAGCGGATTTTGCGCGGAGGAAAGAATCAGGGCGTTCGTGAGGGAATAGCGGCCTTCATCCAGGAAATACAGATCGTAACCGACATTACGGGCCAGGAAGACATTGCGGTAACTCGTCTGCGCCGTGCCAATGTCGGTGATGCCGGTGCTGTTGCCGATGCAGACCAGGCCGTCGACCCGGTACTGCGCGGATTCATGGGCGCTGATACCGTCGTCACCGCATTCGATGGCGCGGATGTTCTCGAAGACAACCTCCCGGCAGTCGCCGTGGATGTTGAAGCCGTCGTTGTAGACGTGGGTCGCCGTCAGGTTGCGGATGACCAGATGAGCGTTGTCGCCACTCAGCTGCACGCCGGCGGAACGCACCGGCAGCCGGATGCCCGCCTGCGCCAGCGACTGCCCCGACGCCAACCGGATGAAGAAGCGGCCGCAAACGCGCTTCGTCGCCGGCTCCTCGCGCGCGCTGTCGCGAACAAAGGTCCATTCGCCTGGCTGCAGCTCGGCCGGTGCCTTGAAGGCGGCCTTGCGCCCCTTGGACGTGCGACCCATGCGCTGCATCCGGCCATCGAAAAGGAAGTACCAGCGCCCAAGCACAGAGTCGCTCAGCGACGGCAGCAAATCGTCGGCAACCCAGAGCCCCGGCTCAAGCTGTCGCCACTGTGCCGGATCGAGTGGCTCGCTGCCGTCGAGCGTGGCGCCATGACCGTCCAGGGTGATCGGCCGGCCGGGCTCGCCCTTCCTGGCATGAAAACCCGCGTACTCGTGATACACCCGTGTTTCGAGGTGAATCGTGTCGCCGGGCTGGGCAAGCCGGATCGCCTGCGCAATCGTCGGCACCTCGCGGCCGACATGAATGTCACGGGCCGGCAGCAAGGGGCAAAGGGCGCCAAAAAGGATGAAGGAGCAGCGGAACATGGGTAACGGAACGGACGTGCCGGCGCAGGTTTTACCGACCGGCAGCGCAGTCCTGGGTCAGGCCGGCGGCGTGGCGGCGACGGCATCTGGCAGAAGCAGGCGTTGGATTGGACGACCGTCCGATCGGCTTCATCGGGCCTGCTGCCTGGCCAGCTCGGTCAGGAACGCCTGTTCGCGGTCCGCGACGTAACGATGGTAACCGGCGGGATCCAGAAAAGGGTTGGCGTTGTCCGCGCCGAGGCGCGCGTGCTTCGCCATCATGCCGTAGTAGCCACCGTGGGCGCCGAGAAAGAGATCCACGGACAGGGATTTCAGCACCCGGAAGCAGCGCTCATAATCCGCGGCAATGCCGGGAGCCAGGTCCTTGGAGCCGACGTAGTAGAGGTTGCCCGCGATCTTGTGTGGCGGGAAAGGCTCGGTCCACGTGGAGGGCAACTGCGCGCTCGCGCCGGCCAATCCGCCGAGAGCGAGAAGCAGCAAACGCGAGAGAAGAGTCATGGTCGGATCAGTAGGATTTGCCCTCGGGAATGGCGGCGGCGCGCGCACCCTCGTTGAGCGCCGCGTCAAAATCGGCGGCACAGGCGCCGAGGTGCGCGTGCAGCGCACCGAACTCACTGCCATGAACGATGAACCGCGCACCCAGTTCAATGAGACGTTTGGCATCGGCGGCGCTGCCGACCGGTCGCCCCCAGGCCTTGCCGTGCCGGCGACAGGCCGCGTCGATCCGCCGCTGCACGGTCAGCATGGCCGGATCCTCGACGGCCGGCGTGCAGCCAAGGCGCAGCGACAGATCGCCCGGCCCGAGGAAGAGCACATCAACCCCGTCGACCGCGGCAATGGCCTCGACATTCTCAAGCGCCTCGGGTGTCTCGATCTGCACCGTCAACAAGGTCTCGCGGTTGGCCTGCTCGGTGTAATCACTCGGTTTGCCAATCCAGTAGTCGGCATCGCGGCCGCCGCCGCAGAAACCGCGGTCCCCCAGCGGCGGGAACTTGACCGCCCGCACCAGGGCGCGCGCCTCGTCCGCCGTGGCGACATGAGGGATCATCAAGCCGGTCGCCCCGTCCTCGAGCAGGCGATACAGGGCGTTCTTCTCCTTGGATGGCGGACGCCAGATGCAGTCGATGTCGGCGGCGTGATGGCGGCCGAGCATGGTTTCGACCTCGCGCGCCTCCCAGGCGCGGTGCTCGCCATCCATCCAAATCCCGTCGTACTGAAAGTGGGCGGCGAGGGCCGGCAGGAAGGCGATGGGCGAACCGCTGCAGCACAGACGGGCAACTTTGCCGGCACGCAGCCTGGCGAGAACTTTGGAGCGTCTCATGGAAGGGGCAAAAGCGCCGGCCACGGAGCGTCTGGGAGTTCCAACGTCGTCCGGCCGGCAAACTTCACTTCAGGCTTTGAATCAGCGGGAAACAAGGGCATGCTGCTGGTCTGTTCTTCAGACCAGCATGTCCCACACCCCCACCGGCCTGCACCCACCCCGCCGCGTCGCCCTCGCGGACCTCACCGCCCAGAGCCTGCGCGAAGCCCTGCATGCCGGTCACTGGCAGGGCCATCTGCCCGGCGAGCGCGAACTCAGCGCGCACCTGCAGGTCAGCCGCAGCACCCTGCGCACCGCCCTCGATGAGCTGGAGCGCGAGGGACTGCTCGAGGTCGATGCCCGGCGGCGACGCCGCATCCGGCTCGATCAGGCGGAGACGCCGTCGGCGCATTCGCGGGTCATCGCCGTACTCTCCGCGCGCCCCCTGCTCGAGATGACCACCGCCTCCGTCGTCATGGTGGATGAACTGCGCGAAAAGCTCGCCCAGGCCGGCTTCCGTCTCGCCATCCATGTCCAGCCCTCCTGCTTCTCCGCCCAGCCAGCGCGAGCGCTGGAGGCCCTGACCGAGCGCGTGCCGGCCGCCGCCTGGCTGTTGTTCGGTTCGCTCGAACCCATGCAACGCTGGTTCGTGCGCCGCGCCATGCCCAGTCTCGTCGTCGGCTCCTGCGTGGACGGCATGGACCTGCCCTCAGTCGATGCCGACCACCGCGCCACCTGCCGTCACGCCGGCCTGCTGCTGCGACGCAAGGGCCATCGCCAGGTCGCCCTGGTGCGTCCGGAGGGCGATTACGGCGGTGACCTCGACAGTGAGGCCGGTCTGCGCGAGGCCTTCACCGGCGCCGGCGCCCCCGCCCTGCGGGTCCTGCGCCACAACGGCAGCGCCGCCCACCTGGTCGCCCGGCTCGACGCCATGCTGAAGGCACCGAACGCGCCCACCGCCTTCGTCGTGGCCCGTGCCGTGCACGCGCTGACCGTCGTCATGCACCTGCAGCGGCTGGGCAAACGCCTACCGCAGGACGTCATGGTGATCAGTCGCGACGACGAAAGCTTCCTCCAACATGCCGTGCCGAGGATCACGCGTTATGCCACCTCTCCGACCGTCTTCGCCCGCAAGGTCTCGCAGGCGGTGCGTCGCATTGCCGAAGGCGGCACGCTGCCGCGTCGGGCCCTGCGCCTCATGCCCGACCTTGTCCCGGGCGAAACCGCCTGACCGGGCCGGCTCAATCCCTGCCCGCCGCGCGCTGCTGCAGTTGCCCGACCAGCCGGGTCACCGCCGGCTGCCAGTCCTCCACCCCGGCTTCGACACAGCGCAACTCCACCGCCACCTCGCGACGCGTACCGGCCGGTACGGTCGTCTTGGCATAGATCGAGTGGTAGAGCTTGTGGTAGACGTTCTTATCCCAATAAAAGGTCTTCAGGTCCTTGCCCACAATGACCTGCGGACTCCAGACCAAGGTCGCCCGACGGGCGGTCGGATCATGGATCGCGGTCCAGCGCACGTCCTCGCGCAGGCGATGGCCGCCACTTTCATCAAAACCGCCCTCGACACGACGGCCGTCGGCCGTTTCCGCCAGCCAGGCCTTGGTCGATGGCAGGAAGGGGTGCATGAAGGCATACATCGTGCCGACCTTGACCTCCTTGGTGAACTCGTAGTGATGGCGCTCGACGATGGCGTCGTCGGTGACGGTGTACACCGCCTCCAGCCGGATCGGCCCAAGGAAGGACAGCTTGCGCAGTTCCAATCGCGCACCACGGTAGGCGGCGCCGTCGGTGAGCGCGCGCGTCTGGCCGTCGACCGTCAGCAGAGCCTGCTCGACCTTTTCGACACCACCCTCATTGTGGCCGGTGCCGATCCAGCGCCCGCCCTGGGCGGAAAACACCGTGCCGTAGAAACCGGTGCGACCCGTGATCTCGGCGCCGCGGTGGACGATGCGACTGATCGTCCAGGCGCGGTCACCGGCGATCTCGACGCGGAAATCGCGCGTCTCGAGGGTGACGTAGGCGACCGGGCCCGGCTTGGGTCCGGCGGCAAAAGCGGCGGACGCTGAGGACAGGGCAAGCGAAGCGAGCAAGAGGGCTGGAAGGCGTGTCAGCATGGGAGCAGGAATCAGTGGGTTTCGACCGCGTGGGTGGTCTGGTTGGCGTGCAGGTCATTGCCCGAACCGCCATCAATGCGGATCGAGGGTGCGGGGGCGCGGTCGAGGCGACGATCCGCAATCCGGCAGCCGGTGATCAGGCTGTCGCGGGTCTGACGCAGCAGCAGGCCGGTGCCGTCGCTGTCGAGAATCGAGCAGCCGGAGAGGTTGAAGCCCGAGCCGTCCTCGATCAGCAGCGCCGCCTCATGGCCGCGCACGCCGTTCACGTGCAGGCCGGACAGCGTGACGTCGCTGCAGCCGCGAAAGACCAGTCCGCCCTTCACCGCCTCGGACTTGCCGCGGTAGTAGGGCGGGTTGCGATCGAAGCTGTTGGCGCCGATGGCGATCTGACTGCAGCCAACGGCCCGCAGGTCATGCTGGTAGCCGACGCCGAAGGTGTTGCCGGTGATCACCGCGCCACGCACGTTTTGGAGGTCGATGTTGATCTCAACGTCGCTGAGCACGTTGTCGGCAATCGTCAGGTGGCCCCAGTGCGGCGCCTCGTTGCCGGGGCGAGGTACTCCTTGGCCGATAACGCGCACGTTGGCCGCGCCTGGCGAGGGATTGTGCTGGATCGTGCAGCCGACAATCGTCACCTCGGCGGTCGAGCCGCCCGTGCAGTCGATCAGCACGTTGGCGGTCGGTGGCGTCTCGGGCGTCATGTTGCTCTCGATGTCGCAGTTGCCGATGTGCAGGTTGCGCACGCCGCCGCCGCGTGTCACCACGCCGCCACCGGCATTGTAGCTGATGTGACAGCCGGTGATCGTCGACTGATGCAGGTCCACCGCATCGTAAAACACGCCGATGCCGCGGTTGTGATAGAGGTGGCACTCGCTGAGGATGACGTTGCGGTTGCGCTCCGAGAGGCGCACGCCGTGGCGGGCCTCGCGCACCACGACCCGGGTGAGGGTGAGCTGCATCGTGCCAACCGCCTCAATGCCGTCGGCCTCGGGATGATCGCCGACGATTTCCACGGCATCGACCATGGGCGTGCGCTGGCGTTCCCAGACCTCGGGTTTCACCGTCTGCGGCGCCGCAGTGCCGCCGTGGGTGCCCTTGAAGCGGAAGGCCGGCCCGGGCCCTGCCATGACAAACCGTGCGACACCATCGCCATTGAGGGAAACAAAGCCGGTCTTGGCGAGATCAACCTCAACGGTCTTCGTCAACCGGTAGGTGCCGCGCCCGAAGCGCACCGCGCCGCCGGCATCGAGCTGCTGCTGCACCGCCGCCGTGTCATCGGTCAAGCCGTCGCCGACGGGTTGGGCCAAAACAGGCAGGGCGACGAGCAGGGCGGAGAGCAGGTAGTGCGCAGACATGAGGCAAAGGATACGCAGATTCGTCGGGGGTTTGCGCGCCACAAAGCAGTCATCCTGCTGCGCAAGAGGCACCCGACGCTCTGCCAACCACGCAAAACTCATCTCGAGGAGCGAGATGGCGACTTTCCGGTAAAATACGCCTCAAACGCCTCGGCCAGCCCCTGCCCAAAGGTCAGCCAGTGGCGACCGAGCGCGGGCTGCTTCAGACCGGCGATGAAATTGCAATGAAACTCCAGGATGGCCGCGTCGATGCCGAAGCGCGTGAAGAAACCCTCGCCGAGCGACCCCGGATTGCGGAATGACGGCTGGGTCGAACCTTCGGTGAACCAGGTGTGGCGACGCAGGCACTGCTCGAAGAAAGTCATGCGCTCAACATGCTTCTCGCCCTCGGGTCCCTCGGGCCGGCTCAGGTGCAGGCGACCGCTGCCATCGTTGTGGAAATCGAGGGCGAGGTCAGGCTTGCGACCCGCTGCGATCTCGGCCGCCAGCCAGCGTTCCAAGGCGGCGTTCTCGGGGGCATACTGAGGGTCGGCCGGCTTGTCCCAGTTGCGGTTCAGATCCTTGCCCATCAGGTTGAAGCGCGTGCCGCCCCGCGCCACGCCGTCCTTGTTGGCCATCGGCAGGATGCAGACGCTGTAGCGCTCGAGAAAGCCCCTGCCCTCGTCGCTCAGCAGGCGCCGCACCAGGCCCTCGACCACCCAGTTGCCGGCCGGCTCCCAGGGATGGGCGCGGGCACGCAGGAAGACACGATGTGGCGCGTCATCGCGGCCCACCCTGAGGATCTCCAGCTCGCGACCCTGCACGGTCTTGCCGATCGTTTCCAGGCGCACGCGTGGATCGCGACGGATCTCGTCGAGGAAGCGCTGCAGGTCCGAGAGCCGGTAGGGTTCGGCACGGGCGACAAAGAGAGAGTCAGCCGGCATCTCCAACTCAACCGTGACCCGTCCTGATTCGGGCAGTTCCGTCGGCACCGCCGTCCACTCACGACCATCCTGCGAGACCACCAGCTGCAGGATCTCCTTGGTCACCGAACCGGGCTTGCCGTTCCAGACGTTGTCGAGATTGAGGAACTCCAGGTTCAGCTTCGTGCCCTTGGGGGCCTGCAGTCGGAAGTGTAGATGGCCGGCGGCACGGTTCGGCGAAAGGCGTTCGTGGTCGTAGTTCAGGTGCACTCGCACCGTGCCATCCTCGGCGAAGTCATACCAGAGCGGCGAGGCGTTTTCGAAGCTGGTGTCAATGAACGCCAGCGGCGGTGGGGTTTGCGCAGCCACACGAGGGCAGAGCACGGGCAGCGCGGCCAGCAGGAGGAGGAACGGAAGACGCATCATGGCAGATTCAAACGGCACAACGAACCGGGTTGCTTGCAAGAGACCGCTCCAGGGCAGGCGGGCCGCCTCCATCGCCCGCACCGGCTTGCATGCAAAAGCCCTCACCGCGCCAGCGGTCGCCAGTCCTTCGCACTGCGGATCACCCGGATGCGATCGCCACTGCCAAGCCGTTCATAGACCTGCCGCGTCCACTCGTAGGCGGCCGGCAGCTTGCCGATGAAGGTGATCGGTCGCGGATGCAACAGCGCCAGGTTTTGCGGCAAATCACCGACCCGCAGCACACCGAGAAACTCCGGTGTGTCCGGCTGACGATGACTTTCCGGCGGGGCTTCTAGGACGACCTCGCCAATGCTTTCATCGAGCAGGGCGGCATAAATCGCCAGGGCAGCGGTCTGCCCCTTGCCATAAACGCTCAGCGGCCCCTCCAGGCCACCCTGGCGCAGCACGGCGGCCCCGGCGAGCAGGTCGGCCACCTGACGCTCGGGCAGGGTTTGACCGAGCAAGGGATAAACGCGCCGCAGGGTCCAAAGATAACCCGGCCCCACCGAGGTTGCAGCGGAGTTGCGTACTTCAACACCCGCGCTGGCGAAATCCGCCGCCACGCCCGGTCGCGCCGAGCCGCCACCGGTGAAGGTGCTTCGCGCCTCCGGCGGAATGGCGAAGAGCATCGTTGGCACCGTCGCCGGTGCCGACTGCGCCCGCCGGGTTTTGACCGCGAGGGTCAGGCCGTCGGCCGTGTCGAAGATCAGGCTGCCAAAGACATCGCCAGTCTTGGTCGCACCATCGGCCAGCCTGTCGCGCAGCCGTGTCGCGGCGGCGATGGGCTGATGGCGGAAGGTGGTGTCGCGCAGCCTGGCCAGCGCGTTCTGCTGGTGCGACTGCCATTGCGTGGCGCTGTCGGGCAGGTCGACCTCGGCGGCGCGCACCAGTCGCTCATCCATCTGCATCATGGTGTCGCTCGCGGGCGGCTTGCCGGCGAAGACGAGCAGGTTTTCCTCTGGCTCGACGAAGTCGGTGACATCATCGGTCACCGGCGTCGGATCGCCCTTCAGGTGGGTGTTGAAGAAGGTGAAGATCGCCTGACGCAGCTTGGGCGTGTAGCCGTGCGGCGACAGGTCCTCGACCAGATCAAAGCGGTCGCCGGCGCCGAGCGTGTTGTATTGGTGGCGGATGCGATGGGCGGCATCGCGGTAGCCGGCGGGTCGCCAGAGCACGTCCTCGCTGCCGGAGGCGATCATAAAAGCGCGCGGAGCGATGAGCGCGCCGAGATCCGGCCAGCACCAGCGCCGGTAGTTGATCCAGAAAGCACAGTCGCAGTGGCCGTCGGTGGCGCGGTCCACCGCCATGCGTTCGATGCTGCCGCTCTGGCAGACCGGTACGACCACCTTGACGCGTTCGTCGGCCGCGCCCAGGAACCAGGACATGGCCCCACCGCCGCTGAGGCCGGTGACGCCCAGCTTGTCGGCATCGACGTCGTCGCGGCTCTCCAGGTAATCGAGCGCGCGCATGGCATTCCAGACCTCGGTGCCCGCCGGCGTGTAGCCGCGGCTGGGCCAGTCCCAGCGCTCCGAACGGTAGGTGCCGTGGTGCATGCCCTGGCTTTCACCGAGCTGGACCGGATCGAGCACCAGCGCCACGTAACCATGCTGGCCAAACCAGCGCGGATTGGCCTGGTAGGTCGGGTTGACCTTGCCCTTGGTGTGACCGCAGAGGTAGAGCACGGCCGGCAGCCGACCCGTGATCCTGGCCGGTCGGTACAGATTGCCGACCACATGGGCACCGGGCAGGCTCTGGAAGTGGATCTTCTCCACCACGTAATCGCCGCGCTCCAGCACGCCGGTCACGGTCGCCTGCAGCGGCGTGCGCTCCGGCAGGGGCGCCAATCCCAACATCTCCAGCCACTGCCCGCGCCGCTGCGCCAGCGAGGCCTGCCAGGCTTCCGGGGCAAGCGGGGTTGCCATGGAGGCCCCGGACACCGCACGTCCCTCCTGGCTGACACTGCCAAACAGGGAAAGCCCCTGACCGGCGACGGGCAGGACGGCGAGGGCGATGAGCGAGAAGACAAGGCGGGCGTGCATGGCGTGGGGGAATACGCCAACGCTGACGGTCAGCCTGCAGGCCAACGAAATTTGTTCCACTCGCACCGGCCTGAGGGAAACCGCGCCGGCGCGCCGTAGATAGCCACTTCATGAAACGCCTCCTGTTCGCCCTCCTGCCCCTGCTGCCGCTGTCCGCCGCCGAACCCGCCCGCGAAACCCCGCGTGTCTTCCGGGCCGGTGCCGCCACCAGCAACATCACCCCGCCGCTCGGCATGGAGATCGTCGGCAACTTCGCCCCGCGCCCGATCGCAGCGCATGTGCACGACGAACTGCACGCGCGCTGCCTCGTGCTCGACGACGGCAGCACGAAGCTGGCCTTCGTCGTGGCGGACACGATTTCACTGGCGCGGGAAGTGTGGGATGAAGCGAAGCAGAAGGTCGAGGCCGCCACGGGCATTCCCGCCTCGAACCTGATGTTCTCCGGCACGCACACGCACTCCAGCGTGTCGGCGATCACTCACAAGGACACCTCCCTGGACTACCGCCAGTTCATCATCTCGCGCGTCGTCGACGGCGTCCGCCGCGCCTTCACCAACCTGGAACCCGCGCGCATCGCCTGGGGCAGCGGTCAAGTGCCGCAGCATGTGTTCAACCGACGCTGGAAACTCAAGCAGGGTGTCACCAACGCCAATCCCTTCGGCGGCCAGGATCGCGCCGTGATGAACCCGAGCAGCCTGCTGCGCTCGCGCCTGGACGGTCCGGCCGGCCCCACCAATCCGGAGGTGTACTGCCTGTCGGTGCAGGCCAGCGACGGACGGCAGATCGCCCTCATGGCCAACTACTGGCTTCACTACGTCGGCGGCGTGCCGCGCGAGCATCTGTCGGCGGATTACTTCGGTGAGTTCTGCCGCATCGTGGAGAACAAGCTCGCCACCCCGGGTGAACATCCGCGCGTGGTCGGCCTGTTGGCCAACGGCCCCTGTGGCGACGTCAACAATAACGACTACAGCGGCAAGACCCCCGCCGTGAAGCGCGAGCCTTATGAAAAGATTCGCCTTGTCGCCGGCGACCTCGCCACCGAGGTGCTGCGCGTGCGCGAGACCCTGAAGCATCAGGACTGGGTGCCGCTCAAGGCCGCGGCGACCGAACTCGAACTCGGCGTGCGTCGCCCCACCCCCGAACAGGTGCGCTGGGCCGAGGCCGTGCTTGCCAAACCCAAAGATGCCACCCCTGCGCACCGCCTCGAGCAGCCCTATGCCGAGCGCACCCTCGCCGCGCGCGACGCCAAGCCCGACAGCGTGCGCTGCGTCCTGCAGGCCTTCCGCATCGGCGAGCTCGGCATCGCCGCCATCCCCTTCGAGGTCTTCACGGAAATCGGCCTGGAGATCAAGGCGAAGAGCCCGTTCAAGAACAGCTTCACCATCGAGCTGGCCAATGGCAGCAACGGCTACCTGCCCACCCCACCCCAGCACGACCTCGGCGGCTACGAAACCTGGCTCGGCACCAACCGCGTCGAACGCGAAGCCTC
>CAZSBO010000042.1:0-2138 GCA_964605265.1 uncultured Prosthecobacter sp.
GCCGCCTCGGTGAGCGCCTGGGCGTCGTCGAGCCCGGCCGGCGTGCCGAGGTGCTCGTGAAACACTTCGCCCACCTCGGCGCGCTTGAGATGAATCGCCGGCATGACGATGTGACTGGGCGGCTCCTTCTTGAACTGGACGATGCGTTCACCGAGGTCGGTGTCGACCACCTCAACGCCACGCGCTTCCAGGTACGGATTCAAGTGGCATTCCTCAGTGAGCATCGACTTGCTCTTGACGAGTCGCCGGGCGCCGTGGCGCTGGAGGATGCCGTGGACGATGCGGTTGTGTTCCTCGGCATCGGCCGCCCAATGCACCTGGATGCCGTTCGCCTCCGCGCGCGCGCTGAACTGCTCCAGGTACTCGCTCAAACGCGAGAGGGTGTGATCCTTGATCCGCGCGGCGGTCTCGCGCAGTGGCTCCCACTCGGGCACGGTCGCCGCCATGCGATCGCGTTTGGCGCGCACCATCCACAAGGTCTGGTCATGCCAGGCGGCGCGATTCGTATCGCTCAGGAAGTCGCGGGCGGCGGCGGGATGGGTGGTGACCATGGCGTGACTCAGGCTGCGCCGGCGAGGATCTCGGCGATGTGACGCACCTTCACCTGCGGATGCGACCGCGCCAGCAGGCCGCCGAGGTGCATGAGGCAGGACAGGTCGGTGCCGGTGACAAACTCGGCGCCGTGGCGGACGTGGTCAGCGACGCGGTCGCGACCCATGGCGACCGAGACATCGCTTTCAAATACGGCAAAGCTGCCGCCGAACCCGCAGCATTCATCGGGTCGGTCGAGCGGCACCAGCTCCAGACCCTGGACCATCTGCAGCAGGCGCGCGGGTTTGGAGAAGGCGGGCACCATGCACTCGCTCGGGCGACCGAGTCCAAGCCCGCGCAGGCCGTGGCAGCCGGCGTGCAGACCGACCCGGTGCGGGAAGGCCGCGTCGAGCGACTGCACCTGCTCGACATCGTGCAGGAATTCACAGAGCTCGTGCAGCCGGTGGGCGAGCTCGTGGCCGCGCGCCTCCAGCCCCTCCTTCAGGTGCAGCAGGCAGCTGGCTGAGGGCGCGACGACGCGGTCGAAGCCGGCGTAGGCGCGGGCAAAGTCGTCGAGGAAGACCTCGCCCTCGGCGGCGTGGCCCGAGTTCGCCAGCGGCTGACCGCAGCAGGCGGGCGCGGAGGGGCATTCGACCTGGTGGCCGAGCTTTTCCAGCAGGCGCACCGTGGCCAGCCCGGCCTGCGGGTAGAACTGGTCCACGTAGCAGGGAATGAACAGGCCGAGGCGCATGACCGTGTCAGATCGTCATCGAGCTGTAGCCGCCATCGACGACCATTTCATGGCCGGTGATGAACGAGCCGGCGCCATTGGCGGCGAGCAGCAGGGCGGCACCGACGAGTTCGCCGGCGTTGCCGAAGCGGTTCATCGGCGTGTGGCCCATGATCTTGGCGACGCGGTCGGGGGTCAGCACCTTGCGGTTTTGCTCGGCCGGGAAGAAGCCGGGCACGAGGGTGTTGACGCGGATGCCGAGCGGCGCCCACTCGCGGGCGAGGTTCTTGCTGAGGTTGTGGACGGCGCCCTTCGACATCGAGTAGGTGAAGACGCGGCTGAGCGGCAGCAGGCCGGACATCGAGCCGAGGTTGAGGATCGAGGCGGGGACCTGCTTGTCGACGAAGTAGCGACCGAACACCTGGCAGGCGAGGAAAACGCCCTTGGTGTTGATGGCCATGATCCGGTCATACTCGTCCTCGCTGATGTCGAGGAAGGGCGTGGCGGAATTGACGCCGGCGCCGTTGACGAGGATCTGGCAGCCGCCGGAGCGCTCGATCACCTGGGCGAGCAGGGCTTCGAGGTCGGCCTTGCGGGCGGCATCGGCGGCGACGAAGTAACCACGGCCACCGGCGGTGTGAATGGCTTCCAAACGCTTGTCCGCCTTGGCGGGGTCGCGACCGACCAGCACCACCTCGGCGCCGGCGGCGGCAAAGCCTTCGGCGATGGCGCCGCAGAGTTCACCAGTGCCGCCGATGACAACGGCGGTCTGGCCCTGGAGGGAGAAGAGGTCGGTGGGGGATGGCATGGTGAAAAAGGAGGGACCGCCAAGAGAGCAAGGGAAGCGCGGCTGTCGAACAAAGAACGCGGCCGGACC
>CAZSBO010000042.1:2238-25010 GCA_964605265.1 uncultured Prosthecobacter sp.
GCGAACCCGGCCTTCACACCGCCGCCGGCCAGCCAGACGGTGAACCCGCCCGGGTTGTGGTCGCGACCGGTGCCATTGCTCTGCGAGTAGGGCGTGCGTCCGAACTCACCGCCCCACCAGACGAGGGTGTCCTCGAGCAGGCCGCGCTGCTTGAGATCCTGCAGCAGGCCGGCGATCGGCTTGTCGACCGCCGCAGCATGATCGGCGTGCTTGGGCATGTTGCTGTGCTGATCCCAGGCCGGGTTGTTGGAGTTGTCGCCGTAGTTGACCTGAATGTAGCGCACGCCCTGCTCGGCCAGGCGACGCGCCATCAGGCACTGGCGACCGTAGTTGTCGGTGGCCTTGTCGCCGATGCCATAGAGCTTGAGGGTGGCCTCGGATTCCTGCGCCAGGTCGAGGGCATCCGGCGCGCGCTGCTGCATGCGCCAGGCGAGTTCGTAACTCTCCAGCACCGCCTCGATCTCCGTGTCGCCCGGCCGCGCCTGGCGACGCCCCAGGGCGCCGAGCAGTTCATACTGGCGGCGCTGCTGCTCCGGGGTCCAGACGCTGTTGGCGATGTTCTTGATGCCGGATTGCGCGGCCGGAATGCCGCTGCGACCGACCGGTGTGCCCTGAAACACGGCGGGCAGGAAAGCGTTGCCGTAGTTGCGCGGCCCGCCGTTGCCGAGGCTCGGGCTGATGGTGACAAAGCCGGGCAGGTTTTCGTTTTCCGAACCCAATCCGTACATCACCCAGGAGCCCATGCTCGGACGGATGAAGCTGGTGGTGCCGGTGTGCAGGAAGAGGGTGGCCGGTCCATGCGCCACGCCCTCGGTGTGCATGCCGTGCAGGAAGCAGAGGTCGTCGACGTGCTGGTTGATGTGCGGGAACAGGCCGGAGGCCCAGCGACCCGTCTCGCCGTGCTGGGAATAGTCCCAGAGCGATTTCATCAGCTTCTGCGGCGCGCCCTTGCCGGTCTTGGCGACCGTGCGCGGATCCGCCAGGTCGAGCGTCTTCTGGTCGTCGCGCTGCAGGCGCGGCTTGTAGTCGAAGGAGTCCACGTGGCTGACCCCGCCCTGCATGAACAGGAAGATCACGCGCTTGGCGCGCGGCAGCAGGTGCGGACCCGGCAGGGCGGCGCGGGCACCGGTCAACGCCGAGGCCGCCAGCCAGCCGAAACCACAGCCGGTGCTTTGCAGGAAGGAACGACGCGAAGCCAACATGGCAGAGAAAAACGCCGCTGAAGGGGGCGGTTTATCTCGCAACGCGGTGCTTTACCAGGAACGCCATGCTGGGGAAAAACCCCTGCGCTGTCCCTGAGCCCGCCCTCTGGCGAGAACGCCTACGTGGGAGGCAGGCCGTGCAGCCGCCAGTTCCCGGTCGCCAGCAGCCGCTGCAGGCCCTCGCGACCCGTTTCCAGCAGGCGCAGCGCCTCTTCTTGTTCTGCGGGCGCGAGCGGAACCACCGGCGCCACAAAAGAGCGACAGGCCTGCGCCAGGCTGAGCGCGATGAGATCATCGCCCCACACCTCCCCCGCCGCCACGGGACCAAGGCTGGTTACCTGCGCCTGCGCGCCGATCGCCAGCGACCGCAGGCTCGGGCTCTCACCGGCGACCGGCTGCCAGCGTGTGCCGGCGTGCGCGGGTTCGTCGCCGGGAAACAACCAGCAGCCACGGACCGCGGCCGACAAAGAACTCGGCAGCGGCGCGTTCTCGGGCCGAAGCACGCTGGCCGGGACCCGTTCGGCGGACGGTTCGCGCAGGACACGGTAGGCCCATTCCCAACCCGGCACCCGCGCGACAGCCGCCGTCAGGCCAGCCTGAGGCAGCACCGTCTCCCAGGCGGTGGCCTGCCAGACGGCATCGGTCGCCAAGATGAGCCATTCCGGCGCCTCGGCCACGGCCTGCACCGCCTCGGCGATCGCCTGCGCCAGAGGCGCCACCTCGGCGCTGCCGACACGCAGGCGACCCTGGATTTCCCGCTGGCCGCGCGGCCCGAGCACCAAGGCGCTGTAGCGACCGCTAGCCGGATCGCCAGGACCGACAACACTGACCCAGACCGTGCCGGCGAGTTCGGGTCGCTCACGCAGCGCGGCCGTCAGTTCCCAAAGCTCCACTCTGCGCTGATGCTCCAGCAGGTTCATGCGCCGGAGATCGGCCTCCAGGTCGCGCACCAGATCCGAGGGTGCGCGGCGACCCTGGCGATGGCGCAGCGCCGCCACCCGCGCGGGCGGCGGCAGGCGACGCAGGGTCGTGGTCAAACGATCCTGCAGGGTCTCCTGCAGCAGAAAGCGCAGCTCGGCGTCGTCGATCTCGGTGTCGAGTCGACCCCAGGCCTGCCGCAGGTGCGACTGCGCCGCCGCCCAGGCTTCCTCGTCACGCAGGAAGGGCAGGCCGCGCAAACTGGCGCGCAGGGCGCGGGCAAAATTCACCACGTTGTCCACCGATCCCGGTCGCACCGCCAGCAGGCGGCCGAGACTGCCCAGCAACTGATGCCGGAACGCCAGCCGCGTGGCAGCATCGAGCAGCTCATATTGCTTTTTGACCTGATGGGCCTGAGCGCGTTTGGCCACCCAACCGAGCGCGGCCAGCGGGAACTGCAAGACCACACCCGCCGACCTCAGCACGGCCCAGTCGGGGTCCTCGATCACAACCTCGCGCAAGTGCCGCAGCGCCGGATCTTCCGCATCCTGCCACTGGCGCGCCGCTTCCGCCCCGTTGGGTGTGCTGGGGGGATCGCCGGGAAAGGGCAAATCGTCGAGTCGCACCCGCCAGGCGACTGGCGGCGCCAACCCGGCCTCGGCCAATCGCCAGGCCGCCGCCCGAACGCGCTGCTGCAGCGACTCCGGCAAACGCGGTGGCAGCAGGTGCAGGGCCAGCACTTCCAGACGCGCGGCTGCGGCGGGCTCGCCCTGCAGGCGCCTGGCCGCGGCGGCATCCAGCAGCAGAGTTGTGTCCTCGAAACGCGGCAGCGCACCGGCCGGCCGCGCGTCGCGGCGCATTTGCCAGGCGGTGAGCAGCCAGTCGGCCAGCGACGCCTCGGGCGTCGCCCAGGCATGGCGCACGAGGTCGGCCACGGCATCGGCCAGCCAGCGGGCCAGCCGCGCCGGCTCAACGGTCTGCCAGGGCGCAGTGGTGAAGTTGGTGAGATCGAAGGCGCGCCCCGGCTTCCAGCCGCTCGGAGCGAGGGCCTGCAGTTGCCGCAACTGCGGCAGGGCTTCAGCGGCGGAAAGCTCCGTCTGCAAGACGACGCGGGCCAGCCAGTGCGCCAGCGCGGTCTCCGGCGACGCCGGCAGGGAGGCCAGCGCGCGCGCCAGTTCGGCCCGGACTTCCGATTTCAACTTCGGGACAGGCAGCGCTGGCAGCAGGGCCAGGGCCGCCGAGGCGACGCTGGGTTCACGCGCGCGCAGGGCGCGCAGGGCGAGGGCCGCCGCGTCTTCGCGACTGCCGGCCGGGGGCGGACCACCGGAGAGCAGGCGACGCCAGAGCAGCCAGTCGGGGCGCGCGCCGTGGCGGGCATCGGCTTCTTTCCAGATGCCGGCCGGTCGCGCCCCACCCGAGCCGGCCGCCGGCAGGGCACGCACGAGTTCACCGAGCGGACGCAGCGGAGGGGTCGAGCGACGCGGACCGGGGCGCATGTCGGTCAGGAATCAGGCGCGCCTCACTGCAGCGGCTTGCCCTTGGTCTCCGGCGCCAGCCAGACGATGACAACGCCGATGAAGTAGACCGAGCAGAGCGCGATGTAGGCATTGGCCGAGGAGGTCGCGCCATTGCTACCGAACAGGCCGACAAGATTGGCAAGCTGGAGAGCACCGACGGCGGCGATGATGCGACCGACGTTGAAGCAGAAGCCCTGGCCGGTGGCGCGCACGCGGGTCGGGAAAAGCTCGGGCAGGTAGAGCGGGAAGAAGCCGTAGAACGAGGCGCTGACACCGCCGATGATGAAGGCGGAGATGAAGAACCAGTTCGAGATTTCCGAGTTGGTCTTGTAGAACAGCACCGCGCTGCCGAAGGCGGCGACGCAGGTGAGCGAGTAGGTGAGGCGACGGCCAAAGCGGTCGGCCACCAGCGGCATGAAGAAGGTGGCGAGGATGGCGCCAAAGGAGGTGGCGAGCTGGGTGTACTCACGCGGATGCAGCCAGCCGTTGGCCTGCAACTCGGACGACCACTTCGGCGCCTGCTGCGCCGCGCCCCAGGTGCCGAGCAGGGCGACGCCCGCCAGGCTGGCACCGATGAGCATGTGGCGGATCACCAGCTTGCGATCGACACCGCCGAGGGCGCCCGCCAGGCTGGCACGCTCCAGGTAGCGGCGCACCGGGAACAGGTAGCCCCAGAGCACGGCCGCCAGACCGACCACGGTGATCAGGCCGGCCTGCGCGGCGGAGTTCACGCCCATGGGCGACCAGGCCCAGATGATGACCAGGCCGGCAAGGCCACCGGTGAGCACGCCATAAAGGTCGGTGTTGCTCCAGTGCGAGGTGTTGCCCGCTTCCTTCTCCTCGTGCCACTTCTCCGATTCCGGCACGAACAGACGGATGAAGAAGATCAGGATGGCCGGGAAGGCCCCACTGATCATGAGGAAACGCCAGCCGCTGTTTTGGAACAGCTTGTCGGCCCACTCCTGCGACAGGCCGATGGCCATGGAACCCTGGTGCCAGGCTTCGACATAGCTGTTCAGGCCGAGGCTGAGGAAGGCGACCAGCAGGTAGCCGATGTTGGCCGCCGCACCGATCGCGCCCGCAACCCAGATGCGGTTGCCCTTGGTCCACAGCTCATTGACCAATGCCACGCCCAGCGCCCACTCCCCGCCCATGCCGAGCGAGGCGATGAAGCGCAGGATGGCGATGTGCCAGGCTTCCGTGGCAAAGCCGCAGAGGCCGGTGAAGATGGCATAGGTGAAGATCGAGAACGACATCGCCCGCACGCGGCCGATGCGGTCGCCCAGCCAGCCGAACAGCACGCCGCCGGTGGCCGCGCCGACCAGGAAGGTGGCGATGATGACCGAGAACCAATTCGTCGCCACCACCGGATCCTGGCCCGGCAGCAGGTCGCGCAGCGCCGGCACGCCAATCAGCGGGAACAGGCCCATTTCAAAGCCGTCGAAGAGCCAGCCCAAAAAGGCGGCGATGAGGGCCATGTTGCGGCCGGTGGCGGTGGTCTTGGGTCGGGACATGCGATTTCGGGAGCAGGTGTTTACGGACGGAACCCCCGATTCTTGGGACAAATCGCCCCCCGACAAGCACGAATGCACCCCAGACCACGGGATAAAGAAGTTTTCCTGAGGATCGGGCTGGCGGGATTGCCCCTGCTGCGCAACGCCCCGCGGTTTGGCTTGCGACTCAGCGGATGTTGCCCGCGCGACGAGCGGTCGAACCCACGACCTCTTCGTCCCGAACGAAGCGCTCCACTTGCAATCATCATTCCAAGGTTCCTCTTGGCGCAACTGAAAGGGTCAGGAGTCGATTCTTGACAAAAACCATGCGCGAGCCAGCTTTGACTCATGCCCAGGCAGCTCCGCATTCAGTATCCCGGTGCCCTCTATCATGTCATGGCGCGCGGGGATCGGCGCGAAAACATCGTCCAGGACGACGGCGACCGTGAAATGCTGCTCGCCACGCTGGCGGAGGCCTGCAAAAAGACGGGCTGGCAAGTGCTGGCCTGGGTGATTCTGGATAACCACTACCACTGGCTGCTGCGAACGCCGAAGCCCAATCTGGTCGCGGGCATGTCCTGGTTTCAAGGGACCTACACCCAGCGGTACAACGCACGGCATCGACTGTGGGGGCACTTGTTTGGTGGCCGCTACAAGGCCATTCCGGTGCAACCACAGGAGCATGGAGGGAGCGATTACCTCAAGACGCTGATGGACTACATTCACCTCAATCCTGCGCGCGCAAGGAGGTTGGACTGCGAACGTGGACTGGGGCTGCTGGACTACCGCTGGAGCAGTCTGGCCCAGGGGTATGGATTGCCACCGAAGCAGCGGGCCCGGTGGCTCAACGTCGAAGAGGGATTGAGGCTCTTTGATCTGCCAGACACGACGGCAGGCAGACGGCGTTTCGTGGAACGTCTGGAAGAGCGGGTGGGCAAAGAGAAGCGAACGCAATGTGGCCTGCCGGCGGCGAGTCTTTGCAAGGGCGGGCAGAGCACGCTGAGGAGGGGCTGGTTCTGGGGGACGCAGGTGTTTGAAGAATGGCTGCGGGAAAAAGTCCGGGAAGAAGGCCCGAAGCCGGAAGGGCGAGCCCTGCGGTCGAGCGCAGAGAGCAAGGCCTGTCACGATGAAGCGGAGGCGGAGCAGTTGGTGGCAGATGGCATGAAGTGGCTCCAGATGAAGGAGTCGGAGCTAACAACCACCAAGGGCAGCGATCCCAGAAAAGTGGCCATCGCGCATGCAGTGCATCTGAAGACCGCCATGCCACGGCAGTGGACAGCCACTCGATTGCAGATGAAAAGCGCGATGAATGTGTGTCAGCAAATCAACCGCTTGAAGACCGGCAAACTCAACTTACCGAAGGAGGCGAGTCAATGGTTGTCAAGAATCGACTCCTGACCCTTTTAGGGTAATAGGGCGCGTTCGCGTTCATTCCAGAAGTTTTCCAGAGGGTCCGTGCGTTTCCATTCATCCTCCCCATCTCCGATCTGCCATCTGCCAAGCCCCATGCTCCGCTTTCTCACCTCCCTGCTGCTCGCCGCGGGCCTCACCGCCGCGGCGGAAAAGCCCAACTTCCTGATTGTCTTCACCGATGACCACGGCTGGGGCGATGTCGCCGCTTTTGGCGGCAGCGATGTGCAGACGCCGCACCTCGACCAACTCGCCGCCGAGGGCCTGAAGTTCACCGCCATGCGCGCCAACTGCACGGTCTGCTCGCCCTCGCGCGCCGCCCTGCTCACGGGTCGCTACCCGGACCGCGTCGGCGTGCCCGGGGTCATCCGCACCCAGCCGGAAAACTCCTGGGGCTACTTCGCGCCCGGGCTGCCGACCCTGGCCGACGCCTTGAAGCCGGCCGGTTACCACAGCGCCATCGTCGGCAAGTGGCACCTCGGGCTGGAGAGTCCGAACACGCCGAACGAGCGCGGCTTCGACCTCTTCCACGGGTTTCTGGGCGACATGATGGACAGCTACACGACGCATTTGCGCCACGACCAGAATTACATGCGCCTCAACCGGGAGGTGATTGAGCCGAAGGGCCATGCCACCGATCTCTTCACCGACTGGGCCTGTGCGTACCTGAAGGGCGAGCGACGCCCGAAAGAAAAACCCTTCTTCCTCTACCTCGCCTACAACGCGCCGCACTTCCCGATCGAGCCGCCGGCCGAATGGCTGGACAAGGTGAAGGCCCGCGCGCCCGACATGGATCCCAAGCGCGCCGCCAATGTCGCCTTCGTCGAGCACCTCGACGCCAACATCGGCCGCGTGCTCGCCTGCCTGCGCAAGACCGGCCTCGACAAGAACACGGTGGTCGTCTTCAGCGCCGACAACGGCGGTTCCCTGCCCCACGCCCAGAGCAATCACCCCTGGCGCGACGGCAAGCAGAGCCACTACGACGGCGGCCTGCGCGTGCCCTTCATGCTGCGCTGGCCCGCTCAGGTGAAACCCGGCTCGGTGAGCGACTACGCCGGCCTCAACTTCGACGTCTTTCCCACCTTCCTCGAACTCGCCGGCCTGAAGCCGTCGCCGGATCTCGACGCCGTCAGCCTCGTGCCCCTGCTCGAAGGCCGCGCCATGCCCGCCAACCGCGAGCTGTACTTCGTCCGTCGCGAGGGTGGCCCCGCCTACGGAGGCAAAAGCTACGAGGCGATCGTGCGTGGCGAGTGGAAGCTGCTGCAGAACGATCCCTGGTCGCCGCTCGAACTCTACCACCTGAAAAACGATCCGCAGGAAACCACCAACCTCAGGGGCAAGGCGCCGAAGGTCTTCAATGAACTGTCGGCCGCCCTGCGCCGCCATGTCCAGCGCGGCGGCGCCGTGCCCTGGCAAAAGCCCTGATCGCGGTTGCCGGCAGGCTCCGCCGATGCTCCACTGCCCGCGATGCTCACGCCCGCCGAACTCCAGCGCTACGCCCGCCACCTGGCCATCCCGGGTTTCGGTCGCGAGGCCCAGGAAAAGCTGCGCGCCGCCCGCGTGCTCTGCATCGGCGCCGGCGGCCTCGGCTCGCCCGCCGCGCTCTACCTCGCCGCCGCCGGTGTCGGCCGCCTGGGCCTGGTCGATCCGGACCAGGTCGAGGTGACCAACCTGCAGCGCCAGATCCTCTATGGCGAAAGCGACATCGGCCGGCCCAAGCTCGAGGCCGCGCGCGAGCGCCTGCAGCAGACCAATCCGCATGTCGAGGTCGTCGGCCACGCCGAGTACTTCACCGCCGCCAACGCCCGCGAGATCGCCGCCGGCTACGACATCCTGCTCGACGGCACCGACAACTTTCCGACCCGCTACCTGTCGAACGACGTCGCCGTCTGGCAGGGCAAGCCCAATGTCTATGGCAGCATCCTGCGCTTCGAAGGCCAGGTCTCCGTCTTTGCCCCGCACCTCGGCGGCCCCTGCTACCGCTGCATGTCGCCGCAGCCACCCAAGCCCGGCCTGGTGCCCACCTGCGCCGAGGGCGGCGTGCTCGGCGTCCTGCCCGGCCTGGTCGGCACCCTGCAGGCCCTGGAGGTCATCAAGCTCATCACCGGCCTCGGCAAACCGCTCATCGGCCGACTGCTCCACGTCGACACCCTGACCCTGCGCTTCCGCGACTTCACCCTGCGGCGCGACTCCGAGTGTCCCGTCTGCGGCCCCCATCCCTCCATCACCGAACCCATCGATTACACCGGTTTCTGCGGCATGAATCCCCCCGACGTCCCCACCCTCAGCGTTCAAGACCTGCGCGACCTGCGCGCGCGCGGCGAGAAGCACTTCCTGCTCGACGTGCGCGAGCCCGACGAATACGCCACGGCCCGCATCGAGGGCTCCACCCTGATCCCGCTGGGCGAGGTCGCCGCGCGCGCCGGCGAGTTGCCGCGCGACACCAGGATCGTCGTCCACTGCAAGCTCGGCGGCCGCAGCGCCAAGGCCGTTGCCGCCCTGCGCGACCTCGGCTTTGAGGACGTCTGGAACGTCGCCGGCGGCATCACCGCCTGGTCGAAGGAGATCGATCCGCAGGTGCCGGTGTATTGAGCAGGACCGGGCATCGGCAGGCGCGCGAACAAATTTCACAAATCCTTCTTGCCTTTCGGTATTTTCAGTTTTTACTGAAAATGTGAGCAAGAAACCCCCAGCCTGGGAGCAAGCGCGCGAGGACTTCGTGGCGCAGTGGGGGTCGCTCGGCACCCAGTGGGGCATCAACCGCACGATGGCGATGATCCACGCCCTGCTCATGACCGCTCCCGAGCCGATGAGCACCGACGAGGTCATGGCCATGCTCGAGATCAGCCGCGGCAACGCCCACACCAACCTCAAGGAACTGGTCGGCTGGGACCTCGTGCGCATCGTCACCCGCAAGGGCGAGCGCAAGGAGTTCTTCGAGGCGGAAAAGGACGTCTGGAAGATCTTCGTCACCATCTCGAAGGAGCGCAAACGCCGCGAGATCGAGCCCGCCATGCGCCTGCTGCGCGACTGCGCCGAGCGCACCCGCGAGGAACCCGCCGGTCCCGGCCGCGACTTCCACCGGCAGATGAAGGAGCTCGACGAATTCCTCAGCTTCGGCGTCAAGGTCGCCGACACCGTCATCTCGATGAAACACGCCTCCGCCCTGCAGTGGGCCATGCGCCTGCTCGGCTGACTTTTTTCGTGCCTTTATGTTTCAGTATTTTCTGAAACTTCCGAACAAACAACACGCACCACCCCATGAACGAAACCGTCCTCAGCTACAGCCTCTACCTCACCCTTGCCGTCGCCCTGACGGTCTGGGTCGCCCGCACCCTGCACCACAACGGCCGGGTCTTCCTCGTGGACTGCTTCCACGGCAACACCGAGCTCGCCGACAGCGTCAACCACCTGCTGCTCGTCGGCTTTTACCTGGTCAACATCGGCTTCGTCTCGCTCTACCTGAAGACGGCCGACGAGATCCTCGGCGTCCGCGGCGTCTTCGAGGCGCTCAGCGGCAAGATGGGGGTCGTCCTGCTGGTGCTTGGCGCCATGCACTTCTTCAACCTCTACGTCTTCACCAAGCTGCGTCGCCGCGCCACCCTCGGCCGCGTGCCGCCGCCCCTGCCGCCGATGAACCGCCCCGGCAAACCCGACAACCTGCTCGACACGTTGTGAAGACGCTGACGCTCTTCTACGATGCCCACTGCGGCCTCTGCTCGCGCTTCCGCGACTGGCTGCTCGACCAGCCCGCCTATGTTCGTCTGGAGTTCCTGCCCTACGATTCCCCCGAGGCCCTGCGCCGCTGCCCGACCCTGCCGCAGTTGCGGGCCGATCAGGAAATCGTCGTCATGGGCGACGACGGTTCGCTCTGGCAGGGGGCTGCCGCCTGGGTGACCTGCCTGTGGGCCCTGCAGGAGTACCGCGAATGGTCGCTGCGCCTGGCCAGTCCCGCCCTGCTGCCGCTCGCCCGTCGCGCCGTGCACTGGATCTCCAGCCGGCGCATCCGCCTCTCGCAGTTGCTGCGCCTGCGCAGCGATGCCGACCTGCGCTCAAATCTGGAATCGCCCACCTGCCCGGACGGCAGCTGCACGATCGAACCCGGAGGCAGTTCCAAGTGACACGTTGAAAGTTTCAAGTTCCCTGTTTCAAGCCACTCGCGTGATTTGGGCTGGGGCGTCGGGGCGGAGCAGGACGGTGTCGCCGATCTGGCGACCGACCAGTTTTTGCCCGAGGGCGGAGGCGGGAGTGATGACGACGATCTCCTGTCCGTCGAGCCGGACCTCGGTGCCGCCGGCGAACGGACCGAGGAAGACATGCTCCTCACCCCAGGGGGCCTGCAGGGTCACCAGCGAGCCGAGTTGGATGGCGGTGGCGACGGGTGCCACGGACAGGCTGGTGAAGGCCTGCACGGCTTCCTGCAATTCCATCACCCGGCGGGCCTGGCCGCGGGCGACGTACGAGGCTTCCAGGGTGCGGGTGTCGTACTTGTTCTCGGCCCGGCTGTCGGGATCGGTGGCGGCGGCGTAACTTCCCTGAGCCGCCTGGGTAAGCGAGGCGAGTTCGGCTTGCAGTACCGCCAGGATTTGTTCGAGCACAGCGTGTCGGGTCACCCTCGAGCGCTGCCGCAAGGTGGCGGAGGCTGCAAGGGGAATGACGGGCGAAGGCGGGCGCGGGCACAGAAGAACCCCCAGGGACGGCCCCGCCTAACTTGAAACTTGAAACCTTAAACTTGAAACTTCCCATTCGTTTTGCGCAGTTCCGTGATCCACTCCGGCGCCCCGCCCTGGCCGGGCACCGAGGTGTCGGGACGGCGGTGCAGGCCGAAGACGCGGGCCAGCAGCCACTCGAGACCGACCCAGAACTGCAGGGCATCGAGCACGGGATTGAGGGCATTGGTGACCGGGCAGTAGCGCACGTCCTTGGGATTCGTGTGATGGACCGCGTGATGCTGCGGGGTCTGCAGGACACGCAGGCGCTGCAGCAGGGTGATGAGGCGGCCGTTCTCGCGGCGCGTGCGGTGCGACCACTTGTGCACCTCGTTGGCGTTGCCGGCGACCAAGGCAAAAAGCAGGACCTGCCAGGTGAGGCAGCCGAGTACAGCGGCGCCGGCGACCAGCAGGGCCGCGCCGATCAGCAGTTCGCGGTTGCTCTGCCACCAGGAGTTGCGGGTCATCCAGCGCGGCAGGTGGTGGTGCAGGGTGTTGGGCCGACCGATGGCGCGGCCGACCCACGGGGTGTCTTCGCGGATGTAGGCATCTTCGAACCAGTGGACGAGACCGGCGACAAAGTCCGCGGCCAGGATGACACCGGCCGCCTGCAGGGGGAGTAGGATGAGGTCGTTCATGACCCCGCACCACCTAGCCAGCCGCAGCCCTGGGGTGACATTGATAAACCGCCGCTTTGGATTGACCGGGTCAATGATGCGGGGCGCGGGCCAACACATCTCAGGAGGCCAGAACTCCCTCACGCCGCAGAATATAGATCGTGCATCCCCAAAGCATCGTCGCTTCGCCCCCGGCCGCCCCCCATTTTGCCGCGAGTCCGCCTCGCGCCGCGCCGTTGTCTTTGCCATGCGACTGCTCCTTCTCGCCAGCCTGATCACCGCCCTGCCCCTGCAGGCCGCGCCGCTTCGTTTCGCCCTCGCCGGGGATTCGACCGTGGCCACGGTCGCCAAGGCGCCCAAGGATCGACCCGATCTCGCCGGCTGGGGGCAGCACTTCGCCGCCTATTTGGTGCCGGAATGCACGGTCGCCAACCACGCCCGCGGCGGCGCCAGCACGAAGAGCTTCCGCGACCTCGGCCTCTGGGATCGCGTGCTGGCGGAAAAGGCCGACTGGGTGCTGATCCAGTTCGGTCACAACGATCAACCCGGCAAGGGCCCCCAGCGCGAAACCGATGCCGCCGGCTCCTACCGCGACAACCTGCGCCGCTTCATCGCGGAGGCCCGCGCCGCCGGCTCCCGACCCGTGCTGGTGACCTCGGTCGCCCGTCGCACCTATGAGGACGGTCGCCTGGCCTCGACCCTGATCCCCTACGCCGAGGCCGTGCTGGCGGTCGGTCGCGAGACGAACGTGCCGGTGGTCGATCTGCACCGCGCCAGCTCCCTGCTGTTCGACCAGCGCGGGGAAAAGTTCTGCCAGGCCACCTATGGTCCGTCGCCGACCGATCGCACCCACTTCAACGCCGAGGGCGCGCGCCTGGTGGCGCGACTGGTCGCCGAGGGCCTGGCCACGGCCGTGCCCGAACTCGCCGGCACGCTGCGCCTGATCCCGGCGCCGCCGCCCGGCTCGCCCTTTCGTCTGCAGGTCGACAGCCTCACGCAGGGTTACGACGGCGAAACCTGCTGGGTGCACCCGCGTGCCGGGACCCTCCCGGGCCCGAAACCGTCGGTGGTGCTGACGATGCAGAAGCTGCTGCTCACCGGCAGCGATGTCTTTTATGCGCTCAACGACCTGCGCAGCGACGACCTCGGCCGCACCTGGAGTGCCATCACGCCGCATGAAGCGACGCTCGGTCGGCGCAGCGAGCCGGACGAGGTCATTGTCGCGGCCAGCGACTTCACCCCGCAGTGGCATGCAGGCAGCGGCAAGCTGCTCGGCATCGGCCACACGGTCCGCTACCGCGGCGACAAGGTGATCGCCAACCGCCGGCGCGAGACGGCCTGGTCGGTGTACGATGCCGACGCGCGCACCTGGAGCGCCTGGCAGACGCTGAAGCTGCCGGACGACCCCAAGTTTTACAACTGCGGCGCCGGCAGCGTGCAGCGGGTCGATCTCGACAACGGCGAGATCCTGCTGCCGGTGTATGGCAAGGCCGAGGCCGACACATTCTACCGCGTCACCGTCCTGCGCTGCGCCTTCGACGGCCGGGAGTTGCGCTACCTCGGCCAGGGCAGCGAACTGGTGCTCGAATCGGGGCGCGGGGTCTATGAGCCCTCGCTGGCGCGCTTCCAGGGGCGCTTCTACCTGACCCTGCGCAACGACACCGACGGCTACGTCGCGGTCAGCAACGACGGTTTGACCTATGGCCCGCTGCAGCCCTGGCGGTACAGCGATGGCGCCCCGCTCGGCACCTACAACACCCAGCAGCACTGGATCAGCCGCCCGGACGCGCTCTACCTGGTCTACACCCGCCGCGGCGCGCACAACGACCATGTCTTCCGCCATCGCGCCCCGCTGTTCATGGCCCGCGTCGATCCGGCCGGCCCCGCCATCCTGCGCGAGACCGAGACCGTCCTCGTGCCCGAGCGCGGTGCCCGCCTGGGCAACTTCGGGGTCACCGAGGTCTCCGAAAATGAGACCTGGGTCACCGTCGCCGAGTGGATGCAGGCGGCCTCGCCGAACCACATCATCCCGCCCGACAACGCCTTCGGTGCCGACAACCGCGTCTTTGCCGCCCGCCTGTTCTGGTCGCCAGCCGCCGCTCGTTGAAGAGCTTTCGAGCAAGCCGGCCGCGAGTTTGTCTGTTGTAGTGCCCAGCCTGAAACGTATGCCTCCTGTCATGACACGCCTCCACCGGCTCCTCACCCTTGTCCTCCTGCTCGCCGCTCCTGCCATTGCCCCGGCTCAGGACGAGCGCATTGTCGAAGAACTGCGCGGCTGGGCCGACAAGGGCGACGCCGATGCCCAGTTCGAGCTCGGCCTGCGCCTGCTCACCGGCGAGGGGCTGAAGAAGGATGAAAAACTCGGCGCTGAATGGCTGGAAAAGGCGGCGCGCCAGAAGCATTTGCGCGCGCAGTTCCTCATGGGTTCGCTGTATGAGGACGGCATCGGTGTGAAGCGCGACGACAGCCGCGCCTTTGAATGGTATCGCCGCGCCGCCGAAAACGGCTTTGCCGCCGCCCAGCACGCGGTCGCCATGGCCTACGACCTCGGCCGCGGCATCGCCCAGGACGCCACCGCCGCCGCCGCCTGGCTGGAGAAGGCCGCCGCCCAGGAGCACGCCCCCTCGCAGACCGCCCTCGCCGCCAAGTTCGAGCGCGGGGTCGGGGTCGACAAAAACCCGGCGAAGGCCGCCCTCTACTACCTGCGCGCCGCCCAGCAGGATTTTGTCCCGGCCATGTCGCGGCTGGCCAATCTCTACTACACGGGCACGGGTGTGCCGGTCGACTACCGCCGCGCCGGCGCCTGGTACCAGCGCGCCGCGCGCAGCGAGGATCCGTGGGCGGCCAACAACATCGCCTGGTTCCTCGCCACCTGCCCGGACGAGAACCTGCACAACGGCGAGCTCGCCGTGCAGTTCGCCACCCGCGCCCTGCGCGTCATGGACGAGGCGGGCGAGGAGCAGCGCTACGAAATGCTCGACACCAAGGCGGCCGCCCTGGCGCGCAACGGCGAGTTTCTGGAGGCCCTGCTCTGGCAGAAAAAATCCCTGACCCTGCTCGCCGAGGACAAGGAGATCAGCGAGGAGGAACGCCAGTCGCTGCGCGAGGAATTCGAAAAGCGGCTCGACCTGTACCAGAAACAGACTCCCTACCGCGAACCCGAGGCCAAGCCGGAGGGCGAAACCGCCCCCCTGCCCCAGGACACCATCCTGCAGGAGGAAGGCCTGCCCGGCGGCGACAGCAAACCGAAGGGCAAGAAAAGCCGCAGCAAGGGCACCGTTGTTTGAGCCTGCGCGCGGGACGAACCCGCCTCGGATGATCGAAGCCGGTCGCCAACCGCGTTTTCTCTGCCCATGAGACTGACGACCTGCCTGCTCGCCGCCCTCGCCTTCAGCGCCGCCCGCGCGGACGACGGCTTCACCCCCCTCTTCAACGGCCGCGATCTCGCCGGCTGGATCGTGCCCGAGGGCGACAACGGCCACTGGAAGGTGCTCGATGGCGTCATCGACTACGATGCCTGCAGCGAGGCGCCCGGCCGCGACAAGAACCTGTGGACGGAGAAGGAATACAAGGACTTCACCCTGCGCGTCGACTGGCGCATCAAGCAGACCACCGGTCTCTACGACATGCCGGTCGTGCTGCCCGACGGCAGTCACAAGCGCGACGCCGAAGGCCGGGAGATCAAGATTCCCACGCCCAATGCCGACAGCGGCATCTACCTGCGCGGCACCTCCAAGGCGCAGCTCAACATCTGGTGCTGGCCGATCGGCTCCGGCGAGGTGTATGGCTACCGCATGGACAAAACGATGCCGCCCGACGTGCGCGCCGACGTCACCCCGAAGGTCCGCGCCGACAAACCGGTCGGCGAGTGGAACCGCTTCGAAATCACCCTCAAGGGCGAGCGCCTGACAGTGGTGCTCAATGGCCAGACCGTCATCGACAACGCCCGCCTGCCCGGTCTGCCGGAAAGCGGCCGCCTCGCCCTGCAGCATCACGGCGGCAAAAACCCCAAGACCGGCGAACTCTCGCCCGCCTCCAGCCTCGTCCAGTTTCGCAACCTCGCCATTCGCGAACTTTGAACGAGTTGCCGATTTTTACACCCGGACATTGACACTCAACACGCAGAAAGACTATTATCCATGGCTATGCTCAGGCAAATCATCGGACAATCCGCCCCGGAACCCACCCGGGAACCCGTGCGCACCCCGCCGCCGGCACCCGCCCCGGCTGAACGCGCCCCTCTGACCCCGCCCGCCCAGGCTTTCACCCCGCAACGCGCCGCCTCCCCTTCCATGACCTCCAGCAAGAACATCCTCTCCAACGACGTCGAAATCAAAGGCTCGATCCGCTTCTCCAACGACCTCATCATCGACGGCAAGATCGAGGGCGAAGTCCACTCCGACGGCGCCCTCACCGTGGGTGAAAACGCCCTCATCAAGGGTGAAATCAAGACCCGCTCCGTGGTGCTTTTCGGCAAGGTCGAAGGCAACATCACCGTCGCCGAGCGCTGCGAGCTGAAGAGCAACGCCATCCTCGTCGGCGACATCGAAGCCGGCACCCTTTCCATCGAGGAAGGTGCCACCTTCATGGGCGCCTCCAAGGTCGGCCGCAGGCCCGAACCGAAGCCCGCGGCTGCCCGCCCGGCGCAACCCTGACTGAACATCCCCCCGAGTGTTCAAGGGACTTTTCGGCTCGAAGAGCGACCGCTCCCCCCCGCCCAAAAACCAAATTGAGGTGGAATGCCCGGCTTGCGGCGCGTTCCAGCATGAGCCGAGACTCGTCGTTTCGACCCTCTGCCGTGCCTGCGGCGCCCACCTCGCCATCGACCGCGGTCGCGTCACCGCCACTGGCCAGCCGGCACCGGCCCCGCCCGTGCGCCGGTCGTCGACCCCCGCACCACGCCCGCCGGCCGAAGCCGCCAAGCCGGCTCCGGAAACGCCGGCACGCCCGACTGAACCCGCCCCGGTCGCGCCCCCTGCCTCCGCTGCGGCTCCCGCCCAGGAACTCGGCTTTGGCGCCTTCCTGAAGAACCTGGTCGCCCAACCCGCCACCCCGGCCAGTGACGCCCCGGCCAGTGACGCCCCGGCCAGCGACACCCCGGCCAGCGACACCCCGGCCAGCGACACCCCGGCCAGTGACACCCCGGCCAGCGACACCCCGGCCAGCGACGCCCCGGCCAGCGACGCCCCGGCCAGTGACACCCCGGCCAGCGACGCCCCGGCCAGTGACGCCCCGGTCAGCGACACCCCGGCCAGCGCGCTTTCGCCCGCGCCCAAAAAATCGGGCAAACGACGTGCGAATGCCGAAACGGAAACCGAGCTCGGCCTGATCCTCGAACCACCCGCGGCCAAGCCCGAGCCCCAGCCGGAACCCGCCCCCGCGCCGCCCCCCACCGCCCCGCAGACCGCCACTGCGCCGGTGCAGCCGCTCACCACATGGAATGCCGGCCGCGGCCTGACCCCGGACCAGGGCCTGTACCGCAACCAGTACTTCCACGAGACCGAATGCTTCGAATGCGGCCAGCGCACCCAGGTCAGCCGCGCCCAGCGCTCGGTCACCTGCAGCCGCTGCGGCGCCGCCATTCCGATGGACGACGTTGAGATCAGCCATGCCGTTCAGCGGGCGATCCGCACCCGCGGCGACGTCATGATCCGCCGCAACGGCGTCGTCACGGCCGATCAGTTGGAGTGCAAGGACCTGCGCTGCTACGGCCTGCTCGAAACCAACGTCAAGGCCAGCGGCGACATCATCCTGCGCACCAGCGGCACCCTGCTTGGCGCGCTGCAGTGCCGACGCCTGCTCATCGAAAAAGGCTCCGACATCACCTTCCTCAACGAGGTGCAGGCCAACCAGATCGAAGTGCACGCGCGCGTCACCGGTTCCCTGGTCGCCAGCGGCTCCCTGCTCATCGGCGCCACCGGCGCGGTGAACGGCGATGTCACCGCCAGTTCCGTCTCCATCCAACCCGGCGGCGAACTCAACGGTGCCATGAACATCGTTCGCGCCAAGCCGACCCTGTGAGGGGAGCCTAGAGCCTGGAGGCACCGATGTTGGTGCCAATTGTTCCTTGTTCCTTGTTCCTTGTTCCTTGTTCCTTGTTCCCCACTCCCCGCCCTCCGCCCTCCGCCCGCCAACTTTGGGTTGCACGACACGCGAAACCGGCTTTTGGAATTCTCCCACCCCCACCCCATCCCCCATGTCCGACATCGCCCTCGCCCGAGGTGAAAAGTTTCTTCAGGAGAACGCCGCCAAGGAAGGCGTCGCCACCACCGCCAGCGGCCTGCAATACAAGATCGTCCGCGAGGGCGAAGGTCGCCGCCCCGCGGCCAGCGACACCGTCGTCGTCCACTACCGCGGCACACTGATCGACGGCACCGAGTTCGACAGCTCGTACAAGCGCGGTGAACCGATCGAGTTCCCGCTCAACCGCGTCATCGCCGGCTGGACCGAAGGTGTCCAGCTCATGCAGGAAGGCGCCGAGTTCCGCTTCTTCATCCCCTCCAAGCTGGCCTATGGCCCGCGCGGCGCCGGCCGTGTCATCGGTCCGAACGAGGCGCTCATCTTCGACGTCGAGCTGCTCGAGGTGGTCTGATCCGGCCTTGCCAACCGCGCCCGCCGGCGCATTCGTATCCCGTCCATGGCCATCAAGATCGACCCCTCGCTGCACAAGGAGAAAAAGCCGGACTGGATCCGCGTGAAACTGCCGCGCGACCCGGTCTTCTGGAGCACCAAGGCACTGGTCGCCGACCTGAAGCTGCACACCGTCTGCGAGGAGGCCCAGTGCCCCAACCGCTGGGAGTGCTGGAGCCAGGGCACGGCCACCTTCATGATCGCCGGCGACCGCTGCACGCGCGCCTGCGGCTTCTGCGCGGTGAAGACCGCCAAACCCTTTGCCCTTGAGGCCGATGAACCGCAGCGCGTCGCCGAGGCCACCAAGCGCCTCGGCCTCAACCACATCGTCATCACCGCGGTGGCGCGCGACGACGTCGCCGACGGCGGTGCCGAGCACTTTGCCCGCACCATCGAAGCCGTGCGCGCGGCCGTGCCCGGCATCACCATTGAGATCCTCGTGCCGGACTTCAACGGCAAGGACGACGCCCTTGAGGTGGTCATGAAGGCCCGCCCGCACATCTTCAACCACAACCTGGAAACGGTCGAACGTCTGACGCCGCTGGTCCGCAGCCGTGCCCAGTACCAGCGCAGTCTGCACGTGCTCAAGCGCGCCAAGGAAATGGCCGCCGAGGCTCGCACCAAGTGCGCCACCAAGAGCGGCCTCATGCTCGGCCTGGGCGAAACCGAACCGGAACTGTTCCAGGCCATGGACGACCTGCTCGAACACGGCGTCACCGTGCTCACCCTCGGCCAGTACCTGCGCCCCTCGGAGCAGCACCTGCCGGTCGTCGAGTACGTCCACCCCGACACCTTCGAGAACTACAAGCAGATCGCCCGCAACAAGGGCTTCCGCCACGTCGCCAGCGCCCCGCTCGTGCGCAGTTCCTACCACGCCGCGGATTTCAAGCCGGAATTGGATTTGTAGAACCCGACTCGGTTCGCGGTTCGCGGTTTGCGGTTTGCCGGTGCGGAGGAGCGATTTCACCAAGGAAGCCACGGCCCCGGCGCAGCGGGGCCCTACCGCCGTCATGCGTCCTTTGTCATCGCGCGCCACACCTGCGGCAGGCGTTTCTCAATCAAGTTCCTGCCCACCGAGGGCAAACTTTGCACCCGCAGCGGCACATTGACGGTGTCCTCGCGCTCCAACTGCCCGGGCAGGCGACCATACTTGAAGTCGCGGTCCAGACCGCCATCGGCCGCCCTTTCGATCGTGATTGATTCGGGGTTGGGTACCGACAGATAAAAGGCATGCTTCTGCAGCCGGCCGCGTTCGCCGGGCTTGAGGCGCAACCCGGCGCGCGCCAGTTCGCGGAAGAGTTCGCGCGCCGTCCATTCGGCCGGATCCACATAGGCGAGGCGCTCGCTCAGCAGCGGCGCGAAGTCCGGGTCGGCCCGCAGGGCGGCAAAGGCGGCATCGAGTTCGGCGCGTGCCAGCGGGTAGTGCGTGCAGCCGAGCACGAGCGTGCCGAGTTTCTGCCCGGGCAGGTCGCGTTGCAGGGTCTCCAGCAGCGCCCGCGCCTCCTGCGCGGCGCAGTCGGCCACACTTTGGGAAAAGGCGGGATCGCCCTCGATGACTCCCGCCAAGGCCGCGCTGCCATGCTGGGCCACCGCCGGCACCGCACGACCCGCGCGCCCCAGCGTGCCCTCGATCAACCGCGGATACGCACCGCTGGCGCAGGTGCCAACCGTCGCCAACACGCCCACCGCTTCACGGCTTTCACCCGCGGCGAGCACACCACGCGCGCCGGCCTCGACCACCCCGACCACGATCACCGGCAGCCCCCAGGCACGAAAGGCCGCGCGCAGATCCTCCAGGCCATAGGCGGTGGCGGTGTTGCAGGCGATGACCACCGCCTTCACCGGCGGCTTGTCGAAGCGAAAGGTGCGACCGTCGTGCCAGCGCCGGCCGAGCAGGAAGACCGCGTCCTTGAGAATGAGCTCGCGCAGGTAGTCGGTGCGACCCGCCGCCGGGTAGTTGCCGTAGGGCATGTTGGCCTGGTCGCCCAGATAGACAAAACGCTCCTGGGCGAAGTCCGGCACCCCATCGGCCCCCGGCTGCAAACTCGCGTTGTCGAAGGCGTCGAGCGCCAGAATCGCCTCGAGCACGGTGAGACCGCCGATGCCGGAATCAAAGACCCCGATGGGCAGGTCGCGCAGCTCGCCTTCGTAAGCCGCGCGCTCGAACGACACCGGCGCCAGGCCATCAGCGTGGGCGACGGCATGGTCCACCACCCGCTGCACCACCTCATCGGCGGCCGCAGAACCGAACAGGACGGTGAGGCAGAGGAAACCCAAGGAGCGCATGGCGCTAGTGCATCATGACCGCCGGCCGTCGTCAATCCGGAAGGACCGCACCGCGGAACCGTGGGCGCGTTGGCCACAACGCGGGATGGGCAGCCTAGAGCCGGGAGCCGAGGCAAGGAATCGCAAATCCCGGTTCTCGGTTCTCGGTTCGCCGTTTGCGAGCCACGGCCCCGGCGCAGCGGGGCCCTACCCTCCCCACTCCCCACTCTCAGCCCCGTACGCCCACCCTAGCCGCGGCGAAACAACCCTTTCAGCCGCCCCAACAGCCCACGCTTGGCCTCACCCTCGGGCTCCAGGCGAGCGGCGGGATCGGGCTCCACGGTCGGCAACGGCGTGCTGGCCTGCCAGCCACCGCCGAGGGCTTTGACCAGGGCAACGCTGGCCGCCAGACGCTGACCGGCGGTCTGCGCCGTTGCGCGCTGCATGGCGAGAGCGGTACGGTTCGCTTCAATGACGTCGAGGTAGGGACTGGTGCCCGCCTCGTAGCGGGTCTTGGCCAGGGCGGCGGCGCGTTCGGCACTGCTGCGCGCGCGCTGCTGGGCTTCGTGGGCGACCGCGAGATGGCGGATCGCCGACAGGCTGGTCTCGACATCGGCGACGGCGGAGAGAAAGGCCTGCCGCCAGCCAGCGAGGGCCTCATCGTGGACCGCGCGCGCCTTCTCCAGGTTGAAGCGGTTTTTGCCGCCGGCAAACAGCGGCACGCTCAGGCTCGGACCGTAGCTCCACATCACCGAGGCCGGTTGCAGCAGGGCATCGAGTTCCATGCTCTGGTAGCCGCCGCGACCGAGCAGGCGCAGGCTGGGGAAAAACTGCGCCCGGGCGACGCCGATGCGGGCGGTGGCGGCGACGAGGGCGCGCTCGGCCTGGGCGATGTCGGGGCGACGCTCAATGAGGTCGCTGGGCAGACCGGCCGGCAGCGACGGCGGTGCGGGCGGCGCCGAACCGATCGGCAGGCGGAAGATCGCCGCATTGCTGCCGGTGAGGATGGCCAGGACATTTTCCAACTGGTCGCGCCGCGCCTGCAGGGTGGAAATCTCCGCCTCGGCGCTGGCCACCTCGGCCTCGGCCTGCGCCTGCTCGAGTTCGCTGCCGGCCCCGGCGCGCACGCGTGCCTGGGCGATCTTGAGCGCCTCGCCGCGCAGGGCGACCGCCTCGCGCACGAGCCGGATTTCCTGGTCAAGGGCGCGCAGTTGGAAGTAGTTCGACGCCAGCTCGGCCTGGATGCCGAGCAGGACATTGTGCACCGCATCGGCCGCCGCCACGGCATCGGCGCGCGCGCCCTCGTTGGCGCGGCGGATCTTGCCCCAGAGGTCCAGCTCCCAGCCGAAGTCAGCCATGGCGTTGTAGGCCGGGCCGTCATAACGCAGGCCGTTGAGCGGGATTGGCGAGGGCTGATTCTCCGACGTGCGCTGGCGGTCGGCACTGAGCGGCAGGCTGAGCGTCGGCAGGTAGTCGCCACGCGCCACCCGCGCCGCCGCACGCGCCTGTTCAAAGCGGGCGAGCGCCGCCTTCAGATCCTGGTTGGCCGCGCCGGCGCGCGCCATAAGGTCGTTGAGCTTGGCGTCGCGGAACACCTGCCACCATTCGCCCTTGGGCAGATGGGCGGCCGGGTTCGCTGGTCGCCAGGTGACGCCCTTGAACTGGGGCGGCACGGGGGTTTCGGGCCGCTGGTAATCGGGACCGACCTGGGCGGCGGCGGTCGTGGCGGCGAGAAGGAAGATCAGGAAGCGCATGGGAACAGGGACAAGGTTAACGCACCGGCGGCTTTTTGCCGAGCTTCATCACCAGCACATAGAAGACGGGGGTCAGGAAGAGACCGAGCAGGGTGACGCCGATCATGCCGGCGAACACGGCCGTGCCCATGGCGCGCCGCATCTCGGCACCGGCCCCCGTGCTGACGACAAGCGGATACACCCCGGCAATGAAGGCGATCGACGTCATCAGGATCGGTCGCAGACGCAGGCGGCAGGCCTCGATGGCGGTGCCGACG
>CAZSBO010000043.1:0-24776 GCA_964605265.1 uncultured Prosthecobacter sp.
ACCGCAGAGAGCCAAAAAGTCAATCGTTTTCCAATAAAGGGACAGACACTTTATAGAAAATGTAACGTGAGGCTTGAAAGCGAGTGAGGGGGGTTAGCCCTGCAGGGTTTCGACGCGCATCCAGGAGGGCTTTTCGCGGACGCAGGCCAGCGCTGCGATCTCGGCGAGGGCGGCTTGCATGTCGCCGAGGCGGGCGTCGTGGATCATCAGGACGATGGTGGTGCGGCCGCTGGTGTCCTCGAGGTCCTCGGGCTGAATCATGGAGGAGATGCCGATCTGGCGTCGGCCGAGCACGGCGGCCACCTGGGCCATGACACCGGGTACGTCGTCGACGGTGAGTCGCAGGTAGTAGTGCGAGACGGTGTCCTCGACCGGCTTGCTTTTGCCGTAGAGGCCGTGCGGCACAAAGCCACTGTGACGGGCGCCATAAACCAGCACGGCGGCGGCTTCGCAGAGGTCGCTGATCACCGAGCTGCTCGTCGGATCCTGGCCGGCGCCGCGCCCATAGAAGAGGGTTTCGCCAACGATGTCGCCATGGACGAGCACGGCATTGAAGCTGCCGCTGACGCTGGCGAGTACGTGCGACAGCGGCACCAAGGCGGGCTGGGTGCGGACCTCGACGAGCCCCTGGTCATCGGCGCGGATGACTGACAGCAGCTTGATCGTGTAGCCAAGGCGCTGGGCGAATTTGAAGTCGGCCGGGTCGATGGCTTCGACGCCCTCGACGTGGACCTTGTTCTGCGGGATCCAGAAGCCGTAGCTGAGCGAGGCGAGAATGATCGCTTTGTGCGCCGCGTCCCAACCGCTGACGTCGAGGGTCGGATCGGCCTCGGCGTAGCCCTTTTCCTGGGCCTCGCGCAGGGCGTCGGCATAGCTCAGGCCGGCCTGGCTCATGCGTGTCAGGATGTAGTTGCAGGGGCCGTTGATGATGCCGTGGATCGACTGGATGCGGTTGCCCACAAGGCCCTCCTGCAGGACTTGGATGATCGGAATGCCTCCGGCCACCGCTGCCTCGAAGTAGATCGGCACGCCGCACTGCTCGGCGAGGGCGAATAATTCCTGGCCGCGTTCCGCCAGAAGGGCCTTGTTGCCGGTGACGACGATCTTTTTCGCGCGCAGGGCGGCGCAGACCAGTTCGTGCGCGGTGGTGGTGCCGCCAATCAATTCGACGATGACCTGGATCTCCGGATCCTCGACCAAGGCGCGCCAGTCGCTGCTGATGATTTCCGCGGGCACCGCCACGTCGCGCACGCGCGAGGGATCGCGCACGACGACACGTTTGACGCGGATGTCGGCGCCGGTGCGCTGGCGGATGAGATCGCGGTTTTTTTCGAGGTTCTTGTAAACGCCGGCGCCGACGTTGCCGAGACCGGCGAGGCCGACGTGGATGAGGCGCTGGGGGACGGGGACGGTCATGGAGAGGTGACGGGCGGAAGACGATGTGAAAGGGCAGCGGGACTCAGGCGCCGAGCTGGCGTGCCCACTCGATGGCGCGCAGCATGCCGGCGGCCTTGTTGACGGTTTCGCGGTACTCGTAGGCGGGATCGGAGTCGGCGACGACGCCGGCGCCGGCCTGGACATAGGCCTTGCCGTCCTTGAGCACGCAGGTGCGCAGGGCGATGCAGGAGTCGAGGTTGCCGTCAAAGCCGAAGTAGCCGACGGCGCCGGCGTAGGCGCAGCGCTTGCTCTTCTCCAGCTCATTGATGATTTCCATGGCACGCACCTTGGGGCTGCCGCTGACGGTGCCGGCGGGGAAGGTGGCGCGCATGACATCGTAGGCGTCGCGGTCCGCGCGCAGGCGGCCATCGACATTGCTGACGATGTGCATGACGTGGCTGTAGCGCTCGATGACCATGAGGTCGCTGACGCGCACCGTGCCGAATTCGGCGACGCGGCCGACGTCGTTGCGGGCGAGGTCGACGAGCATGATGTGTTCCGCGCGTTCCTTCGGGTCGTTCAGCAACTCGTCGGCGAGGGCGTCGTCCTCGGCGCGGGTTTTGCCGCGCCAGCGGGTGCCGGCGATCGGGCGGATGTCGATGCGGCCATCGAGGCATTTGACGTGCACTTCCGGCGAGCTGCCGACGAGGGCGAAGCCCTGCGGGAACTGCAGGCAGAACATGTAGGGCGAGGGATTGACGTGACGGAGCGCGCGGTAGAGGTCGAGCGGCGTGCCGGCGTAATCGGTTTCAAAGCGCTGCGAAGGCACGCCCTGGAAGATGTCGCCAGCGCGGATGTACTCCTTCATCTTCACGACCATGGCCTCGTATTCCTCGCGCGTGGTGTTGCCGGCGGGGGCGGGCAGCTGATCGTTGGAGACCGGGGCAATGGCCTGCAGCGGCTTCACGGCCAGCGGCTGCGCGAGCTTGTCCATGAGTCGCGCGATCTCGGTCTGGGCCCAGGCGTAGGCGGCCTCGAGGCTGGCGTGCTCGTCGGTGTGGACGTTGGCGATCAGGGACATGCGCCGCGTGCGATGGTCGAAGATGACCACGGTGTCGGTGATCATGAAGACCATGTCGGGCAGGCCGAGCTCATCCTCGGGCGGCGGTGACAGGCTTGGCTCAAAGAAGCGCACCATGTCGTAACCCAGGTAGCCAACGGCGCCGCCGTGGAAGACCGGCACCGTGTGCGGTTCCGCCGGTCGGAAGGCGGCCATCAACTGCTTCAACTCTTCGAGGGGATCGCTTGCCGTGGTGAAGCGGCGGCTGGCACCGCGCTCCTCGATGTCGATCTCGCGGCCGCGCGCGGTGAAGATGAGTCGCGGCGAGCTGCCGAGCAGGGAGTAACGGCCCGAGTGCTGGGTCAGCTCGGCCGATTCAAGCAGGAAACCGCAGCGGCCGTCGTGGATTTTCTGGAAGGCGGAGAGCGGCGTTTCGTAGTCGGCCGTCAGTTCCGCCGTCACCGGTACGAGGTTGCCGCGCGCGGCCAGGGCGCGGAAGGCGGCGAAATCAGGCTGGAGATGCGGAGCGGACATGACGGCAGGGGCGCGCATGATGGATGCGAAATCCCCGGCGGGCAAGGCCGATGGACAGGCGCTCAGGGGGTGGCGGCTGCGGCGGGGCTGGAAAACAGCGGCCGCGCTTTTTCGACGGACTTGGCCACGCCCCAGGCGAGCGGGACGGCGACAACGAGCCAGATAAGGGAGGCTTTCATGGTTCAGGAGGCTTCCTTGACGTGGTGTTTGGGATCCACCGGGCGGACGAGCAGGTTGGCGATGAGGCCGACCATGAGCAGGCCGCACATGAGGTAGAAGGTGTCGTTGTGGGCCTCGGCGCGGGGCACGCCGGCGGCGACGCGGCGGTCGTAGAGGCCGTTGATCAGGCCGGGGCCGATGACGGCGGCCATGCTCCAGGCGGTGATCAGGCGGCCGTGGATGGCGCCGACCTGGTAGGTGCCGAAGAGGTCCTTGAGGTAGGCGGGAATGGTGGCAAAACCGCCGCCGTACATGCTGATGATGACGGCGGTGCAGGCGACGAAGAGGGTGCGGTTCTGGGTCTGCTGGGTGTAGGGCAGCAGGGCGTAGAGCACGGCGCCGAGCAGGAAGTAGAGGCAGTAGACCGTCTTGCGGCCGGTGAAATCCGAGACCGAGGACCAGACGAAGCGGCCGCCCATGTTGAACAGGCTGAGCAGGCCGGTGAAGCCGGCACCGATGGCGACGCTGACGCCGAACATGTCCTGGCACATGTCGGCGGCGCGGCCGAGGATGCCGATGCCGGCGCTGACGTTCATGCACAGGACGATCCAGAGCAGCCAAAACTGCGGTGTCTTCCAGGCGGTGTCGACGGCGACACTGGCGCTGGTGATCATGCCGCCTGCCACCGCCGGTTTCGGGGTGAAACCCTGCGGCCGCCAGTCGGCCGCCGGCACGCGAACCAGGGCGGCACCAAACAGCATCAGGCCGGTGTACAACAGGGCCATGGTGAGCAGGGCCTGCGTGGCGCCCTCGCCGGGGCCACCCGCCAGGCCATTGAGCACCGCCTTGAGCGGGGCGAGCAGAGGCGCGGCCGGCTCGGGATTCTTGAAGAATTCCATCAACTCCTGGGCCAGGGGTGAGCCGACCAGGGCGCCGCCGCCGAAGCCCATGATCGCCATGCCCGTGGCCATGCCGGGCCGGTCGGGGAACCATTTCACCAGGGTGGAGACCGGGGCGATGTAGCCGAGGCCAAGACCGATGCCGCCGACGAAGCCGTAGCCGAAGAGGATCAGGCCGAGCAGCTTCAGTTTCACGCCCAGCGCCGCCAGCAGCAGGCCGCCGCAGAAGCACAGGCAGGCGGCGACCATCGTCTTGCGCGGTCCGGAGCGTTCGACCCATTTGCCGAAAACCGCCGCCGAGATCCCCAGCATCATCAGGGCGATCTGATAGGCCCAGTTGACGCTGGACACCGGGGCGCCGAGGGCGGCGGCGAGCGGCTTGTTGAAGACGCTGAAGCCGTAGACCTGGCCGATGCAGAGGTGGACGGCGATGGCGGCGGGCGGCACGCGCCAGCGCGAAAATCCGGGGCCGGCAACGGTGGCTTCGCGGGAGAGCAGGGACATGAGCGTGCTGTTTAGCGGGGCAGGGCGGGGCAGGGCAAGCAAAAAGCCCGGGATCGCCCGCCGAACCCGGGCTGGACAGGCGCGCCGGGCCGTGACAAGGGAGAGCCCGCATGAAACGACAGACGATCGTCACCCTGGACCTGGAAGGCGTGCTTGTGCCCGAAATCTGGATTGCCTTCGCCGACAAAACCGGCATCGCCGAGCTGCGTCGCACGACCCGCGACGAGCCGGATTACGACGTGCTCATGCGCGGCCGCCTCGCCCTGCTCGACGCCCACGGCCTGAAACTGCCCGACATCCAGGACGTGATCGGCACGCTGGCGCCGCTGGAAGGCGCGAAGGCCTTCCTCGACGAACTGCGCGCCCTGACCCAGGTCATCATCCTCAGCGACACCTTTGAGGAGTTCGCCCAGCCGCTCATGCGCCAGCTGGCCTGGCCGACCCTGTTCTGCCACCACCTCGACGTCGATGCCGCCGGTCGCATCACCGACTACCGCCTGCGCCAGGCCAACCAAAAGCAGAAGGCGGTCGCCGCTTTCCAGTCGCTCAACTACCAGGTGCTCGCAGCCGGCGATTCCTTCAACGACACCACCATGCTGGCCCAGGCCGACACCGGCTTCCTGTTCCATGCGCCGGAGAGCATCTGCGCCCAGTTCCCGCAGTTCCGTGCCTTCGATCGCTACGAGGATCTGCTCGCCGCCTTCAAGGCCTGCCTCTGACGGCGTTTGCCATGTCTCCCGGTTGCGGCAATGCCACCTCGGCAGCGCCGGCAGCCCCCGGTTCTTTTTTCGGCAAAGCCGGCCGGTTGCGCCAAGGTCGGCCGACTGGCGGCGTTACAGGCTGGATGAAGAAGACGTTGTTTGCCTGCCTGCTGGTCGCCCTGTCCGTCGAAGCCGCCGACTGGCCGCGCTTTCGCGGTCCCAACGCCGACGGCAAGGCGGACGGCCCCGAGTTGCCGCTCGACTGGGGCGCGCGTGAAAATCTCGTCTGGCGTACCGAACTGCCGGGGCCGGGATCCTCGAGCCCGGTGGTCAGTGGCGACCGCGTTTTTCTGACCTGTTACAGCGGCTACGGTCTGGATGCCCGCGAGCCCGGCGATGCCGGCAAGCTGCGCCGCCACGCCCTCTGCTTCGATCGGGCGACCGGCCGCATGCTCTGGCAGCATGAGATTGAGTCGCCGGTCCCGGACAAACCCTACACCGGTCAGTACATCACCACGCATGGTTATGCTTCCGGCAGCGCCGTCACTGATGGCACGGGCGTGTTTTTCTTCTTCGCCCACGCCGGGGTGCATGCCTTCACGATGGACGGTCGCAAAGTCTGGGAGAAAAGCGTCGGAGAGAAGGCGCATGACTGGGGTTCGGGCGCCTCGCCGGTGCTGCATGGCGACCTGCTTTTCGTCAACGCCGCCCTGGAGAGCGACACCCTGTGGGCGCTCGACCGTCGCACCGGCCGTGAGGTGTGGAGTGCGCGTGGTTTTCCCGCCTCCTGGAACACGCCACTGCTGATCAACACGGGTGGTCGCGAGGAACTGGTCGTCAATGCCAGCGGTCGCCTGCGCGCCTTCGATCCGAAGAGCGGCCGCGAGCTCTGGTTCAGCCAGTCCATCCGAGCCGCAGAGTTGTGCCCGTCGGTGGTGGTCGACAACGACCGGCTGTTTGTGATCGGCAGTCCGAAGGGCGAGGCCATGGCGGTGCGTGCCGGCGGCAGCGGTGACGTCACGGCCACGCATGTGCTTTGGCGCACACCGCGCGGTTCGAACGTCAGTTCGCCGCTCTGTCACGACGGGCACCTGTACTTCGTCAACGACTCGCGCGGCACCTTTCACTGCCTGAAGGCGGACAGTGGCGAGGAGGTTTACGAGGGCAAACTGCCGGGCGTGCGCGACCGCTGGTATGCCTCGCCTGTGCTGAACAACGGTCGCCTGTTCTATGTCAGCCGCGGCGGTCGTGTCGCCGTGCTCGCCGCCAAGCCGGAATTTGAAGTGCTGGCGACTTCGGCTTTGGCGGAGGATGGCAGCATTTTCAACGCCAGTCCGGCGGTGGTGGAGGGCCGGATCTACCTGCGTTCGGACCGCTACGCCTACTGCGTCGGCGGTCGTTGACCGCGCGGTCATCATCGTGGATCTGGCGGAGCGGACGGGGCTCGAACCCGCGACCTCCAACGTGACAGGCTGGCGCTCTAACCGACTGAGCTACCGCTCCAGATCCCGATGACAGGGCCGATATGCTACAAGGTCCCGCGCGGCTGGCAAATGGAAAATGGTGCGTGGCGGTAAAATGTTGGGGAGGTCCGCTTCGCCTGCCTTCGTCACGCGCCGCCATTTGCACTTTCCCGGCGACGCGCTAAGGAAAACTTCTCATGTCCGCCACCGCCAATCGTCTCGACTCCTGCTTCGCGCGCCTGCGTGCGGCCGACCAGCGCGCCTTCGTCGCCTACATCTGCGCCGGCGATCCGACGCTGGAGGCCACGGTCGATGTGGTGCTCGCCCTGGAGCGAGCTGGCGTCGACGTCGTCGAGTTGGGGGTGCCGTTCTCCGATCCGCTCGCCGACGGGGTCGTCAACCAGATGGCCGCGGACCGGGCGCTCAAGGCCGGGGCGACGACGGCGGGGGTGCTGGAGATGATCCGGCGCGTGCGCGAGAAGTCGCAGATCCCGCTCGTGCTCTTCACCTACCTCAACCCGGTCTATGCCTATGGCTACGAACGGTTCCATCATGACGCTGCCGCAGCCGGTGCCGATGGCATTCTCGTGCTCGATCTGCCGCCTGAGGAGGCGGAGGAGAATGTTGAATTGAAGCCGGTGCCGGACCTGCATCACATCCAGCTCATCGCGCCGACCAGTCCGCCGGAGCGCATCGCCCGCATCGCGCGCAGCGCCGAGGGGTTCATCTATTACGTGTCGCGCCTGGGCGTCACCGGTGCGCAGACCGAGATTGCCGGCGGCATTGCCGAGCAGGTGGCGGAGATCCGCCGGGTGACCCGGGTGCCCGTCTGCGTTGGGTTCGGTGTCTCCAACCCCGAGCAGGCCGCTGCTGTCGCCGCCATGGCCGACGGTGTGGTGGTCGGCAGCGCCATCGTCAAGCTGATTGAAAAAACCGGCGCGTCCGCCGACCTCGCGGCCGGCGTTGAAAGTTTTGTGGCGCCGCTGGTTGCCGCCGTCAAGGCCCTGCCCTGATCCTCCCACTCCCATGACCCTGAACTTCACCAAGATGAACGGCGCCGGCAATGACTTCGTCATGCTGGACAACCGCCACCTCGGCCTTGCTCTCACGCGCGAGCAGATCGCGCGCCTCTGCGACCGCCACCGCGGCATCGGTGCCGACGGCCTGCTCTGTGTCGAGCCGGCGGAAGGGCAGGGCGACTTCAAGATGCGCTATTACAATGCCGACGGCGGCGAGGCCGAGATGTGCGGCAACGGCGCGCGCTGCTTCGGTCGCTTCGTCAATCGCCTGCATCACGACGAGCTCAGTTTCGTGCAGTTCGAGACCCAGGCCGGCCTGATTTCCGCCGAGTTCGAGGGCGATCAGGTGCGCATCAACATGAGTGCGCCGCACAGCTTGAAGCTGGCCCAGGAGCTCACGGTTGCCGGTCAGACCCTGACCGTGCACAGCGTCAACACCGGCGTGCCGCATGCCGTGGTGCTGGTCGACGACCTGGAGAGCGTGCCGGTGCGCGAGTGGGGTGCCGGCCTGCGCTACCACGAGGCCTTTGCGCCGAAGGGCACCAACGCCAACTTCGTGCAGGTGCTCGGCCTGGACCGCATTGCCATCCGCACTTACGAACGCGGCGTTGAGGACGAAACCCTCGCCTGTGGCACCGGCATGGTGGCCTGCGCGCTGATTCACCACGAGCTGACGGGCGTGCCCAGTCCGGTGGCGGTCACCGTGCGCGGTGGCGACACCCTGCGTGTCGGCTTTGAGGAGACGACCCCGCACGAGTACTGCAGCGTCACCCTGCTCGGCCCGGCGGACGTGGTCTTCCAGGGCACCGTTGAAATCTGAGGGTCGGGCGCCCGGCTGCTGCAGGCGGCTGCGCAAAGGCCTTGAACTGCGACAAAAGCGGCCTTTGGTCGGAGTTTCGGCTCGATCGATGCGCCGGCTCCGGCCGCGCGGCGTCGCCCGCGCTTCTCCAGCCCGTTTTTCATCCCATGTTCGCCGGCACCCACACCGCCATCGTCACCCCCTTTCGCAACGGCCAGATCGACGAGGAGTCGCTCAAGCGGCTCGTCGACTTCCAGTTCGACAACGGCGTCTCCGGCGTCGTGCCCTGCGGCACCACCGGCGAGTCGCCAACCCTCGACTACGAGGAGCATGACCGCGTCGTCCGGCTGACCGTTGAGTATGCGCGCGGCCGCGGCATCGTCATGGCCGGCACCGGTGCCAACAGCACGCGCGAGGCCGTGGCCCTGACCCAGGCGGCCGAGGCGGCCGGAGCAACGGCTTCGCTGCAGGTGGCGCCCTACTACAACAAGCCGACGCCCGAGGGCCTGTTCCAGCATTTCAAGGCGGTGGCTGATAACACCTCGCTGCCGATCATGCTGTACAGCATTCCCGGCCGCTGTGGCATCGAGATCGGTCTGGACGTGCTGGAGCGACTGGTCGCGGCCTGCCCGAACATCCGCGCCATCAAGGAGGCCGGCGGCAACCCGGAGCGCGTCAGCCAGATGCGCCAGATCCTGCCGTCGAGTTTTGAGATCCTCTCCGGTGACGACGGCCTGACGCTGCCCTTCATGTCGGTGGGTGGGGTCGGCATTGTCAGCGTCGCCTCGAACGTCATTCCGCGCCAGATCAGCGACATGGTCAAGCTGGCCCTGCAGGGCGATTACGCCGGTGCGCGCGTGCTGCACGAGCAGTATTACCCGCTGTTCGCCGCCTTCCTCAAGCTCGCCACCAATCCGATCCCGGTGAAGACCGCGATGGCCCTGGCGGGGCATTGCACGGATGAGCTGCGCCTGCCGTTGGTGCCGATGGAAGCGGCCAAGGTGGCGGAGTTGAAGGCCGTGCTCAGCAAGCTCGGCCTGATCTGAGTCAGCGTTCGCGCCAGGCCCGCCAGCAGGAGGCGAAGCCCTTGGCGAAGTCCTGCGGGCGTTCCTGCACCCAGGTGTCGATCAACTCCGGGGCAAACCACTCGCCGCAGGCAATCTCCTCGGGCGGGCAGCGCATCGGGCCGTCGTGGCGGGCGAGGCGCAGTTCGACGAATTCAAAGTCGGTGTGCGCCCCAGCCGGCAGTTCGGCGGCGAGTTCGGTCGAGCCCACTTCAATGCCGTTTTCCTCGCTTACCTCGCGGAGGGCGCAGTCGGCGTAGCTCTCGCCGGCGTCGAGGTGGCCGGCGGCGCTGCTGTCCCACTTGAGCGGGGCGACGTCCTTGAGGTGCGAGCGTTTTTGCAGGAAGACCTCGCCGCGGCGGTTGACGACAAAAATGTGCACGGCGCGGTGCAGCAGGCCGCGGGCATGGACCTCGCCGCGGGTGAGCTGGCCGGTGACCTCGTTGCGCTCGTTGACGACATCGAACAGCTCGCAGGCCTTTTGACCGGCGTCGGCCTGCAGGCGCTGTTCATACCAGCGGGTGAGGCGGACCCAGTCCTCGAGCGGCAGTTCCTCGGCGCGCATGGAGGCCGGTCGGGCGAGCGTGTCCGCGAGGGCCTGCCAGCCGCCGGGAGGTTCGGGCAGCAGGTTTTTCAGCTGCTTGCGGCGCTGGCTGAACCCCATGCGCACCAGGCGGTCGAACTGGCGGCGGTCGCAGACCGGCAGGCTGGCGGGATCGCGCGGAGTCAGGCGCACGACGGCGCTGTCCACCTTCGGTCGCGGCTTGAAGACGTCGGGCGGCACGATGCGCAGCAGTTCGACGTTCCAGTCCTTCTGGACGAGCACGGAGAGGGCGCCGTAACCGTCTTCGCCGGCGCGCGCGGCCAGGCGCTGGCAGACCTCCTTCTGCAGCATGAAGACCGCGCGCGTCACCGGAGTGGGCGGAGTCAGCAGGCGTTTGAGGATTTCACCGCCGACCGAGTACGGCAGGTTGCCGACGACGCGCACATCGCCGTGGCGGTACCACGGGCGCAGGTCGACGCGGGTGGCGTCGGCATGCAGCACCTCGACATCGGCACGGCCGGCGAAGCGTTCGGCGAGCTGCGGGGCGAGTTCGTTGTCCTTCTCGATGAGCAGCAGTCGCTGGGGCCGGCCCTGCAGGTGCTCGGTCATGGCGCCGAGGCCGGGGCCGGGCTCGACGACGAGGGCGGCGCCATCCGGCTCGACCTGATCGGCGATCCAGCGCGCCATCTGCGGGTCGACCAGGAAGTTCTGGCCGAGGCTTTTGCGCGGGCTGACCTCCCGGCCGGCGATGACCTGGCGTTTTCCGGTTCTGCTCATGGCTCCACATGGCACCGCCGCCGGGGCGCTGGCAAGGGCGAAGCGGATGTTCGTCGTTGATTCGCCGGCCGGAAGCGGCAGGGTGGCGGCCTTCCCATGCTGAAGGAACTGCACGACTACCTCTACCATCTTGAGCCGGATGGCGGCCTGCCGCTGAAGGGCACGGGCGTGGCGCTCGGCCTGCTGCTGCTGGCCAAGCACGCCTGGGCCTGGCGCAATGCCGAACGGGCGCAGGCCTTCCTGCGTGCCTTCCCGCGCAACTACGCCTGGGGTGCCGGCCTGCTGACGCTCAGCTTCTTTTGGAGCATGATGTGCCTGGCCAACATCGACCTGGGTGAGTTCTTCTTCCTGCGGAAGTGGTTCCTCATGCTGGTGCCGATCGCCTTTGTGCTGGTGCTCGTGCACGTGAAGGAATTCCTCGCCGTGCGCGCCTTTGGCTCGCTGCTGCTGCTCGCCGCCGGTCCGGTGCTGTGCGCGGCCTTCCTGCAGCCGCAAACGACCCGCCTGCTGCTGCCGGCACTCGCCTACGTCTGGATCCTGGCCGGCATGTTCTTTGTCGGCATGCCCTTCCTGATGCGCGACTGGATTCACTGGCTGCTCGCCAAGCCGGTACGCTGGAACGCCGCCGTCTGGGCCGGCATGATCTACGGCGCCCTGCTGCTGCTGCTGGCGCTGACCACCTATTGAGCCATGGCGGCGGGCGGGCGCGTGCTGGTCATCCGCGGCGGTGCGGTGGGGGATTTCATTCTCACCCTGCCGGCTCTGCGCCTGCTGCGCGAGTCGCTGCCCGACAACGAGGTCGAGGTGCTCGGTTATCCCGGCATCAGTTCGCTGGCGGTGGCGGCGGGGCTGGCCGACCGCACCCGCGCCCTGGAGCATGGTGGCATGGCGCGGCTGTTTGCGCGAGGGGCCGCCATTGATCCGGAGCTGGCGGCCTACCTGGCCGGTTTCAACCTGGTGCTCAGCTACCTGTACGATCCCGACGGCATTTTCCGCGACAACCTCGCGCGTGCCGGCGTCAAGACCCTGATCGAGTGTCCGCACCAGGTGCAGCCGGGGCAGGGGCATGCTGCCGTGCAGCTCGCCCGGTCGCTGGAGCGGCTGGCGCTGTTTCTGGAGGATGGCGACTGGCGACGGCCGTTTTTCCCGCGCCGTGCGCCTGCCATCCAGGAGACCGTCATCGCCCTGCATCCCGGCAGTGGTTCCGAGCGCAAGAATTGGCCGTTGGAGCGCTGGCTGGAGGTGGCCACCGGGTTGCGCGCCGGCGGGTGCCGCGTGGTTTTTGTCACCGGCGAGGCCGAGGAGGCGCGGGGGCAGTTGGCGCAGATCCCGGCCGGCTGGCAGGTCTGGCATCAACGCCCCCTGCCCGAGTTGGCTGGCTTGCTGGGGGAATGCACCGGGTTTCTGGGGCACGACAGTGGCATGTCGCATCTGGCGGCGGCCTGCGGGCTGCCCTGCCTGCTGCTCTTTGGTCCCACCGATCCCGAGGTCTGGGCACCGGCTCAGGCGGGCGTACGTGTGCTGCGGGCCGCTGATGGCGATTTGGCGACGCTTCCGGTGGATGAAGTTGCCCAGGCAGCCCGGCATTGGCTCGGAGAAATCGCACCCGACGGCAAAGGCGTGTTGTGACGGTCGCGTGACGTGCTATCCGTCCGCGTCATGGACGCTCCCGCCACCCCTCGTTTTCGCACCCTCCTCATCCTCGGCGCCCCCGGCAGTGGCAAGGGCACGCAGGGTGTGGTTCTGGGCAAGATTCCGCGCTTCCACCACCTTGCCTGCGGCGACGTCTTTCGCTCGCTCGACACCCGCACGCCGCTCGGTCAGAAGTTCGTCGAATACTCCAGTCGCGGCGAGCTCGTGCCCGACGACGTCACCGTCCAGCTCTGGCGCGCCAACATCATGCAGCGGGTCGACAGCCACGCCTTCAAGCCGGAGATCGACTTCCTCGTGCTCGACGGCATCCCGCGCAACGTCGAGCAGGCGAAGCACATGGAAGCCGACATTGAGGTGCTGAAGGTTTTTCATCTGTCCTGCCCCGACCGCACCGAGCTGGCCCGCCGCCTGCGCAAGCGCGCGCTCAAGGACAACCGCTTCGATGACGCCAGCGAGACGGTCATCCAGAACCGCTTTGCCACCTATGAGGCGGAGACCAAGCCGATTCTCGAGTATTACTCCGGCGATCGCATTGTCGAGATCGATGCCAGCCAGTCGCCCGCCAAGGTGCTTTACGACATCCTCGGCAACGTCATGCGCCTGGAGGCCTGGCAGCAGATCGAGAAGATGAATGCCTGAGGCCGCGTTCCCGCATGCGTTTGCTTTTCATCGGCACCGGCGACATCGGCCTGCCCAGTCTGGAGTGGCTCATCGCCACGACGAAGCATGAGTTGGCCGGGGTGGTCACCCAGCCCGACAAGCCGGCGGGCCGCCGGCTGGTGCTGACGCCGCCGCAGGTCAAGGTGCGTGCCCAGGCCGCCGGCCTGACCGTGCTGCAGCCGCCGAAAATCCGCCATGCGGTTGAGGAACTGCGGGCGTTCGGTGCGGATGCCGCCATCGTGGCTGCCTACGGCCAGTTGCTGTCGCCCGAGGTGCTGCGCGTGCCGCGCCTGGGCTGCCTGAACCTGCACGCCTCGCTGCTGCCGCGTCACCGTGGGGCTTCACCGATCCAGGCGGCGATTCGCGAGGGCGATGTGGAAACCGGCATGACGGTGATGTACATGGACGAGGGGCTCGACACGGGCGACATCCTGCTCATGGAGCGCACGCCGGTGCTGGCCGATGACACCGGCGGCCGTTTGCACGACCGTCTCGCCGCTCTGGCACCGGTTGCCTTGGAGCGGGCGCTCGACCTGCTGGAGGCCGGCACCGCGCCGCGTGTGCCGCAGGATCCGGCCCTGGCCACGCACTGCGGCAAGCTGCGGCGCGAGGACGGCCGGCTCGACTGGTCGCGATCCGCGGTCGAGCTGGAACGCCTGGTGCGCGCCTACGATCCCTGGCCGGGCACCTTCACCCGGCTCGCGAACGGCGCAGTTTTGAAAATCCATCGCGCCAGCGCGCTGCCGGCGAGCGGAGCGACGGTGGCGCCGGGCGAAGTGCTGGCGGCCGATGCAAAAGCCGGCTTGGTCGTCCAGTGCGGCGACGGTTGGCTGCGCTTGGAGGAGGTGCAGGCCGAGGGCGGACGGCGCTTGCCGGCGGCCGACTTCCTGCGTGGGCATCCGGTCAGCGCCCAGCTGGGCTGAGTGGCCGCCGGGTCAGGTCAGTGCGGCAGTCCAAGCGGCTGGCTTGAAGCCGACGAGCGTCAAACCGCGCTGCGGGTCCTGGGCGAACGGCCGTTTGATCAGATTGCCGTTGCCGGCGAGCAGGCGCAGGGCCTCGTCGGTGCTCATTGCCGGCAGGCGGTCCTTGAGGCCGAGCGCGCGGTAGTCCTGGCCCGAGGTGTTGAAGAGCGCGCGCAGGTCGCCGCCGAGATCATCGAGCGCACGCTGCAGGGCGTCGAGCGACGGCGGTTGCTCGCGGATCGGGTGTTCCTCGAAGGCGATGCCCTGCGCGCGCAGCCACTGGACGGCGGCGCGGCAGGTCGAGCAGTTGCGGTAGGTGTGCAGGGTCAGCATGACGGGTGGCATCACCAGGTTTGGGCGCCGGCGCCGGCGAGCTCATGGGTTTCGGCCTCCTCCTCGTCGGTCTCGAGCGGGGCGAAGCGTTCCGATCGGAAGCCGAGCTCCTGCTTGACGCTGGAGTGCGGGTCGTCGGGGTTCTGCAGTTCTTCGAGCAGGAGCAGCAGGTCGAAGTCGGCGCCGGTCAGGCGGATTTCGGCGTCATCGGTGACGGAGAACACCGGGTTGGAGCGACCCGCGCGCACGGCGCGCACGGTGTAGGTGCGGTCCTTGCGCGGCAGGGCGCGGTAGAGGTCGTAGACCCAGGGATCGAAGCGGTCGTCGATGCAGACGACCTTCTGGCCGGTTTGGAACATGGGGGAAGATTCAGGGGGTGGGGGATTCGCGCAAGTGCTGGTGCAGCCGGCGCAGGACTTCGGCGACGACGTCCGGCTTTTCCACGCAGCCGTGCCAGTGGGGCACGACGAGTTCGCTGCCGGTGTCGAGATGGGCGCTGCGGTAGGGCACGACGAGGTCGCTGCTCTCCTCGAGCGTGCGGCCGTTGGCGTGACCGATGATCGAATGGTGTGGCACCGGGATGGGTTTGGCGTTGAGCACGTCGAGGTAGGGATGCTTGGGCGAAAGCGAGGACAGGCTGAGGAAGGCGAAGGGACCCCAGTCGCGGATCTGCGGCTGCAGGGCGTCGGTGTTGCCGGTGAAAAGGTCCTTGGCCAGCATCAGGGAGTCGACCGGCAGGCGCACGAAGCGGGCGAGGCGCAGGGCAAAGCCCTTGTCAGCCAGCTCACTGCCGCGGTGCGGCACGGTGATGAAGACGAGTCGCGCGACCTCCGGCCGGCGCTCAAAGATCAGGCTGCGGGTCAGTCGATGGCGGTCGCTCTGGGACAGGCGCATCGCCTCGGGGGGGCTGCGAAAATGTGCGTCCCAGAAGTCGGTGCCGCCGTCGACCACCTGCATGCGGCTGAGCAGGCCGCCCATGCTGTGGCCGACGAGGACCATGCGGTTCAGGGCCGCCGACTGGGCCTGCGGGTCGAGACGGCTGCGTGCTTCGGCGAGCGAGTCGCGCAGGCGCAGCGAGGTGGCGGGCACGGACATGCCGGTGGGGTAGAGGAAGTACCAGGGCTGGTAGCGGGCACGCAGGACGGGGTCGGCGTAGATCGCGTTGATGCAGGGGTACCAGATGTGCGGGTCCGACATCAGGCCGTGCACGAAGACGACGGGAATGCGCTGCGGGTCGTAGGGGTCGAGCTGGTAGATCCGGCTGTCGGCGAGGGTCTTCTCCGGATAGAAGAGGCCGACCAGCGAGAACTTTTTCAGGAAGCCATCGTCGAGGGCGAGGGCCTTGGCGGCGGTGTAGTTGGCGGCGAGCGGCCAGTCGCGGCCGGCCACACGACGGCGCGGCTGCTGCAGGGGGTTGACCAGGCGCAGGTGCACCTCGCGCGGCTGGCCGGGCAACGACGGGCCGAACTCGAGCAGGGCGGTGAGGGCGAGGTGGGCGCCGTTGGGAGGCAGCAGCGGATGGGCGCCGGGATCGTCGAGTTGGCCGACCACCGGCACACCGAGGCCCTCGATGGCAATCTCCTGCGCACGGCCCGGGCGGATCTCGGCGGCGAGGCGCAGGTTGGCGAGCTCGGGGGCGGCCACGGGTTCGGCCTGGCTGTCGCTGGTGAAGCGGATCCGGTAGCTGCGCTCGCCGGCGTGGAAGAGGGCGCCGTCGCGCCACTGGTAGGGCGCTTGGGACCGGTTCCAGGTGCGCAGCAGGCCGGTCAGAGCCTCCTCGTAGGTGGTTTCGGCGCGGGCCCGCCGGGTGCGATTGGCGGCGCCGAGATCCTTCCAGGCGATGGCTGCCGCGTCGAGGCGGGCGCCGAGGCCGTCTTTGACCGAGTCGCTGAAGCGCCACTGCAGCAGCGGGCGGACGCGCGGACTTTTCGGTGGGGCCAGGCAGCCGGCCAGGGCCAGGGCGAGCAGCAGCAGCGGCAGGCGGCGCGGGAGGAACGGCATGCGCGTCAGGGCTGGCGGCGGGTCTGTTCGGCCTCGTACTTCCGGCTGTAGCGGACAAAGGCGAAGAAGGCCGTGGCGACGGCGATCCACAGGCCGGCGAAACCATCGAGGAAGCCGCGGCGCAGCACGTAGGCGCGGAAGAAGCGCCAGAGCGGTCGCAGCACTGTCGGCATCAGTCGCCAGCGCGCCTGCTCCGCCTCCTGGCGGGCCAGGAAGACATCGGCAAAGCCGTTGATCTTGGAGATGTAGTGGCTCATGTCCCGGAACGAGTAGTGATGCAGGTCGCCCTGCAGGCGCAGGGTCGGTTGCGCGCCGTCGGGCAGCATCACCTTGTCGTGCTCGGGACTGCCGCCCCAGATGGCGCCTTCACGACGGAACAGCCGCAGCTTGCGGTCGGGATACCAGTCGCCATGGGTGATCCAGCGGCCGAGAAAGAAGACCTTGCGGGCCATGACGCCGCCGGCGTGCTGTTTGTGGCGGTCCTTGGCGAAGAAGGCCTGGATCGAGCGGCGCAGTTCGGGCGACAGCTCCTCGTCGCAATCCAGCGCGAGCACCCAGGGGCGGGTGCAGAGCTTGAGGGCGACGTTTTTTTGGTCGCGATGGCCGAGCCAGTCCTGGTGCTGGACGCGGGCGCCGAACTCGCGGGCGACATCGAGGGTGGCATCGGTCGAACCGGAATCGACGACGACGATTTCCTCGGCGAGATCCGCGGCGCTGGCGAGGCAGCGCCGCAGGTTCAACTCCTCGTTTTTCGAGATGATGCTGATGGAGAGCGGCAGGGGCATCGGCGTCTCGGGTCGGACCTGCCGCACGGCCGGGGCCGCGCTGGCGGTCGCCTCACTGCACCTTCATGACGCCGTTCATGAGGACGGCGTGACCGGGGAAGGTGCAGAGGTAGGGATACTCGCCGGCGGCCGGAGCGGTGAATTCGATCGTTTCCGTCTGGTTCGGCTGCAGCAGCTTGGTGTGGAAGAGGATTTCCGGAGCCTCGGGGATGAAGCCCTTGGCCATGCCGTCGGGCGCCGTTGCCATCTGCATGGCGAGGCCCATGAGCTTGTCCTTCGAGCCGGCGCTGCCGATGACGATGTTGTGCGGCTGCGGCACGGTCGGGTGGACGTTGTTGAAGGTCAGCTTGACCTTGGCGCCGGCCTTGACGGTGAACTCCTTGGTGTCGTAGGCGAGCGGGTTGGCGGTGTCCGGCTTGAGGGTGATCTCGATGACTTCCGTCGAGGCGGCAGCCGGGGCCGGGGCGGCGGCAGCGGCCGGAGCCGCGGCAGGTGCTTCCGCTGCGGCGGGGGCTGCGGCCGCAGGGGCGGTCGCGGGCGGGCTGGCCGCTTCCTTCGTGCCGGCGGTCTGGCGAATCGTGCCGATCATCAGCGCACCACCCCAGAACAGGGCGAAGCCACCGACGGCAGCGGCGATGACGATGTTGGCGACGCTCCAGAAGGAGCCGGATTCCGGTGGGTTGGACGAGGAGTGGGCGGACATGGCGGCAGTTGGGGGAAACTTCAACCAAGCACAAAGCGGGCTGAACGCAACCCGCAAGCGCCGGCTTAGAGGGGACGTCGGTAGCCGTCGCAGCGGTTGTGCCAGCCGGCCAGCCAGCGCTGTTCGCGGCGCTCAGGCGGGGCGTTTTGGACGCGACGGGCGAGCACGCGTTTGGCGGAATCGGCGAAGCCGGCGGGGGTCGGTGCCGCCAGGCCCTCCAGCACCTGCAGCAGCCCCCAGCCCTCGCCGCGGTAGCGCTCGGCCGGGGCGGTGCCCTCGCCCTTGAAGTTGACGTAATCGATCAGGCAGAAGGCGCCCTCCGGGGTCGCCAGCAGGCCGCGGAAACCGGCCTCAACGCGCTGCGGTTGGCGGGCTTGGGCGAGCATTTTCGGCAGCGCCCGCTGCAGGCGCCCGAGGATGAACTCGGTCTGCAGGCCGACACTGCCGGCCAGCAGCGATCTCAGCTCGCGCTGGCGCGGGCCGCCGGCATCGGCCTCGAAGGCGGCCTTGCTGTCCCACGGGCAGGGGCCGTCGGTCCAGGCGGGCATGGGCACGCCGCGGGCGCTTAAAAACGCCGCCAGCGGTGGGAAGCTCTCCTCGAAGGGGCCTCGGCGGCCGGCCGGGTACCAGATGAAGTGGCCGATGCCGAGCGAGGCGAAATCCTCGCCGGCGTTCCAGCTGGTCAGGCCGGCGACGCTGCCGGCGCACTCGTTCTGCCAGATGCGCTGACCGACCCGCTGCAGCTGGGCGGGGCTGAGTCGCGGTCTGGCGGTGGCGGTCGGAGGCGGCGGAGCCGCGGTGCAGGCGGCGAGACCGAGGGCGAGCAGGGCGGTACGGAGCAGGAGGCTGGGCAGGTTCATTTTTCGATGCTGAAGCCGCGCCAGCCGGTCGGAGCCGGTAGCGCGTGGGTTTCACGATCCTTGATCAGGGAGCCGAGGTTGCTCTCGTCGATGGCGGCGAGGAAGTCCGCCAGTTCGTCGGCCTCGTGGGCTCCCGCCTGCAGCTCGACACGGCCGTCGGGCAGGTTGCGGACGAAGCCGGTGACTTCGTAGCCGGAGGCGATCTGCTTGACGGTGTAGCGGAAGCCGACGCCTTGGACGCGGCCGGAATAGAACACTTGCTTGGCGGTCATGGAGCGTCTGCGGATACCGCATTCACGGCGGCTTGCAAGGCGGATGCCGTGGCGTCGTCTGCGGCATCGATGAGCAGCACGCCGCGGCCGTTGAGGTTGTTCAGCAGACGCAGGCTGCGGCCCGGCGGCCGCAGTGCCAGCACAGCGCCGTCGCCCGGCTCGGGCTCGACATCCCAGCGCTGCAGCAGGCAGGTGCGCAGTGCCGCACGAAAGCGTTCCGCCTGCGCCGCATCCTGCCAGAGGGTCTGCCAGAGCGCGTGATCGCGCGGGTGTTCGGGTGCGGCAAAGGCGAGCAGGCGGTCGCCCCGCCAGCCGCGCACGGCGGCGGCGGCCACCTCATCGCTGTTGTAGGCGCGCAGGGCGGTCAGGCAGGCGAAGGGGCCGAGGCGGTCGTCCCAGTAGGGGGCGGCGCCGCCGGCGGTGAGCGGCGGCAGCGACAACACTTCGGGTTCTGCCGCCTCGCCGGCGAGGAAGCGGGCCGGGTCGGCCAGTTCGGCGGCGCCGGCCGGCGGACGCGAGTAGGCGGCGTCGAGCTGGGCGAAACCGCCGGTGCCGTGCAGGTCGCGGGCGAACTCGAAGCCGCGGTTGAAGGGGTGCAGGTACAATTCCCGCAGGAAGACCGGCAGCGCCACCTCGTTGAGCGGATGATCCGGATCCTCGGCGGGCATGCTTTTCGGCGCCTGCCCGGCCGGGTTCTCCAGGCTGAACAAAAAGCGTGTCAGGCCGGCGTCGCCCGCCAGCAGCGCCTCGCGTGCCAGGCGCGCATCGGTGCTCAGCCGGGCTTTTTCGGGGAACAGCACCTCGCCATACTCGCGCAGCAGCTGGCCGAAGGCGACCGCCAGTGGCCGGTCAGGGGCCGGCTTGCCGGGGGCGGGTGCGGTGTCGACGACGTGCAGTGCGCCGCTGCCGGGATCGTACCAGCCGCCGAGCTGGCGAGCCAGCAGGGCGGCGCGCAGGGGCAGGGGATCCACCGGTCGGTCGATCCAGCCGAGGGCATGGAGCGCCAGGGCCAGGCGCGGGGCCTCGTCGCCGGGCTGGCGCCGGCGCAGCCAGTCGAGGATGCGCGCCTCGACCTCCGTCAGCGGTGCGGCCGTGACGGTCAGCGGCAGGGCCTGCAGGCGACGGAATTTCAGCAGTTCCAGGCTCAGGCCGGCGAAGTCGGGCGGGTCTTCCCCGCCATCGGCGGCGGCCATGCGCGTCGCCGTTGAGGGTGTGCCCTGGGCCAGGCGCTGCTGCAGGCGGGCGTTTTCCTCTTCGAGCACGGCATTCTGCCCTTGCAAGTACTCGACCTGACCTTCCAGCAGGCGCACCTGCGCGGCCAGATCTTCCGTTGGGGCGATCGCCGCTGCTACGGGGGCGGTCGCCGGCGCGCGTCCATGCAGCCAGATGCCGAGCCCGGTGCCGGTCAGGGCCAGCACGAGCAGGAGCAGGGCGGGCGAAGGCGGACGCGCGCGGCCACTCATCGAGGGGTGGGGTCAGGGGTCAGGCGCCGGCGTGGCCTCAGGGCTGCACCTTGGGCGCCTGGGTGGGCGGTTCGGGCTCGAAGTCGAGCACGTTCTGGTGGGTGCGCAGCGCCTGGCGCGCCTTTTCGAAGAAACCGACCAGATCCTCGGTGTTGGCAGTCTTCTTGTCCTCGATCAGCTCGGTCAGCTTGCGCAGGTGGCCCTCGGCGTCGAGGTTGACGGCGCGCATCGAGCGCTGGGCGCCGGCATAGACCTCATTGAACTTGCCCTGGGCCTCGGTGAAGGCGCGGCGGGCGCCCTCCTCGCGGTAGTACTCCTTCTCCGCCTCGCGGAAGTCCTTGCTGAACATGCGCTTGAAGAAGCCGAAGTTGGACTTCGGTTTTTCGCTCGGGCGGCTGGCGGCGGACTCAAAGTACTCCTGCAGGGCGGTGAACTCCTGCAGCGGCTTCTGATACTGCTTTTGCAGGAAACCGATGCCGCTGGTGATGACGGTCAGTTTTTCGACCTCGATCTTCGACAGCTGCTGGCCGGCCTTCACCTTGCCTTCGAGCAGGTTCAGGTACTCCATCGTCTGGCGGTTGCCGGCAAAGATGTTCTCAAACTCCTTGTAGGCTTGGGCGATCTGCTGGCGCTGGCTCTGGCGCAGCTGGGAGAGTTTTTGGTCCATCTCATCGTTGAGCGCCTGCAGCGCCTTCTGATGCTGGTCGTTCTGCGCCGCCAGCGAGCTTTGCAGTTCGCGGTCCTTGGCGTCGAGCGCGGCGGCGTGGGCGGTTTTCAGGGCTTCGATTTCCAGGCGCAGGCGGCCGGCGTCGGAGTGGTAGTGCCAGATCCCGTAGCCGAGCGACAGGATGACAAGCAGGAGGGCGATGTTGCGGGGGTTCATGGGGTTTTTGGGGGGGAAGGGCCCGGTTGGGCGGGTGGTTCGCGCCGGCTGGGTTTCGGGCGGCGGCGTGCGGTTTGTCCCGGCCGGCGTCTTTGCCGGCTTGCTTTCCTGCCAAAAATCGGCTTTGAAGGGAGTCCGTCAACCCTCAACCATGGAAACCCTCGAAATCGCGCGCCTGTGCGCCCAGTACGCCGCCGACAAAAAGGCCGCCGACCTTGTCCTGCTTGACCTGCGGGGCATCTCGCCGGTCACCGACTTTTTTGTCATCTGCACGGCCACCTCGAATCCGCAGCTGCGTGCGGTGCGCGACGAGATCGTCGAGCGCCTGCGCGAAGACCACGGCCTCAAGCCGCTCGGCGGTGATGGCAACTACGAGAGCCAGTGGCTGATCGTCAATTACCCGAACGTGCTGGTGCACGTGCTCAGCCCGGAGAAGCGCGAGTTTTACCGCCTCGAAGAACTCTGGGGCGATGCACCGCGCCTGCCGCTGGAGGAAGAGGCGGAAGCCCCGGCCGCCGCAGCGACGGCCGGCAAGGCCGCTGCCGCGCGCCGCGCGACCCTCAAGCGCTCCCCGGGGCGCACCACCAAAAAAACCGCGGCGCCGAAGCCGACTGCCAGGAAGGCAGCAACGAAAGTCGCGACCGTGAAGAAGGCGCCCGCCAAAAAAGCCCCGGCCAAAAAAACGGCGGCCAAGAAGGCGCCGCGCAAGTCGGCCGAGTGACCGTCAGGGTTCCGGATAGGGAGCCATGCCGTTCAGGCGGATGTCGTCGAGTTCGCGCGGGGTCACCGTGCGCGGCTGGAGCACATACTGCGGCTTGGGGCGGAAGCTCGGCTCGCGCAGGCTTTTGAGGATGAGCTGGACCGCGAAGTCGACCAGCAGCGGCTGGTAGATGCTGGCGTCAAGCACACCGGCATTGACCAGAGTGTAGCCGCCGGCGCGGCCGCCGTGGCCGTCGGTGCCAACCACCAGCACGTTCTCGCGCACGTCCGCGGGCAGGGCCTCGATGACGCCGGCCGCCATCAGGTCGTCGTGCGCATACACCGCCTCGAACCCGCCCTGCAGGCGCAGGGCCTCGCGCACCCGCTCGGCGGCCTGCTCGCGCGTCCAGAAGCCGGGCGCGTCATGCACCAGCATCAGGCCGGGACCCTTGGCCAGTTCGGCGCGGAAGCCTTCGTCGCGGGCCTGGCCGGCCGACCCCTCCTCGTCGCCGCGGATCTGCACCACCCGTCCCTGGGGCGTCGGCAGGCCAAGATCCTGCGCGCGTCGCTCCAGAGAGCGGCGGATGAGGTCGCCGGCCAGTCGGCCCAGCTCCTTCTGCGGGCAGAGCAGGACCGTGTCGCAGTCGAGGGTGGCGGCTGCCTCGCCGAGGCCGATGACCCGGGTTCCGGCCTGGCGCAGTTCCGCCAGCGGTGCCGCCAGGGCGGTGGCATCGAGCGGATCGATCAGCAGGAAGTCCGGCTTTTCGCGGGCCGCCGCACGCAACTGCTGCGCCTGGCGTGTGGCATTGCCGTCGGCCGGATGCAGGACCAGGTTCAGACGCGCATCGGCCTCCGCCAGCAGGCGGGTCAGCACCAGGCGCTGCATCTGCTGGTAGGCGGTGCGATCGCTGGCGGCCAGGTAGTGAACGGCGACGGCGGGTTCGGCCGGTTCGGCGGCGGGTCGCCATTTGCAGGCAGGCAGCAGCAGGGCGATCGCGAGCAGGGCGGCGCGACGGAGGGGGACGGGCGCGTTCATCGCTGGTTGAGGCGTCGGAACAGCCAGCCGCCGGCCGCCAGGAAGATGACGTTCGGGGCCCACATGATGAGGTGCGGGTACAGGTGCGGCTTGTCGCTGAGGGTGTCGGCGAGAATGATGAAGACCAGGTAAACGGTCGCCGTGACCAGGCTGAGGGCGAAACCGGTCGAGGTCTCCCGTCGCTGGGCGGTGACGCCGAGCGGGATGCCGACCAGGGCAAAGGTGCAGCAGGCCAGCGAGAAACTGTAGCGCTTGTTGAGTTCGGTGAGTGAGCGCATGCGCTCCTTCGACTCCGGTGCCTCGCCCTCGGTCTGGCCGAACACCTCGTTCCACAGGGTCTCGGTGCTCTTCATGCTGGCGTTGACGCGCACGCTGGAGTTTTTCAGGCGCGACAGCGGGAAGAGCAGGGCGGTGCGACCCGCGCGCAGGAAGTCGGCCTTTTCCAGGCGCTGCTGCTCGTCGTAGCGCAGTTCCTCAATCTCGGCGTCCTCGAGCACCATGACGACGTCGATCACGCCCGGCTGGGATTCGAGCACGGCCGAGCGCGCGCGGATCACCCGGCGCGGCAGGCGGCGGTCGAGTTCGACGATGTGCAGGTCGAGCAGGCGGTCGCCGTCGCGGCCGCCGGTGTGGATGATGAAGCCGGGCACCTTGTCGAGCACCTGGCCGGGCTGGAACAGGGCTGCCGGGTTTTCCAGGGCGACCTCGTAGAACATGCGCTTGATGCGGTCCTTGGCCATCGGTGCCAGCGACAGGTTGACCCAGTAGCAGATGCCCGACAGGGCGGCGGCAAGCAGGAAGACTGGCAGACAGATGCGCGGCATCGACCAGCCGGTCATGCGCAGGGAGACCAGCTCGTTGTCGGCTGACAGCCGGCCGAACACCAGCAGGATGCCGGTGAGGAAGGCCCAGGGGATGGTGAAGATCAGCGAGAACGGGATCACCATGGCCACGAACTCGAGGATGAAGGTGAAGGGCAGTTCGGTGCCGCCGAGCAGTTCGTCGAGCTTCTTGTAGACGTTGCCGAGCACCATGACCCCACTGAGCAGGAGCACCCCCATGAGGGTGGCGGACAGGACCTGCCGGCCGAGGTAACGGTCGAAAATGCGCAATACCATGAACGCTCCAGCCTAGGCCGCGTTTGCGCACTGGCAAGGCTGGCTTGGTGCCGGCGGATGCATGCGCGGGGTTGCCCCCGGCACGGTTCTGGCCGATGGACTGCACCCGCCGCCCCCATGCTCTCCGTTTCCAACGTCGCCAAAACCTACGCCGGTCGCACCCTCTTCAGCGGTGTCTCCTTCCACATCAACCGCGGCGAAAAAATCGGCCTGATCGGTCCCAACGGCGCCGGCAAGTCGACCCTGTTCTCGCTGCTGCTGCGCGAGACCCCGCCCGACGAGGGCCAGGTGACGATGGAGAAGGGCCTCGATTTCGGCTTCCTGCCCCAGGAAAGCGCGCCGATCGACGATGTCACCGTGCTTGAGCTTGCCACCAGCCACGTCACCGAGCATCACCGCTGGGAGGCGGAACCGCTGGCCAAGCGCATCCTCAGTGGCCTGGCCTTCC
>CAZSBO010000044.1:0-6479 GCA_964605265.1 uncultured Prosthecobacter sp.
CGCGCTACTCCTTCGGCTGCACGGGCAGGGCGGCGACGCGCTGCTTGAGTTCGAGGCCGGGTTTGAAGCGGACGACGAAGCGTTCGGGGATGACGACGGAGTCGCCGGGCTTTTTCGGGTTGCGACCGATCTTCGACTTGGCCTTGCGCAGCTCGAAGGTGCCAAAGGTGCGCAGGGTGACTTCGTCGCCGCGCTCGAGGCTGGTGCTGACCTGCTCGATGAAGCCGTCCACGAGGGCGAGGACATCCTGCTGGCGGAAGCCGAGCTTGTTGCTCAGCTCGATGACGAGATCGCGTTTGGTGATGTTGGCCATGTCGAGAGAGGGATGGGAAACCGCTAGAGCGTCGGGGGAGGCTTGCAAGTGATACGTTGGCGGAAGCGGCGGCAGAAGGGGTTTTTCAGCTGCCCAGCACCTCCGCGGTGGTGCGGAAGTGCAGTTTGGCGACCCGGCCCAGGCCTTCGGCGCCCTGGGCGGCGGCGACGCGGCGGGCGCTGTCCTTGACGGCCGCCGACACGCCCTTGGGCAGGGGGATGCCGAGGCTGTCGCCGGTCTCACGCAGCCATTTCACAAAACGTTCACGCGCCAGGATCGAGGCGGCGGCGACGGCGGGGTCGCTCTCCGCCTTGGTGCGCTGGACCAGCTCGATGCCACGGCCCTTCTCCTGCAGGGCGCGCTGCAGCACGGTGGGGTTGGCAAACTGGTCGGAGACGGCGCGCGGGCAGTCGGGCACGCGCTCGAGCAGGACCTCGATCACCTTGGCGTGGCCCCAGGCAAGCAGGCGGTTGAGGTTGCCGAACTTGGCATAGAGCGCGTTGTAGCGCTCGGGATTGATCTGTACGACCTCCCAGCGCAGGCCGGGAATGGCCTGCACCGCCTCGGCGAGTTTCTCGATCTTGGCGTCGCTGCTGATCTGTTTGCTGTCCACCGCCCCGCACTCCCGCAGCATCCGTGCCACATTGGCATCGGCATACACGCCGGCGATGACCAGCGGGCCAAAAAAGTCGCCCTTGCCGCTTTCATCGACACCGAGGTGCGGCTGGAAGTGCTCGGGGTGGTGGACCTCCTCGTAGCCGAGTTCGGCGACGCCGAGCACGCGCGGCTCCAGGGTGTTCAGCACGAAGGCCTCGGTGTCCTTGCCCTGGACGACCACCTTGGGGCCCTTCTCGTAGACGAGCACGTTGACCTTGCCGCGGCTGGCGGCGAACAGGCACCAGGGCTTGCTCTCGAAGGCCCAGCCCTCCTCTTCCAGAAGGATCCGCAGGCTGGTGGCCTGGGCGGGCGTCAGCGGCTTCGTGTAGGTGGTCAGCGCGGGCATGGCGCGGGTCAGGCGGCGGGACCGACCAGTTCCTCGCGGGTGAAGGCGGCGACCACCGGGCAGCTCTGGCTCTCGATGTTTTCCTTGCCGCCCTCCTGGCGGTCGACCAGGACGAGGGCGAAGGCGACCTTGCCGCCCTCCTCCTCGATGGCCCGGATGGCCTTGAGGGTGGATTCGCCGGTGGTGATGACGTCGTCGACGACCACGACCGGGCGGGCCGGGTTGAAGCTGCCCTCGATGCGCCGGCCGCGGCCGTGGCCCTTGGGCTCCTTGCGCACGGTGAAAGGCTGCACGGGATCGGCGTCGCCGGCCAGGCTGGAACTCATCGCCACGGCGAGCGAGATGGGGTCGGCGCCGAGGGTCAAACCGCCGAGCGAACCGATGCTCAAGCCGCGCGCGGCTTCCTCGCGGCGCAGCAGGTCGTGCAGGACCCGGCCGACCAGGACCGCTCCCCGGGCGTCGAGGGTGGTGACACGGCAGTCGACGTAGAGGTCGCTCTCCTTGCCGGAGGCGAGGGTGAATTTGCCGGTCTTGACGGATTTGGCGCGCAGCAGGGCGGCCAGTTCAGCGCGGTCGGAGGGGAGGGACATGGAAGAAGGGATAGGGGATAAGGGATAAGGGATAAGGGATAAGGGCGGGGAGTGGAGCCTCTGAGCTCTAGGCTCCAAGCTCTGTGCTCCTAGCTGTGCAGGCTGTCGGCGGCGAGGGCGGCGTTGCCGATGATGCCGGATTCGTTGCTGAAGCGGGCGGGCACGATCTGCAGGCGCTCCCAGACGACGGTGCTGAGCATGGACTGCACCTTGCGCTTGAGCGGGTCGAAGATGAGGTCGCCGGCTTGGGCGACACCGCCGCCGATGACGAAGGCGTCGGGGTTGAGCAGCCAGGCGATGCTGGAGAGGGCGGTGCCGAGCCAGTCGGCCACCTCGTCCCAGATCTGGCGGGCGATGTCGTCGCCGGCCTGGGCGGCCTCGGCGATCTTTTTCGGCGTGCAGTCGTCGGGCGTTTTGGCGATGCCGGCCTCGGTGTAGCGCTGGATGGCGTGTTCGGCGATCTGCTGGTTGCCGGTGTACTTCTCGAGAGCGCCGAGGTTGCCGTAGTGGCCGGCGCGGCCGTCGAAGTGGATGCTCATCTGGCCGATCTCGCCGGCGGCGCAGTTGCTGCCGCGGTACATCTGGCCGTTGAGGATGAGGGCGCCGCCGATGCCGGTGCCCATGGTCAGGGCGACGACGTTGTTGAGCCCGCGGGCGGCGCCGTAGCGGAACTCGGCGTAGGCCATGGCATTGGCGTCGTTCTCGACGACCACCGGCAGGCCGGTCTTCTCGCCGAGCAGGGCCTTCAGCGGCACGTGCTTCCAGCCCGGCACGTTGGTGAGGATGTGGACGAAGCCGTGCTCGAAGTCGACCAGGCCGGGCACGCCGACGCCGATGGCGGCGATGTCGGGATAGGTCTCGCGCAGCTTGGCGACCCGCGCCGCCATCTCGCCGATCAGGGCGGCCGGACCGTGGTAGTTCGCGGTCGGGATGGGGGTGTCGGTGCAGAGCAGCTCGCCGTCGCGGCAGACGCCGAGTTTGACCGAGGTGCCGCCGAAATCGATGCCGACGGAAGTGATGGGGGCGGTGGACATGGAGACAGGCCGCATGGTGAGGGTGGGGATGGGGCGGGGCTTCAGCCGTCCGCCCGGGCGGCGGCGAGATTGCCCACCAAACGCAGGCCTTGCAAGGTCAAATCCGCGTCGACGACGACGCTTTCGCCGAGGCCGGCGGTGATCCAGCCGGCATCGCCGCCGGTGGCGACGAGCTGCAGCGGCACCTCCGGCAGCTCGCGGCGCAGGGCGTCGAGGATGCCGCGGATCATGCCGCGGTAGCCGATGGCGGCGCCGGCGAGGATGGCCTCCTCGGTCGAGCGGCCGATGGCCCGTTCCGGCTCGCGCAGCTCGACTTTGGGCAGCAGGGCGGTGCGCTCGTGCAGGTAGTCGGTCATCAGGCGCAGGCCGGGCGCGATGACGCCGCCCACATAATGACGGTCGGCCGAGAGGATGTCGAAGGTCACCGCCGTGCCGAAGTCGATGACGATGCCCGGCGCCCCATAAAGATGGGCCAGGGCGACCGCATTGGCGAGTCGGTCGGCCCCGATTCGCTCCGGCTGGGGGTAGCGGATGCCGATGCCGAGGGGCGTGTCGTGGCGCAGTTCGAGCAGGGTGGGGCCGCAGACCTCGCGGAAGGCCGGCACGGCGGCCGGCACGACGCTGCACACTACGGCCCGGTCGAACGACCAGCCGTCGAGCACCGCGCGCAGGGCCGTGGCGTCGAGGCCGGCGGTCGGGCATTCGCGGCGGTCGAGCAGGGCCTCCGGCGAGGCGAGGGCCAGCTTGATGCGGCCGTTGCCGACGTCGGCAAGCAGGAAGGCGGCGGTCATGGCCTCCCTATGCATGGGGGCGGTGCCGGCGGCAAAAGGTTTTCACCGGCAAGAAAAACCGTTTGCGAAAGCAAAGATCGCATCCACTGTGCCCGCCCCTCTCCCGGTTCGCCCCTCATGGGAACTGTGTTGACGAGGGGGAAAGGACATCCGTCATGAGCAACATCATCGCCAAAATCGAATCTGAACAACTGAAATCCGAAGTCGCCGCCTTCCGCGTCGGTGACACGATCAAGGTTCACACCCGCGTCGTCGAAGGCGACAAGGAGCGTATTCAGATCTTCGCCGGCATCGTCATCGCCCGCAAGGGCACCGGCATCAACGAGGCCTTCACGGTCCGCAAAATCTCCTACGGCGAGGGCGTCGAGCGCGTCTTCCCCCTGCACAGCCCGAAGGTCGCCAAGATCGAGGTCACCAAGCAGGGCAAGGTCCGCCGCGCCCGTCTGCACTACCTGCGCGGCCGCATCGGCAAGCAGGCGATGACCGTCAAGGAAGTCGGCCAGAACGAGGCCTGATCCCTTTCCGGCGCCGCCTCAGGGCGGCGCCGTCTTTTTTTCGCCCGCCCGCAACCCGGGCTGTTCTGCCATGGCCACGCTCGGCAAACTCAATGTGCTGACGGTGGTTCGCGGTTCCCTGCATGGGGCCTACCTCGATGGCGGTGACCACGGCGAGATCCTGCTGCCTTCCGGTCAGGTCCCCCCCGGCACCGCCCCGGACACGACCCTCGAGGTCTTCGTCCACCGCGATTCCGAGGATCGCCTGATTGCCACCACCCAGCGACCGCTGGCCATGGCCGGTGATTTCGCCGCCCTGCGCGTCGTCGCCGTGCATCCCCGCGCCGGGGCCTTCCTCGACTGGGGCCTGCCCAAGCACCTGCTGCTGCCCTACGCGGAACAGGAGGGGCGCGTCCGCGAGGGCGACACCGTCGTCGTCCATGTGCAGGTCGATCCGAAGAGCGATCGCCTCATCGCCAGTGCCCGGCTGGGGCGCCACGCCAGCCGCCAGCCGGCCCCTTGGCGCGCCGGCAGTCCGGTCAACCTGCTGGTCGCCAACCGCACCCCGCTCGGCTGGAATGCCGTGGTCGAAAACAGCCACCTCGGCCTGATTTTCCGTCGGCCCGGCGATCCGCCGCTGGCGACCGGTCAGGCCCTGCGCGGCTACGTCACCGCCGTGCGTCCGGGCGGCAAGATCGATCTCAGTCTGGATGCGGCCGGCTACCAGCGGGTCGAACCGCTGGCCGACCAGATCCTGGCGGCGCTGAAGGCGGCCGGGGGCAGGTTGGATTTCGACGACGACAGTCCGCCCGAGCGGATTCGCGAGACGTTTGGCGCCAGCAAGAAGGCCTTCAAGCAGGCGCTCGGCGCCCTGTTCCGGCAGAAGCGCCTGCGGTTCACCCATCCCGGCATTGAGTCGCTCGACATCACCCGGCCGGCCGAGGGCGATTGGCGGCCCGGCGACATCCAGCGTTGAGGCGGGTCAGCGTCGCTGGCGCAGGCCGAACCAAGCGGCCAGGATGCCGACCCCGGCATGGGCGGTGAGGGCGATGAAGGCCTGGCCCGGCGTGGCGAACCAGGTGCGCACGAGCTGAGTGATGGGCACGAAGACGACCGTGTTTTCGAGGGTCTCGATGCTGCCCGACCAGCCGTAGTAGGCGGTGATGAAGGGGTGGATGGCATTGCCGAGGGCGCGCGGGAAACCGAGCAGGGCACCGGCGAGCATGAGGTTGTAGAAGAACAGCATCCAGCAGCGGCTGTGGGCGCGCTCGGCGTTGGCGCTGCAGGCGGAGATGCCGAGGCAGAGGCAGGCGAAGGCGACCCCGGTGAGGGCCAGCAGCGGCACGCGCGGCGCTGCGTTGCCGGGCAGGCCGCCGGTGAGCAGGTCGGGCAGCACGCCGAGGGCGAAGGCCTGCAGCAGCACGAGCGGCAGGACAAAGCCGAGTTTGGATAGCAGGTAGGCACCGGGGCGCAGGCCGCCGGCGCGTTCGCGTTCGTAGAGGGGGCGCTCGATGCCGATTTCGCGGGCACCGGCGCGCACGCCCATCATGAGGGCCAGCAGGATCTGCACCCAGAGCGCCATCATGCAGGTGTAGGCGGCGGGCCAGAGCACTTCCGGCGGCGGGGTTTGGCCGGCGAGGCGGGCGAGGAAGCCGCGGTTGGGCAGGACGAGCAGGACGGCGGCGAGCGGCGCCAGCACGAGCACGCTCAGGTGGCGCAGCCACTGCGCGCGGGTTCGGCGCAGCAGGGTCCAGCGGCGCTGGATGAGGTGGCCGGCCTGGGCGAACGCGGAGGGCAGGGCGGGCGGCGGCTTGCGGCCCTCGGGCACGGGGCGGATGTCGACGTAGCCGGTCTTTTTCGAGGGCGGCGCGGCGGCTGCCGGCTCGATCTCCTGGCTGGTCGGTGCCGGTTCGCCCAAGCCGCCGAGCTGGAAAGCGTCGTAGTAGGAGTCGCGGTGGCGCGACCAGGAATCGCCCCAGCGTTCGGCCGGGCGCTTGGCCAGGCGCGGGTACAGCTCGTCCATGGCCGCGATGCTGAAGTAGTGGGTGACCGCGCGCGAGGGGCCGTGGAAGCAGACGTGGCCCTCGTGCAGGATGACGACGGTGTCGTAGGCGGCGAGGTTGCCAACCGTCTGGGTGGCGTGGATGACGACGCGTGCCGGGTGATCGCCGGCGACGAGTTTGAGCAGGGCGGCCAACTCGCGCTCGGAGCGCGCGTCCATGCCGTCGGTGAATTCGTCGCAGAGCACCAGGGC
>CAZSBO010000044.1:6579-13885 GCA_964605265.1 uncultured Prosthecobacter sp.
GGGTGCAGGGGGCGTTTGTCGCAGTCCTCGCCGTGGAAGAGGATGGCGCCCTGGGCGGGTTTTTCGAGGCCGGCGAGCAGGCTGATGAGCGAGGTCTTGCCGCTGCCGGTGGCGCCGATCACCGTCATGAGGTGGCCGGCGGGCACGCCGAAGCTCACCTCATGGAGCACGGGCACGGCCCCGCGCTTGTGCGGGACGCGCCGGGAGACGCCGATCAATTCGAGCATGAGCGAGCACTGAAAGCCAAAACGCGCGGGGCACAAGCCCAAGATGCGGGGCTCAGACCTCCTCGTCCTCGGCGGGATCCGGTCGGTGGGCACCAGCTTTCTTCAGCACCGGCGAGATGTTGCGGTGCACCCAGACGCTCTGCATCATGCCCATGAGGAAGAGGGTGACGATCATGAAGGTGCCGCCGTAGCTGATGAAGGGCATGGGCAGGCCGATGACCGGCAGCATGCACAGGTTCATGCCGGCGTTTTGGAAGGTGTGGGCGAAGAACATCGTCACCACGCCGGCGACGATGAGCCGGCCGAGCTGGTCGCGCGAGTAAAAGGCCATGAACACCCCCTGGATGAGCAGCAGGGCGATGCCGGTGAGCAGCAGCACCGCGCCGCGGAAGCCGAACTCCTCGCAGATGACGCCGAAGATGTAGTCGCTGAACGACTCCGCCTCGGGGAAGAACAGGCGGTGGATCGAGCGCTGGTCGGGCACCTTTTCCGAGAGCGGGCCCTTGCCCTCGAAGCCGGCGGAGGCGACCGCCGTCTGGACGAAGTTCGGCACCCAGCCGTGGCCGCGGGTGTCGACTTTTTCGCTCTGGTTGGTGAGCAGGTACCAGGTGGTGTCGATGCGCGCCTGCTGGTAGTCCTTGAGCACGAAGAAGTAGACCAGCGGGATGACGCAGAGGGCGCCGAGCAGGAAGGTGATGAGGTAGCGGAAGGGGATGCTGCCGACGAGCAGCATGGACAGGAAGACCGGTCCCCAGACCAGACCGGAGCCGAGGTCCTCCTTGATGACCATGGCCGCCGGAACGCCGGCGAGGATGCCGCCGACGAGGATGCGCAGCCAGGGCCGGCGGAACACCGGCCAGATGCGCGGCAGGTCGCCGAAGACGACGGCGAGCATGAGGATGCCGGCCATGATGGCGAACTGCGAGGGCTGGACCGACTGACCGGCGATGATGACCCAGTTCTTGTTGCCGTTGATCTCGATGCCGTAGAGGTGGAGGTAGACGAGGCCGCCGATGCCGGCCAGGTACATCGGCCAGCAGGCCCAGCGCACCCATTTGTAATCGAGCAGGCTGGCGGCGAAGAGGAAGGGCACGCCCAGGCCGATCCAGGTGAGCTGCTGCTTCCACTTGATGGCGAAGTCCGAGGCCTCGCGGAAGGAGGAGGCGTTGTAGATCGCGTACACGCCAAAGCTGAGCAGCCCGGCCATGGTGAGCATAAGCAGCCAGTTGATGCCGAGGAATTTCTTGAACAGCGGGGTCATGGCGGGTCCGGAAGAGGGTCAGCCGAGCGCGGGCACGGCATCGAGCAGGCGGCGGGTGTACTCGTGCTGCGGCCGCTCGCAGACCTGGTCGGCCGGGCCGGCTTCGACGACCTTGCCGCCGTTCATGACCACGATGCTGTCGCTCATGTGCCGCACCACGGCAAGGTCGTGGGCGATGAACAGGTAGGTGAGTTTGAATTCGTCCTGCAGGTCCTTGAGCAGGTTGAGAATGGCGGCCTGGACGCTGACGTCGAGCGCGCTGACGGGTTCATCGCAGATCAAGAAGCGTGGCTTCACCGCCAGGGCCCGGGCGATGCCGATGCGCTGGCGCTGGCCACCACTGAACTCATGGGGGTAGCGCACCAGCGAGTCCTCGGGCAGGCCGACCCGGCTGAGCAGGGCGGCCGAAACATCCCGGCGCTGGGCGCGGTTGAGGTCCTGGAAATGCAGTTGCAGGGGCTCGGCCAGCACGGATTCGATGGTCATGCGCGGGTTCAGCGAGCCGATCGGATCCTGAAACACCATCTGCATCTGCCGGCGCAAGGGCCGGAATTCCGCCTCGCTCAGGCCGAGGATCTCGCGGCCGTCGAACCAGGCCTGGCCGCCGGTCGGCCGCACCAGCTTGAGCAGCGCGCGCGAAACGGTTGACTTGCCGCTGCCGCTCTCGCCGACGACACCGAGCGTGCGGCCTTCTTCGACCTCGAAACTGACCCCATCGACCGCCTTCACCACCGCGGCCGGCCGCAGCCAGCCGGTGCGGACCGGGAAGTGGACCTGGAGGTTATCGACGCGCAGGAGGGCCATAAACATGGAATCTACCACAGCCGCGGCCGCTGCCAACGCAAACTCACCCGCACCGGGCGGTGGTTGCAAGGCCCGGGCGGCCTTGCCATGGTCGGGCGATGCCAAAATCCGCGCCCTCCGCCTTCACCCCGCTGCAACTCGCCGGGCACTGGCTGGCCTACGCCCTGTTCCGTTGCGTCGAGGGCCTGCTGCGGCTGCTGCCGATGGTGGCGGTCTGGCACCTCGGCCGCCTGCTGGGCCTCATCAGCTTTGTCCTGTTTGGCAAGTACCGCCGGCTCGCCCTGCACAACCTCGGGATTGCCTTCGGCGCCGAACAGGATGAGGCCTGGAGACGGCGTACGGCCCGCGCCCACTTCGCCACGCTCGGCGCCAACCTGCTCTGCGGCCTGCGCATTGCCATGCTCGACGCCGAGGCCATCCTGCGCCGGGTCCGGGTCGAGGGCATGGAGCCGGCGCGCAAGGCCGCGCTCGCCGGCCGGTCCGTGATCTACCTGGTCTCACACACGAGCTGCTGGGAACTGCTGGCCCAGTTGCCCAGTGTGTTCGCCTTCAAGGGGCCCCCGGCCACCGTCTACCAACCCCTGCGCAATCCCTTCCTCGACGCGTTGGTTCTGCGCCGCCGGCGCAAGCTCGGCTATGTCCTGTTCGATCGTCAGGCCGGCTTCACCGCGCCGCTCCGGCACCTGCGCGACAACGGCACCCTCGGCGTGCTGGTCGATCAGCACGCCGGCGACCAGGGCCTGTGGTGCCCGTTTTTTGGTCGCCTCGCTTCCACCACCCCCATCGCCCCGCTCATGGCCCATCGCTGTCGCGGCCTGATGATGACGGTCACGGTCTATGACGACGGCCCCGGACGCTGGCGCATCGTTGGCGGGCCCTTGCTGGACACCACCACCGCCGGCCTGTCCATCGAGGGCCTGACCTGCCGGATGAACCAGGCGGTCGAGGCGGTCATTCGCGAGCAGCCGCACAACTGGTTCTGGGTGCACAACCGCTGGAAGACCCCGCGCCCGCAATTCCTGCTGCGCCGCTACAAGCGCGGCATCGCCCTGCCCGAGGGCATGGATCCCGCCCAGTTGCAGCGTTTTGAGCTGCTCGTGCGCTCGCCGAACTGGCTGGGCGACGCCTGCATGGCCCTGCCCGCCGTGCGCGCCCTGAAGGCCGGCCGGCCCGACCTGCGGCTGACCGTCTTCGGTCCGGAAAAACTGCGCGAACTCTGGGAGGCGCAGCCGGAGGTCGATGCCTACATCGGCAAGCAGGGCAAGGAGGGCCTGTTCGCCGTTGCCCGCCGCCTGCGCACGGCCGGCCCGCGTTGGGATGCCGGCATCCTGCTGACGAATTCGACGCGTAGCACCCTCGAATTCTGGCTGGCCGGCCTGCCGCGCTTGGTCGGCTACCGCGGCTCGCTGCGTTCGCGCCTGCTCAACCAGATCGTCAAGGAACCCAAGGTCGTCGGCCCACCCTGGCACCATGCGCGCCGCTACCTGCATGCCGCCCGCAGTTGCGGTGCCGACATCACCGGCTTTGAGCAGGGGCCGCCAGCCGCGCCGCTGCCGCCCGGCCCCCTGCGCATCGGCATCTGCGCCGGCGCCGAGTACGGCCCCGCAAAACGCTGGCCGCTGGAGCGCTTTGCCGAGGTACTGCACACCGTCGGCGGCGAGCGACCCGACCTGGAATGGGTCTTTTTCGGCGCGCCCGGCGAGGCCGCCATGGGCGAGGAACTGTCGCGCCTGGCCGGCCCGGTCCGCCACCGCAACCTCGTCGGCAAGACCCGTCTGTCGGAGCTGATCACCGAGCTGCGCGGCTGTCGCCTGCTGCTCACCAATGACACCGGCACGATGCATCTGGCCGCCGCGCTCGGCGTGCCCACCGTCAGCCTGTTCGGCAGCACCGAACCCGTGCTCACCGGTCCGGTGGGCGACCGCCACCGTGTGCTGCGCCATCACGTGCCCTGCAGCCCCTGCTTCAAGCGCGAGTGTCCCTTCGGGCATTACGACTGCATGACCGGCCTGACTCCGGAACGCGTGGCGGCGGCGCTGCGCGAGGCGTTGGCCGAGCCGGGCCAGCAGCCTGCGGCGGCCTTCCCGCATTGACTCCGCCCGGCTTCTGGCCAAGTCTCACCCTCCGCATGATGAAAGGCCTCCAGCGACTGCTGCACGGCGTCGGCCGCCTGGCCGCACGCCTGCGCACCTGGCCGTACCTCGGGCGCACGGCCTTCGCCGTCGGCCTGCTGGCCATGGTCTTTCTGGCCAGCCAGCGCCATCACCTGGAAAACCCGGCCGAGGTGGCCGGCTACGACGTGCGCGGCGGTCGCCTGGTCGCCGAGGCGGGCGCGCCCGCCGCCGGCCCGCTGCTGCGCATCGTCTCCCTGCTGCTGCCTTACCTCGACACCTGGATGCTGGTTGGCGGCGGCATCTACGTCTTCATCCTGCTGCGCCAGTGGGGCAACCCGCGCAAACTCGTCTTTCCCACCTGGGTCGCCGGTGTCTCGGTCGCCGCCTGGGCCGCCTGCGCCGACATCGCCCAGCACCTCGGGCCGATGCAGATGACCGAGCTGGGCGAACCGCCCGTGCTGGCCGCCTACTGGGTCAAGCTGGTGATGATTGCCCTGGCCGCCTTCTGTCCGCCGGCCCTGCTGCGCTACTACGTCCGCCAGGGGGCGCTGGAGCGCTACACCCTGCGCACCTTCTTCGCCCCGCTGATCTTCTGCTTCATCGCCTTCACCTCACTGTGGATGATCATGGACCTGCTCGACAACCTGAAGGAATTCCAGGAAGTCGGCAGCTCGACGCGCCAGGTGCTGCTGTTTTACCTCGGCATCGTTCCCTTCATCTACGTCTCGGTGATGCCGGCGGCCCTGCTGCTCGCCATTCTGTACACCCTGACCCGCATGTCGCGCGCCAACGAGATCGTCGCCATGCTCGGCTCCGGCCGCAGCGTCGGTCAGATCCTGCGCCCGGTCTTCGTGGTCGCCTTCGCCGCCGCCCTGCTCAGCACTGCTGCCAACTACCACTGGGCGCCGCGCGCCGAGGGCAATCGCAAGGCCGTGCTGCGCGCCATGGACGAGCGTCAGAAGGACTCGATCCGCGCCTCCGCCCTGCTCCATCGCGACCCGCTCACCCGCCGCGTCTGGTACGTCGGCAGCTTTCCGTTTTCCCTGCGCGAGGGGCGCCTGCGCTCGGTGCAGGTGCGCGAGTTCGATGCCGAAGAACGCCTCGTCCGCGTCCTGCATGCCGACTCCGCCACCTGGCGCCCGGACGGCCTCTGGCGCTTCTTTGACGGTCGCGAGGTGCGCTATCTCGAGGGCCGGCCCGCCCTCGTCCAACTCTTTCCGGGCGCGACCTCCGCCACCGATCCCGCCGGCGGGGTCCTGGAAATGCGCGACTTCACTGAGACGCCCTGGAGCATGGTCAGTTATGCCCTCAAGGCCGAGTCGATGGGTGTGCCGGAGATCGTTTCCTACCTGAAAACCCACGCCAACGATCCGGCCGACAAACTCGCCGCCTTCCGCGCTCACTTCCACCATCGCTACGCCATGCCCTGGCAGAGCCTGGCGCTCGCCCTCGTCGCTGCTCCCCTCGGCATCGCCTGGTCGCGCCGCGGTGCCGTCGGCGGCATTGCCGGCTCGATCTTCCTGTTTTTCGGCGTGCTCTTCCTCAACAACCTCTGCCTCAACCTCGCCAAGGGCGGCCACCTGCCCGCCGCCACCGCCGCCTGGATCCCGCACGCGGTCTTCGGCAGCCTCGGTCTCTTCCTCCTGCACCTGCGCTCGCAAAACCGCGATCTGCCGCGCCTCAGCCTCGATTTTCTCTTCAAGCGCAAGCCGGCCCCCGTCCGTCCGCGCCGCCGCGCCGCCGCCTGACCCCCACCATGATCCAGAACTGGTCCATCCGCTCCCGCTCCCATCAGTGCGCCCTCACCGAGCGACCCTTCGTCGAAGGCGAGGTCTTCCACACCGCCATCTACTTCGACCCCGAGACCAGCGGCTACCTGCGCCGCGACGTCGCCCTCGACGCCTGGGCGCAGGAGACGAGCGAGCGCAAACCCATCGCTTACTGGCGCACGACCTACTCGCCCAACGTCGTCGAGGAAAAGCCCGAGGTCACCAGCAAGGAGAGCGCCATGAGCCTGCTCCAGCGCTTCATCGAGGAGGACCATCCGGCCACCGAAAACGCCCGCTACATTCTGGCCCTCATGCTCGAGCGGAAGCGCATCCTGACGCCCACCGCCACCAAGGAGACCGAGGACGGCCGCATGCTCTTCTACGAAAACAAGAAGACCGGCGAGGTCTTTCTGATTCGTGATCCCGACCTGCACCTCGACGAACTCGCCCAGGTGCAGGACGAGGTGGCCACCCTGCTCGGCTTCGGTGGTCCCGCCGCCGAGGCCGCCAAGGTGGCCGGCATGAAATTCACCCCCGACGGCAAACTGGTGCCCGCTGGGGCGGCGGCGGCCGCGGCAGCTGAGCCGGCGCCTGAGCAGCCTGAGCAGCCTGAGCAGCCTGAGCAGCCTGAGCAGCCTGAGCAGTCGGAGCAGTCGGAGCAGTCGGAGCAGTCGGAGCAGTCGGACTCGTCTGCGGTCTGACCTTCGGCCATTCTCTTGCGAGAACGGCGGCGGCGCGGCGTTCCCCAGCGCTGTCATGATCCGTCTGTTCTCCCTGTTCTTCCTGGCCTGCGCCGCGCTCGTCGCGGCGCCGCCGAACTTCGTCCTCATCAACATCGATGACCAGGGCTACGCCGACATCGGCCCCTTCGGCTCGAACAACGCCACGCCCCACCTCGACCGCATGGCCCGGGAGGGCCTGAAGCTGACCAGTCACTACGCGGCGCCGGTCTGTTCGCCCTCGCGCGCCATGATGATGACCGGCTGCTACCCGAAGCGGGTCCTGCCCACCCCGCACGTGCTCTTTCCTGCCGGTGCCATCGGCTTGAATCCGAACGAAACGACGGTGGCCGAGGTCCTCAAGACCCGTGGTTACGCGACCGCCTGCATCGGCAAGTGGCACCTCGGCTGG
>CAZSBO010000044.1:13895-24691 GCA_964605265.1 uncultured Prosthecobacter sp.
AACGAAGGATGCAAACTCACATCGTTTTACGCCGCGCCCGTCTGTTCGCCGTCGCGAGCTGCGCTGATGACCGGCTCCTACGCCAAGCGTGCGCTGCCTATTCCTCACGTCCTCTTCCCTCAGGATAAAGCCGCGCTTTCGCCCAATGAAATCACCGTTGCGGAACTGCTCAAAGAAGTGGGCTACGCGACGGCAATCATCGGCAAGTGGCACCTCGGCGACCAGCCGGGTTTCCTGCCCAACGCGCAGGGCTTTGACCGCTACTACGGCATCCCCTACTCGAACGACATGGGCACCGCCGCCGAGGGTTCGAAGAGCAACCCCGGCCAACCCCTGCCCAAGGCCGGCACGAAGGGCAAAAAAGCCCCGCCCGCCAACGATGAGGCCGGCCTGCGCGGCAACACTCAGCCGCCGCTGCCGCTCGTCGAAAACACCGACGCCATCGAACGGGTCAAAGCCGAGGAACAGCACACGATCACGCGTCGCTACACCGACCAGGCGCTCGATTTCATCCGCGCCAGCAAGGACCGGCCCTTCTTCCTCTACCTGCCGCACACCGCCGTGCACTTCCCGCTCTACCCCGACAAGGGCTGGATCGGCAAGTCGCCCAACGGCCTCGTCGGCGACTGGGCCCAGGAAATCGATGCCAGCACCGGTCGCATCCTCGACCTGCTGCGCGAGCTCGGGCTCGCCGAAAACACCCTGGTGATCTACACCAGCGACAACGGCGGCGCCCTCAACCACGGCTCAAAGAACACGCCGCTGCGCGGCTCGAAGGGGCAGACCTACGAGGGTGGCCTGCGCGTCGCCACCCTCGCCTGGTGGCCCGGCACCATTCCCGCCGGCTCCAGCACGGATGCCATCACCGGGCACTTCGATTTCCTGCCGACCTTCGCCGCCCTCGCCGGTGCGAGCTTGCCCCAGGTCAAGCTCGACGGTCGCGATCTCTCCGCCCTGCTGCGCGGCCAGCCCGGCGCCTCTGGCCATGAGGTCTTCCACTACTACCGCGGCCACAAGCTCGAAGCCGTGCGTTCCGGACCCTGGAAACTGCACCTCGACAAGAACGAGCTCTATCACCTCGGCGACGACATCGCCGAGTCGAAGAACCTCGTCGCCGCCGAACCGGCCCGTGTCGCCGAACTGCGCGCGCTGGCCGGGCGCATGAACGACGACCTCGGCCTCGACGGCGCACAGGCGCCCGGCGTGCGTCCGCTCGGCCGGGTTGCCGAACCGAAACCCTTCATCTTTGCCGACGGCCGTGTCCGGCCCGGTGCCGATGGCAAATTCAAGCAACTCGACTGACATGCGCCGCCTCGCCCTCCTCCTGCTTGCCGCCGGCCTTCAGGCCGCCGACACCCCCCGCCTGACCGACGACTTCACTTCCGCCGATCATCCCGTGCGCCGCGCCCAGCGCGGGCCCTGGCAGTTTGCCGCTGGCATCGCCACCTGCACCCAGGACGATGCCCTCTACAAGAAGTTCAAGGACCATGGCCCCATCCTGTTCTATGACTTCGCCCATCAAGATGCCGTGGTCCGCTTCGCCTACCGTGCCGATCCGACCGTGAAGACGGTGGTGTTCACCGCCAATGGCGCCGACGGCCATGTCTTCCGCTTTGTCACCAGCGCGCGCGGCACTTCCGTGCGCGCCTTCCCGCCCGCTGGGGCCGATCCCAAATCGATTGCGGTCGGCCAGTCCGGCCCCGCCCTGAAGGCCGGCGACTGGGTGCCGGTCGAGGTGCGCTTGCAGGGGGCCAAGGCCACGGTACGCATCGGCACCGACTTCGTGCAGACCTTCGAACACCCCAGCTTCGCGCGCGCGAAAACCAACCTCAGCCTCGGCTTCAGCTTCGGCACCCTGTCTGTACGTGATTGGGTGGCGGAGAAGGAGTAAGGGATGAGGGATGAGGGATGAGGGATGAGGGCGGCTGTAGGCGGGGGCAGTGACCCCGCACAGCGCGGTTCCAAGAGCATGCGGCACGCGTATCGCTTGAGTCCGGGCCTTCGCCCGGCTACATCCTCTGCCCCCCTCATGTCCACTGTTCCCGCCCAGCCTCCCGAGCGCCTCACCGGCATCCAACTCGACGAGCCCAAGCAGGCCGCCGCCGGTGTGCCCGCGGTCGCCAGCTCGTTGAAGCATGTCTACGGCAATGCCGGTCTGATGCGCGGCACGGCGGCCATGCTCAGCCTCAACCAGTGGGAGGGCTTTGACTGTCCGAGCTGCGCCTGGCCCGATCCCGAGGACCATCGCAGCGCCTTCGAGTTCTGCGAAAACGGCGCCAAGGCCATCGCCTCGGAGACCACGCAGCGCCGCGTCGATCCGGCCTTTTTCGCCCGCCACAGCCTGCGCGCGATCGCCGAGCTGAGCGATTACGAAATGGACCAGGCCGGCCGGCTCACCCATCCGATGGTCCTGCGCCCCGGCGCGGAGCACTACGAACCGCTGGCCTGGGACGAGGCCTTCGCCCTCATCGCCGGCGAGCTGAACGCGCTTGATTCGCCGGACGAGGCGGTCTTCTACACGAGCGGCCGCGCCACCAATGAGGCGGCGTTCCTGTATCAACTTTGGGTTCGGCAGTTCGGCACCAACAACCTGCCCGACTGCTCGAACATGTGCCACGAGAGCAGCGGCGCGGCCCTGAACGCCAGTGTCGGCGTCGGCAAGGGCACGGTCAGCCTGCGCGACCTGGAAACGGCGGAGACGATCCTGGTCATCGGTCAGAACCCCGGCACCAACCACCCGCGCATGCTCAGCTCGCTGCAGCGCGCGGTCGAGGCCGGCGCGGAGGTCATCGCGGTCAACCCGATGAAGGAGGCCGGCCTCACCGGCTTCATGCACCCGCAGCAGGTCAAGGGCATGCTCGGCATGGCGACACCGCTCGCGCGCCAGTTCCTGCAGGTGCGCGCCAACGGCGATCAGGCCCTACTCAAGGCCCTGGCCAAAACGATCCTGGCGGAGAACCTGCACGACCGCGAGTTCATCGCCGCCCACACGCACGGCTTTGAGGCCTACGCCGAACATCTTGCCAGCCTCGACTGGGCCGAATTGGAGCGCGTCTCGGGCATCGCCCGCGCCGAGCTCGAGCGCGCGGCGCGCCGCTGCGCCTCAGGCAGTCGCCAGCTGATCACCTGCTGGGCCATGGGCCTCACCCAGCACAAGAACGCCGTCGCGACGATTCAGGAGGTCGTCAATCTGCACCTGCTACTCGGCGCCCTCGGCCGGCCCGGCGCCGGCCTCTGTCCGGTGCGCGGCCACAGCAATGTCCAGGGCGACCGCACCATGGGCGTCTTCGAAAAGATGCCCGAGGCCTTCCTCGCCAGCCTCGACCGCGAGTTCGGCTTCACCTCGCCGCGCCGTCACGGCTACGACACCGTCGCCGCGATCCATGCAATGCACGAGGGCCGCGCCAAGGTCTTCTTCGCCCTCGGCGGCAACTTTCTGCAGGCGACACCGGACACCGAGTACACCGCCGACGCCCTGCGCCGCTGCCGCCTGACCGTGCACGTCAGCACCAAGCTCAACCGCAGCCACGTGGTCACGGGTCGCACCGCCCTCATCCTGCCCTGCCTGGGTCGCAGCGAGCGCGATCTCAATGCCGATGGCGTCGAACAGTTCCTGACCGTCGAAAACAGCATGAGCGTCGTGCACGCCTCACGCGGTCGCCTCGCCCCGGCCTCGCCGCACCTGCTCTCCGAACCGGTCATCGTCGCCCGCCTCGCCGCCGCCACCCTCGCCGGTCGCAGCACGGTGCCCTGGCTGGAGTTGGCGGCCGACTACGATCGCATCCGCGCCCGCATCGAGCGGGTGGTGCCCGGCTTCGAAAGCTTCAACGACCGCGTCCGCCAGCCCGGCGGCTTCGTGCTGCCGAACAGCGCCCGCGAACGCCGCTGGGAGACGGCGACCGGCCTCGCCAACTTCTTCACCCACCCGCTCGCCTGCGTGCAGGCGGAGGCGGATGAACTCGTCCTGCAGACCTTCCGCAGCCACGACCAGTTCAACACGACGGTCTATGGCCTGAACGATCGCTACCGCGGCATCGGCAACGAGCGCCGCGTGGTTTTCATGAACCCACAGGACATGAAGGCGCGCGGCATCGGCCCGCTGCAGCCGGTCGACATGACCGCCGAGCATGGCGGCCGCAGCCGTGTCGCCAGGCGCTTCCTGGCGGTGCCCTACGACCTGCCCGCCGGCAGCTGCGCCGCCTACTTCCCCGAGGCGAATGTGCTGGTGCCGATCGACAGTTATGCCGACATCAGCCTGACGCCCGCGTCGAAGAGCGTGCGCATCCGCGTCGCGCCCAGTCGGGAGTGAAGACCGAGCCCGCCTCAGGCCGGCGTCGCCTTGTCGGCTTGCTTCAGCCGGCAAACTTTTCCGGGCGCTGGCGCGATCTTCCCCGGCATCCAGGCTGCCACATCGTACGCTGGCTTGTCTGCAGCGGGAGAGCTTCGTGAGCCGGGATAAGGAGCAGGGGCCGTGAGTGAAGCGAAAAGCTACATCACGCCGCCAATGCCTCGCGGATACGTTCGATGACGCGGTCGCGTTCCCTGTGCCACTCGCGGGAGTGGACGCGAAGGTGGCGCCAGCCGCGGTGCTTGAGGACGTTGGGGACGTGGACGTGGTCCTCGTAGGTGTCGCCCAGAGCGCTGCCGTCGTCGCAGAGAATGGCCAGCGCGTAGCGGTGGGCGTCGTCAGTGTGAACGATGGCCACCGGCAGGCGGAATTCGGAGGTGCCGACAAGGGTTTCGACCTTCAGTCCGATGGCTTCGAGCGCGAGGCTGATCTGGTGATGCAGCGGCAGGGTCTGTACGCTTTCGGCGGCGTGCTTGGAGATGAAAACGCGGCGCTGGCTGGCGTCGTTGACGAGGCTCAGGATCTTCTCGGCTTGATTGCGCCGTCCTTCTCCGAGGTGGCGCGCGAACTCGACGAAGGCTTTGAACATGCGCGGGCCGTCGTTCTTGGTGTGGGCAACGGAAAGCATGGCGGGATCAAAGGAGCTGACGACGATGACCTCATGCTTGGCGCGTGAGACGGCCACATTGAGGCGGCGCTCACCACCTTTTTGGCCCAGCGGACCGAATCGCGCGGGCACATAGATTTCCTCCATGCCGTCTTTGCGCACGCGCTTCACCGGCGCGTAACCCAGGGAGAAGATGATGGCGTCGCGCTCGTCTCCCTGCACGGATTCGAGGTTTTTGACAAAGGGGCGCTGATCCAGCGATTCGTGGCTAGCGGCCTTGTCATAGACTTCGGCAAAGGCGCTGTCTTCGGCACGACGGGAATCAATTTCATCCAGAATGGCCTTCCGCTGCTGGAGGTTGAAGGTGACGATACCGACGCTGGGTGGCTTCGGACGTGCAAGCAGATCGCCTAGCACGGTGACGACATGTTTGGCCTCCGGCAGGTTGTTTCCGGCGTCCCATTTGCCATCCTCAAGCCGCACCCAGCGCACAGCGGGCGGCGCGGAGCGGCTGAGGGTGGCGGGGATGGTGAGCAGCGAGCCGCCGTACATTGAGTGGTTGGAGAAGGCGATCAGCTCCTCATACAAGGCGCGGTAATGCCAGCGCAAAGGCGCGCCAGTGCCGCTGTGGCGCGCGAGCACGAGCAGGGATTCAGATTCAAAAGCATCCACGGGCACCTCGGACTCGTCGGCTTCATCCTGATCCGCCTCAATGCCGCTGCTGGCTTTGAAAAAAGACGTGGGCGGCATCTGCTTGTCATCTCCGGCGATGACGGCGCGGCGTGCGCGCGTGAGCACGGGCAGGCCGTTCTCTACGGTGCATTGGGAGGCTTCATCAATGATGAGTAGATCGAAGACGGGCTCGCGTGGGAAAAGGATGGCGGTGGTTTCAGGCGACATGAGCCAGACGGGCAGAACATCCAGCAGGCCTTCCTTGGCATGACGGCGGATGAGCGTGCGCATGGGCGTGACGTTGCGCTGCTTACGGCATTCGCGGATCAAGGTTTCGCGCACGGTCTGCTCTGGTGTGCGGCGGGCGCGGGCCTCGGCGGAGGGCACGCTCATGAGTCCGCGCGCATCGCCTGATGCGGCGAGGCGCAACGACTCCTCTTGGGCGATGGCCTGATGCAGCTCGATGAGTCGCGAGGAGGCTTTTTCCATGGAACCCATGGGTGGCGGCTGATCAAGCAGCCTCAAGCTGGAATCGCCTGCCTCTGCGGCGGCCAGGCATGACTCCGCCCAGCCACGGAGCACGGATTCCGACCAAAGGGTGGCGGAGGCATCCGGCAGTACATCAGCGAGGGTTTCCACAAGCAAATGCGCGGAAGGAATGTGGCTGGCGATGCTGCCGAGCAGACGGTCGGCGGCACGCAGGGAGGCTTCTTCCACGATGAAACGGTCCGTGAGCACAGCCAGACCTGCGGAACCGAGTTCACGCGATTGCGGGAAGTGCGGCGTGGTTTTCTCCAGCGCCTCCGCATAGGTTTTTTGCGCGGCCAGGAGATCAAGCGCGGCCTGACAACGAGAAGACCAGGCTTTCCAGCCGTTAGCCGGCAAGGTTTGACCTTCCGGCAATGGCCAGAGACTTACGGATTCGAGGGCTGGTTTCTCGCGCGCGAGCTGGCCGGAGCTTTGCCAAGCATGGATGAGCGCTTTGTTTTGCTCAAAGAGCGTGGCGGCATCACGAGGGAGCTGGGAGGCGATACCGAGGCTCTTGTAGATCTTCCCGGCTGCCAGCCAGGTTTGCGCGGCTTTGAAACGCTGGGTCAGTTGCGCGAGCAGGGCCGCGTCAATTTTACAGCCCGCCTTTTCAGGCCATTCGCGCACCAGAGTCTCGCGGATCACCGCGCAGGCGCTGCGCCATGATGGCATGAGGAACTTGAAAAAGGAGCCAACCTTCAAACTCGCGGTGCTGAGGGCTGCGGTAAGTTCGTGGGAGGTCTGCATTTCCACTCGGTTCTGCACGGACTCGGCAGCACCACGGTGGCGCTCCAGATCGGCAAAGGCATCCTCCATGGAGGATGCCGCATCATTTGGCCCCGAGCGCAACACGAGCATATGGCCGAGCGCATCGGCCTCTGTCTCAGCGGCGCAGCTGATGGCAAGGCGCAGGGCTTTCTCAGCGCTTTCGAGAGACTCCCAGGGCAGAGGGGTGGCCGTGTAAAGCTGCTCATAGTGCGCGGCGGCTTTTTGAGCCTGCCTCAGCACTGCCGCCACCTCCTGAATTTGCGCGGAAGACATGTCCGCAAAGCTGGCGCGCGGCTCATGCCCTGGAGCGGTGCGGAAGGGCGAGCCTGCAGCAAAAAGGCGTGAGTGCGGATGTGTCTCCCGCAGTGCCTGGGAGAGACGAGGCAGCTCCGCGTGCGGCACCGACTCCATGCCGGCCACATGCACGGGCTCGACATCAAAACTGGCCGCCATGGAGTGAAGCTGACCCAAAGTGAGGCCGCAGGCGGTCGGCGCGGCCAGTTTCCGGCTGCGTGCGGTGATCTGGCATTCCAGCGTGTCTGCCTCGCCACGCAGTTCGGCGAGTTTTTGCGGATCAAAGGCGCGCCTTTCAGCCTGCTCCAGACGCCCGACGATGTTCAAGTAAAGCGCCTTGCGGTCATCATGCACGTCATGCACGACGGCGGCCAAATGGCCGATGCCTGCGGCGTCCATGCGCTGCTTTACCACGTCCAGCGCCACGCGCTTTTCACACACGATGCCGACTCGTCCGCCACGCGCGAGCTCATCCGCCACGAGGTTCACAATGGTCTGGCTCTTGCCGGTTCCTGGCGGGCCGTCCATCACGAGCAGACGGGTGCCACGCGAACGCTGCACAGCCGCGCGTTGGCTGGGATCGGCATAGATCACAGGCTGGTCCGGGGCATCCGCGTCCGCTGCGGCGGTGAACGCGGGACGGTAGTGCGCGGGCAGCACATCACACGCGGCATTGAGAGACTGCTCAAGGCTGGCGGCGGAGTCTGGCTCCAGCTTTGCCAGCAGCTCATCGTAGTCTTGCAGCAGGTCGGAGCTGGACTGCGGGAAGAAGCCCGCGACCGCATTTTCAGAGATGGAAAATCCCTCCGGCAGCAGGATGGCGGCGGCGGCGTTCATGTTCTCGAAGGGCGTGATGGCTCCGCTCAGCGGCGCGGCATCAAGGCCGATGTCCTTTAACGCGGTGAGCAGCTCCTGGGTGCCTTCGGCGGCCTTGGCATCCAGCGTGTCGGCCAGTTCATCGGTGAAGGCATAACCTTTTTTAGCAAAGAGCAGGCGGATGAGCGCCTGATTGGCGATGGCCTCGTCATCCTCGCGCTTTTTCAGCGTGAAAGAGCCGGAGCCCTTGCCATCTCCCACAATAGAAAAGGGATGCAGCACCAAGGGTGCGCGCACAAAAAAACCGCCCACTACGCCGATGAGAAACGGATAGCCGACATACAAATCGCGGCTGCCGGTTTCCTCAACGCGGGCTTTGAACTCGCGCTCAAGCTGTCGGATGGCGCTGGAGACTTCGGACGAAGTTTTGCTCAGGCCCGCCTCTGCGCCACTGAGCATCGGGATCGTTGTGGCGTCATGCAGCATGGCCACCACACGCTCCGAACGGCCCGTGATGACGCGGTCGAGCTGCGCCAGATCAAAGTGCTTTCCTGAACTGGTGCGGTACAGGCGCACGCTCGGACTGCGCCCGTCACCGCTGACAAGGCGCTCGCGCAGGTGCTTCAGAGCTGTGAGCAAAGCATCGCGCGTTTTTGCCTGGGCGAGCGCATTGGTCTCCGCCTCATGCGCGGCCTGGTCACGGCGGTGCGCTTCTTTTTCCGTGAGACGGAAGAGTAAAGGCTGATCCAGCCGCATGGTGCCGTCCTCAGTGGTCGTCGGCTCGGAGGCCGGCTCCAAATGATGCGCCTTGGCCGTTTGAAGCGTCAGGGAGCGCACCTCATCATCCCACGCCGTCTTTCCGACGATGCGCAAAAGCCGCGCCAGTGTGACCGAGCCGCCGCCACGGCGTGACATGCCCGCCAGCAGGCCTTTCAGCGCGGCTTCCGCCTCGTGCTGGCCTGGAGGCAGCGCTGGCAGCGGACGCTCCACCACCGCCTCAGTGCGCTCCACGCGGATGCTGCGCGCGACCACGCCGAGAAGGTAATCGAACATCGCCCCCTGCCGCAGACTGCGCCCGATGGCCGAGATCAGTTCAAGCTCACGCACATGCACTTCGCGGTCTGCCAGCATTATGTGGACGAGCACATGGAAAACACTCGCAGCAGCTCTTTCGCCGCTTGAAATTGCCAGGGGCAACAACTCGCTGAAGCGTTCCAAGGCGCGCTCGGGATGCAGCAGTTCCTTCCAGACTGGAACTGCTTCCGCAAAAGTCTCCTCGATGGCTTTTGCCTCCGCCTCATCCAGATCGCCATCACAGTCGGCCATGAGCACGGCGGCGCAGAGGGAAAATTCCTGCATCTCCGGTGGCATTGGCTCATCCGGCTCCGGCTCAAAAAAGTGCTCGCTGGAAGCGGTGAGGATGCGGTGCAGCGCCTCGTCCACCTCGGACAGCTTCCGCGTGCCTGGTCCTTGGCCAGTGATCTGCTGGAACACATCCGACTCCACGAACAGCGACAGCGCATAGGCCCGCAGCAAATGCTCGGGATGTGACCCGATGGGGGATGTTTCCGCGCTTCCATGCGTGTCAAAAAGCGCCCGTGCCTGCGCAAGGTAGCATTCACTGTCTGCCTTTAGTCGTTCGGCGGGGAGCCCCGTGACCACCGTCATCATCAGCCGCAGCGGTCCGTCCAGCCCGCCAGCGGCCACAGCCGCGTAACGATCTGCCGTGAACTCCTTCCCCATCGCCACACGGGAGGCCAAGACACGAAGTCCAGGCTCCAAGTTGGCATCATAAGCCATGCCTGTGGAACAGCGCAGGGCCGACAACCGGTCGCGCTTTCCATCATTCACCGTATGCGCCAGATGATGCCCAAACTCATGCCCCAGCAGCGCGATGAAACTCTCCCGGTCCAGCAGCGAGATCATGTTTCCCTGAAGCGCGACGAAGCACACCTCCGCGCAGGTCCAGTTCGCCGCATTGCCCTCTCCGGCCGCCTGATAAATCTCCACGGGCGTCGTCATGCGCAGCGCCTCCGTGGCATGACGCGCATGGGTAAAGACATCTGGCGCCATGTTCTCCGAAAGGCGCACATGCCCCGCCAGCAGCTTGCGGCGCACACGGTCTGCGGTGGGGGTGTCCGAGCAATCACCCGCGAAGCGCTGGAAGATTGGGGTGGCGGCCAGTGCATCCGCGTAAATTATCTCGGGCTGAAATCGGATGCTTGGTAGAGATTCGGCTTTGTTCATGGCGGTTTTCTGTTAAGCGGAAAATAAGTTTGGCATCCAGTGAAAAACGACGTCGTGCGGTCTGAAATAGTACCAACCTTGCCACCGCTAGCCGTCCTTGCGAAGGCGCGCATGTAGTATCGGCACAGCCTTCGGCGCGCAACGGGTGCTTGGGGCGTTTGTTGACGGCAAGAATCTTCCCTATCTGGATTCGACGCGTCCGCGATGGACTGACGCGGCAAATGCTGGCGCTGCAAGTTATGTGCCGTCTGCAGCGGCTCGCGAGCGCCGCTTGCTTTCCCGGCAGCGCGCGGCTCCTTGCGCGTCGTCCTGCCATGCCCGTGCTCACCTCCGACTACCGCGCCCCCCGATTCCTGCGCGGCGGTCATGTGCAGACCCTGCTCGGTGCCCTGCTACCTGCTGGCGACGGGCCGGCCTTTGCCCCGGACACCCTGGAGCTGGCCGACGGCGACGTTCTGCAGCTCGGCTGGTGGCGCGGCGGGCATGGCCGCCTGCTGATCCTCTGCCACGGCCTCG
>CAZSBO010000045.1:0-24617 GCA_964605265.1 uncultured Prosthecobacter sp.
TTGCCGACGAAGGGTGGCATCCGTTTCAGCAACAAGGTGGGCCTCAATGAGACCGTCGCACTCGCCGCGCTGATGACCTACAAGTGCGCGATCGCCGGCGTTCCGTTCGGCGGGGCGAAAGGCGGCGTGAGGATCAAGTCCACGGCGAGCGCCGGGTTCCGCGAGCGCGTCACCCGCCGCTACACCGCCGAACTGATCCGCAAGAACTTCATCGGTCCGGACATCGATGTGCCGGCGCCCGACTACGGCACCGGTGAGCGCGAGATGGGCTGGATTGCCGACACCTACAAGAACCTCAAGGTGAACAGCGGCGACGCCTATGCCTGTGTCACCGGCAAGCCGCTGAGCATGCATGGCATTCCGGGGCGGCGTCAGGCCACCGGTCTCGGCGTGTTCTACGGCATCCGCACCTGCCTGGAGATCGACGAGGACATGAAGCCGCTTGGATTGACGCCCGGCATCGCCGGCAAGCGGGTCATCGTGCAGGGATTGGGCAACGTCGGTTATCATGCTGCCTGGTACCTGCAGAACCAGGGCGGCGCGGTCATCACCGGCCTCATCGAGCGCGAGGGCGCGATCTTCCAGCCCAACGGCCTCGATGTGGAGGCCGTGTTCCGCCACCGCCAGGCCAACCGCAGCCTGCTGCATTTCCCGGGCGCGGAGAGCGTCGAGGATGGCATGTCGGTGCTGGAGCGCGAGTGCGACATCCTGGTGCCGGCGGCGCTGGAGAACCAGATCACCGCCGAAAACGCCCCGCGGGTGCAGGCGAAGATCATCGCCGAGGCCGCCAACGGCCCGGTCGATTTCGAGGCCGAAAACATCCTGCAGCGGCGCGGCATCTTCATGCTGCCGGATCTCTATCTCAATGCCGGTGGCGTCACGGTCTCCTACTTTGAGTGGCTGAAGAATCGCGCCGGTGTCAGTTTCGACCGCATGATCTCGCGCCACGAGGAGTTGGTGAAGCGCGAACTGCTGGCGGCGGTTGAGGAAATGACCGGCACGCGCCTGTCGCTGGAACAGTCGGCCCGGCTCATCCAGGGGCCGACCGAGGAGGAGTTGGTGGTCGCCGCACTTGAGCAGAGCATGGTACGCTCTTATCAGCGCCTGCGGCGCTTTTGGAAGGAGCGCGATCTGCCCGACCTGCGCACCGCGGCCTTTCTGCTGGCCCTGGAGCTGGTGGCGGACAGTTACCGCCACCACGGCATCTTCCCCTGAGGCCCGGGCTTGTCAGCCGGCCACGGCTCGCCATGCTGTGTCCGATCCGGCAAGCCATGAAAGCCCCGTCCGACCTGCTCAGCCTTGTGCCCCCGGGCTCGCGTCACCGCGTTGTCGGTGAGCGAACGGTGGCGTTGCCGGGCTGTGCCGTCGATGTGCTGACCGCGCGCAAGATTGAGCTGCAGCACTGGGAGCTGCACCGTTTGAGCGATCCGTACTGGCGGTTGTACTGGCCGCTGGACCCGGGCGGCGAGGTGGAGATCGACGGCACGGTGACGGCGCTGATGCCCGGGCATTTGTACCTGATCCCGCCGCACACCTCCTTCAGCGGCCGCAACAGCCGGCCGTTCAGCAAGTGGTACGTGCATTTCAATCTCGGTGCCGCCGGCGACCGTGCCGTGCCCGGCCTGTATCCTCTGGCGGTGACGGCCGCTGCGCGCGCCAGCCTGCGCGCGCTCATCCGTCTGGCGGAGGCGGGTGGCGCGCTGTTCTCCTGGCCGGCGGCGGCTCTGGTTGTTGAGGCGGTTGCGCGCCTGCCGGTGGCGGTCTGGGAGAGCCAGCGCCTGGATCCGCGCCTGCGCAGCGCGCTGGATTTCATGAGCGCCCACTTGGCCCTGAAGCTGACGGCCGGGCAGATCGCCAAATTCGCCGGGCTCAGCGTGCGCAACCTGAACCACCTGTTCCAGCAGGAGTTGAAGCTGCCGCCGATGCGGGTGCTGCTCGACTACCGGCTCGACCAGGCCTGCGCCCTGCTGCGCCATGGCGATGCCAGCATCGACGAAATCGCCGAGCAGAGCGGCCTGGTGAACCGCCACTACCTCAGCCGCATGATGCGCCAGTACCGCGGCACGTCACCGGCCGCGTACCGGCGCGAGAGCGCCGGCTGACGCTGTCAGGCAAGCCCCTTCTGTCGGCGCGCGTGCACGGCGGCAGAGTATTCGCTGCTGTTGAAGTCGACGTAGGCCTCGGAGAGGTCGCTCGTGTAGACGATGTGGTTGGCGTTGCCGAGGTTGAGGTCGATGGTGACCGAGAAGCGCGGCTCGCGCACCACCTTTTCCAGTTCGCCGACCGGCGTGCCCGAGGTCAGGCCGCCCTTGCAGGCCAGCAGGCCGCCGAAGTAGATGTCGATCAGTTCCTCGCGGATGCGCGCGCCGGAGTAGCCGACCGCATGGATGACGCGGCCCCAGTTCGGGTCGCTGCCGTGCCAGGAGCACTTCACCAGCATGGACTTGGCGACGGCCTCCGCCACCTTCTTGGCGTCGGCATGGGTGCGGGCGTTGCGCACGCGGATCTCGACAAACTTGGTGACGCGCTCGCCGTCGCCGACGATCATCTTGGCGAGTTCGAGCATGACCTTGTGCAGGGCGCAGCGGAAGATCTTCGCCTCGTCGCTGCCCTTGCGGATGGTCGGCGCGTCGGCCAGGCCGTTGCTCATGACAACAACGGTGTCGTTGGTGCTGGTGTCGCCGTCGATGGTGATGCAGTTGAAGGACTGGTCGACCGCGCAGCGCATGGCCCGCTTGAGCTCGTCGGCACCGATTTTCGCGTCGGTGGTGATGAAGCAGAGCATGGTCGCCATGTTCGGGCAGATCATGCCGGCGCCCTTGGCGATGCCGCCGATGCGGAAGGAGCCGTCGCCGCAGGGCACCTCGATCGAGTAGGACTTGGTTCGGGTGTCGCTGGTGATGATCGCCGCGGCGGCGTCGTCGGAGCCGGACGGGCTGAGCTTGGCGGCGAGTTCGGCAACGCGCGGGGTGATGCGCTGGATCGGCATGGTCATGCCGATGATGCCGGTCGAGCAGACCTGGATCTGGCGCATGCGCACGCCGAGGGCCTCGGCCGCCGCCTTGCACATCGCCTTGGCGTCCTGGATGCCCTGCGGGCCGGTGCAGGCGTTGGCGTTGCCGCTGTTGGCGATGATGGCGCGGGTGTCGCTCTCGCGGATGTGCGACTGCGAGACGCGGACGCAGGCGGCGCGCACCTTGTTCGTCGTGTACACGGCGTCGGTGACGGTGGGCACGTCGGAGGCGATCAGGGCGAGGTCGAGACGGGTCGCCTCCGGGTTCTTGATGCCGCAGGAAATGGCGGCGGCACGGAAGCCGCGGGCGGCGGTGACGCCTCCCTTGACGACTTTGAAGGGCACCCGCACTTCGCGAAACGGGTCGCATTCCATCATGGCACTCATACGTGAAGCAGGCCCGCGGTCGGCTCAAAGCCGCAGAGAAGGTTGAAGTTTTGCACCGCCTGGCCGGAGGCGCCCTTGCCGAGATTGTCCTCTGCGCTCATCAGGATCAGGCGGCCCGAGCGCTCGTCGAGCGCCCAGCCAATGTCGATGAAGTTCGTGCCGACGACATGCTTGGTGTCGGGGCACTGGTTGCGGCCGAGCAGGCGGACAAAGGGCTGGTGGCCGTAGGCGGCCTCCAGAGCCGCGCCGACCTGGTCGGCGCTGACGCCCGGCGCGGGCGCGGCAAAGGTGGTGGTGCAGATGCCGGCAAAGGTCGGCACGAGGTGGGGCACGAAGGCGAGACGCACCGGGCGACCGGCGGCGAGGCTGAGTTCCTGGGTGATTTCGCTCAGGTGCCGGTGGCTCGGCACGCTGTAGCTGCGCACGCTGTTCTGCACTTCGCAGAAGAGCAGGGGGATGCTGGCGTTGCGGCCGGCGCCGCTGGCACCGCTCATGCTGGCGACCGACAGGGGTTCATCGGCGAGCAGGCCGGCCTTGAGCAGGGGCAGCAGCGGCAGCAGGACGCTGGTCGGGTAGCAGCCCGGGCAGGCGATGAGCCGCGCCGCGGTGACTGCGTCGGCGCGCCACTCGGGCAGGGCGTACACCGCCTCATCCAGCAGCTTGGGGGACGCGTGTGCATGACCGTAAAATTCGCGATAGGTTTCGGCACTGCGCAGACGGAAGTCGGCGCTCAGGTCGATCACCTTGAGGCCGGCTTCAAGCAGGGCGCCGGCGTACTCGACGGAGACGCCATGCGGCAGCGCCAGGAAGGCAACGCTGGCGCCGCTGGCCTTGAGGGCGGCGACGTCCGGCTCGCTGAAGGCCAGCCGGTCGGCGACACCGACGCCGCGGAAGCGCGGGAACTCTGCGGACAGGGTGCGACCGGCAAGCGAGCGCGAGGTGACGGCGACGAGTTCGGCGCAGGGGTGGCGGAGCAGGATTCTCAGCAGCTCGATGCCGGAGTATCCGCTCGCGCCGAGGACGGCAACTTGGACGGGCGAGGACATTCGGGAGGGCAGCAACAATGGAGGCGGGTCGCCTTCCCGCAACCCCCAAATTCCGGCAATGCGCAGGGAGCGCCTCACCACAGGCCCCACTGGCCGGTGCGCAGCACATACAGACCGAGCAGGGCGTTGGCGGTCGCATGCATGAGCACGCAGGCGCCGAGGCTGCGGGTGCGCACGGCGAGGGCGTAGACGAGACTGGCCCAGACCAGCGCGGCGATCCAGTCGGCCGGTTGATGAGAGACGACCACAAGGCTGGTGACGATGCCGTAGGCCGGCCAGGAATGGCGGCCAAACGGCACCTCCCGCCAGGAGTGACCGCGGGCGTTGAGGTGGCGCATGAGGAAGCCGCGCCAGAAGATTTCCTCGACCAGGGGCACGATGAGGATCAGGCGCAGCAGGCGGGCACTGACAGCGGCGGTTTGCCAACCGGCGGGCGCTTCCGCCGGATTGAAACCGTCGGTGCGCGCGGTCAGGCCCAACCACGCCCACCAGGCGGGGGGCTCGGCCGGCTGCAGACGTGCGAACACTTCGGCAGGCAGGATCCACAGGCCGAAGCCAAGAACGCCAAGCGACACCGCGAGGCTGAGGCCGCGCCAGGGAGCGAGTTCGTAATGACGGCGTCCGGCCAGCAGCAGCGCTGCGCAGACGAGGGTCTGCAGGGGATAGACCCACTGTTCCGGCGCCCGGCGGTACCAGGGCAGCTCGGGATTGTCGATGCGCAGCAGGTCGGGCAGCGTCAGCAGCAGCAGGAAGACCGCGAACGGCAGCACGTGGGCGAGCGTCGCGGGGTCGCGCAGCGGGGCGGGACGCGGAGGCATGGGCCACGCCATCGGGCGCACGGGCGCGGGATGCAACGCAAAAAAATGCGGGCCGGAGAAACTCCGGCCCGCACTGGGGAGGCTGAATCGCGCGCTTACTGGGCGGGCTTGGCGCCTTCCTTGAAGCAGTAGAGGTGGGTTTCAGTGGCGATGTAGAGGGCGCCGTTGGCGGCCACCGCCGAGCCCTTGAGCGGGGCGGAGAACTCGATCTCGGCCAGCAGTTTCTTCTCCTTGCCCTCGGCCAGGATGAAGAGTTCGCCCTCCTCGTTGCCGAGGTAGACCTTGCCGTCGGCGACAAGCGGGTTGGCCCAGATGTGGCCCTTGGTGTCATGCACCCAGTACTCCTTGCCGGTCTTGGCGTCGAGGCAGAAGATGCGGCCGGTGTAGTCGGCGGTGTACAGCAGGCCGTCCTTGATGGCCGGGGTGCTGATCGAGCGCTCGATGCCCTTGTAGGTCCACAGGGCCTTGCCGGTGATGTCGCCCTCGGCCTTGGAGGGATCGATGCAGGAGATCATGCCGACACCCTCGCCGTGCTCGGGGTCCTGGCCGATCTCGATGTAGAGCAGGCCGTCGTGGTAGACCGGCGTGGCAATGCACTCGCTCGGACCGTCGTACTCGGCGTACTTCATCGGCTCACCCGCCGGGCTCTTGCGGTACTCGGGCGGGTTGGCGTCATAGGACCAGAGGATCGGCAGCTCGCTGATCTCATCGTCGATCTTCTCCTTCACGTCGGCGGTGCCGAGGCCGTAGGCCCAGCCGTCGCCACCGGCGAAGAACAACTGCGGCTTGCCGTTGACCAGGCCGTAGGCGGGCGAGGACCAGGAGCAGTGCAGCACGCGCTCGCTGACGATGGGATTCATCTCGGCGACGTATTCGCCGGTCTCGGCGTCGAGGCAGACGAAGCTCGGTGCGGTCGGTGCGGGGATGTTGGTGTGAGACCAGTCGACACCGTTGGAGGTGGTGCAGTAGACCTTGCCGTCCTGGACGAGCACGTAGCTGGAGGCGATGTTGTGCGGGAACACGCCGAGTTCCTTGCGCATGTCATAGACCCAGATGATGTCGGCATCGGTTTTGCCGGGCTCGATCGGGTTGATCTTGCCGTCCTTGTCGGGGGCGGCCATGTACTTGGCCTCATCCTGCATGCCCTGATTGCCGTCGGAGAGGCCGTTGGTGTCGATGCAGACGATTTCGCAGCGGTTGGTCACGACGTAGCCGCGGTTGCCGGCGATGGTTGGCGTCGAGCACATGCCGAGGAATTCCCAGTCGGAGACCTTGCCGGCGCCGAGCTTGGGCGAGACCATCTGCCATTTGAACTCGCCCGTGTACTCGTCGAAGGCCATGACGATGCCGCGGTCACCGATGTGCTTGTCGTTGCGCGGCGACTCATTGTTGGTGCCAACGTAGACGGTGCCGGCGGCGATGCTGGGTGTGCCGTAGGTCTGCGAGCCGAGTTTGGCGACCCAGGCGACGTTTTTGGTCGTGCTCAGGTCGATCTCATCGCTGCCGGGCTTCTTTTTGCCGGGGTCGAGTTCGACGGGCAGGCCTTTCTCCTCGGAGATCATGTTGCGGTCGGCCCGGCCGCCCCAGGTGGGCCAGTCGGCGGCTTGGACGAGGGTGCCGGCCAGGGCGAGCACCGAGCAGGTGAGGGTCAGTTTGGGTTTCATGTGGGAAAAGGGGCGGAGGCTCAGGGGTTGGGGGTCACGCTGACATTGTCGATGAAGACGCGCTTCTGATTCTGCGGCGTGAAGCCGAAGAGACCGGGCGAGCCCTGCTTGTGCAGCATCGGCACCGGGGCTTCGAGAGTCCAGGCGTCCGGTTCGGGCTGGCCGCGTTCCCAGACCTTGCCCATGACCACGCCGCTGCCGTCGCCGTTGTCCTTGACGGCCGCCTTGAGGGTGTACCAGGTGCCGGCGCTGACCTTGAAGGGGGCGGTGCGGGTGAGGCGCTCGAAGTTGGAGCTGATTTCCAGCACGTTGGCGTTGCCCTTGAGCACCACCGCATAGCGTTGGTTGATGACGCCGACGTCCGACTTCACGCGGCGGTTGCCGTCGGTCATGATGTCGGCCTGGATCGTGTAGTTCTTCAGGTGGCTGTCGCCGATGAAGACGGTGGCGCGCTGGAAGATGAGGCGGTCGAAGGTCTTGGCGAAGACCTTTTCGCCGGCCTCCTCGCGGACGTCGAACTTGAAGCGGGCGCCGATCCAGGGCAGGGGCGGGTAGGAGAAGCGAACGCCTTCGAGGGGCTGTTCTTCGGTGAGCTGGAAGCCGGCGAACTCCTCCCTGAAGGGCGGCTTGAGCAGGACGCGACCGCGCATCGTGCCGGTGAGACCACCGGCGCTGGCCTTGAAGGCACCGGCGCCGGGCTTGGCGTCGGCCTTGGCAATCAGGGTGTCGCCTTCAAAGCTGGCGTCGTCGATCTTCGCCTTCACCTTGGCGGTGGGCGGCACGAAGGTCTCCCAGCTGGCGTTTTTCACCTCGGCGACCGGGAAGCCCATGGCGTCGACCGAGCGCAGGCGGAAGGAGACTTTGTCGCCAGGGGCGACGACGAATTCGGCGGGGATGACCTGCAGGGCCGTGGCCGGACCGGCCTTGGGGATGTTGGCCACCGGGGCGGGGTCGAGCTTGATGCCGCTGTGCTGCAGGCTGAAGGCGTAGAGGCTTTCCGTCGTGTGAACATAGACGCGACCGTTGCAGACGATGGCGGCACCGATGCAGTTGCCCTTGAGTTGCAGGCTCTGCACGACCTCGCCGGAGTCCGCCTTGAGGACGAACAGCTTGCCCTCCATGAGCGGGGCGAAGATCAGGCCTTCGGCGTAGCAAGGCGAGGCGTGGGTGTTGCCATTGGAGACTTTGGCCGACCAAATCTGCTTGCCGGTGCGGGCGTCGATGGCGAGCACGGCGCCGCCGTCGGTGATCTGATAGAGGGTGTCGCCGACGAGAATCGGCGAGCTCGAGGCGGCCGATTCGGCGTTGCGCCACAGTTCATTGGCGGACCAGGCGGCCTTGTCCACGGACGGATCCATGACGATCTGGGTGTCGGTGAATTGCTCCGGGATCTTGACCGCGATCATGCGGCCCTTGTCGGCGGTGTCGACGTTTTCATCGCCGTGGATGACAATGACCTTGTCGCCGCCGTGCAGCACCGGCGTGGCGTTGATGCCGACCTTGCAGGCCTTGTAGCGCCAGAGCACCTTGCCGTTGCGGGCGTTGATGGCAACCAGGTTGCCGCAGCCGGTGTTGGAATAAAAGACGCGGCGACCGTCGCGGGTTTCGAACACCGGGGTCGAGAAGGAGGAGTCGGTGGGCGGGATTTCGCCGGGCGTGGCCGCCCAGACCAGTTCGCCGGTCAGCTTGTCGTAAGCGTAAAAGCGGTCGGCGGCAGGGCCGTCGGCACCCCAGTTGGCGGTGATGCCGCGGATGATGACAAGGTCGCCCTCAATGACCGGGCAGCCGACCTTGGAGTTCGGGAAGGTCAGGCGCCCCATGTCCTCCATGAGCGAGTGGCGCCAGAGTTCCTTGCCTTCGAAATCCCAGCAGCCGAAGACGCCATAGGCGGTCAGCAGGTAGACCCGGCGGGTCTCCAGATCGACGGTTGGCGAACCGATCGCGTAACGATTGTAGACCGTGTCGGAGATGAAGTCCTTGATTTCGACCTCCCAGAGCTTCTTGCCGGTCTTTTCGTCGAGGCAGGTCAGCAGTTCGACGAGTTCCTCCTTCTCACCACGGTAGCCAAAGCTGAAGACCTTGCCGTCGGCGATCACCGGGCAGCCGCGGCTGCGCGAGTCGTAGGTCCAGGCCGGTTGCTCGTCCAGTTTGCCGAGACCGCTGTAGCGCTCAAGGCTGACGCCAGTCTGCAGGGGGCCGCGCCAGAGGGGCCAGTCGTTGGCACTTGCGAGGGCGGCTGCCGCCAAAAAGACGGCCAGGTGGAGGGGACGGGTTGGGGCCATGGAGGAGGGGATGGGGCTGAAACCGGAAACTTCCATGCGCTGACCGCCAGTTCAATCGGTTTGTCAGACCGCGGCCGGGGTCATGCTGAGGGGTTCGGGCGTAGCGAAGAACGGCCGGCGCGCGTCGCATCTTTCGCCTGGCCCGGCAGTCGCTCCATCCCTCCGTCGAGCTCGGGGGAGTTGTTGGAGTTATTCACGTGAACAGCGAGTTGTCCCCAACGCTGTCAAGTCGATTTCTTGTAAAATTATCACAGATTCTGGAAGCTGCGACCTCTCAAAATTGAGAATAACTGGGAGTTTTGCAAAAAAAGGCCGTTTCGGGCAGGCCGCGGGTTGACTCCCGGCGCAAACTTTTTAACCTTGGGATGTTCCGCAGCGGACCCGTCCGCGGTGGCAACCGCGAAGTTGCAGCTCTCCTCAGCTAAAACTTTCGTGCCAACGATCCTCACTGTTGTTGGTTGCTGGATCGCCAAACAGACCCTCCGGCTCCGCATGCCGGAGGGTCTCTTGTTTTCAGGCCTCAGCGACCGAGCTGCGCGGCGGGATAGAGACGCAGCAGCAGGCAGGCAAGGCAGTCGCCAATCAGGCTGTGTGCGGCCTTCGACAGCGTCTCGGGCATGGCACCTTCTTCGACGCCATGGCGCCAAAGCCGGTCAACGCCTTCAATGTGCTCGCTGACGATTTCCTCGACCAGCCGGTTCCAGTGTGCCGGCTCGGCGCTCTGCTGCCACTCGCCGCGGCCGCGGCCGAAGTGAGCGACGGCGAGGTAGGCGAGCAGGGCGAGGCGAACTTGTTCACGGAAGTGCTCGCGCGACCAGTGCAGCCGGTGGTCGCCGCCGCGCACGAGGTTGTAGCTCTTGATGAGGGCGTAGGCACCGAGGCCGGCGGCGAGACCGCCGACGAGGGCGCCGCCGCCGAAGGTCATGCCACCCATTTTCAGGTCGGCGATGAGACCGCCCATGGCGCCGCCGGCGACGCTGCCGAGCGCGCTCCAGATGGCCTCGGGCACCTGCTGGCGGTTGTGGAACTGCGCCTCGGTGAGGCGGCCGAGGCGGCGTGCGGCCTCGCCCTCCAGGCCGTGCAGGCGGATCAGGTCGTTGGTGGCGCGGACGACGCGGTCGGCCAGGCGGACGGCGAGTTGTTCACGCGCCGTTTGGTAGGCCTTGTTGAGTTCGGTGCGGCCGATGCCGACGCGTTCCAGCAGGGTTTCGTTGCGGACTTCGGCACCGTCGAGCACGGCGGCGGTGAGCAGTTCGGCGAGCACACGGGCCGATTGCTGGAAGACCTGCAGGTTGCGGTCACGCCAGGCCTTTTTGAGGTGCTTGAAGGCTTCCTGCTTGGCCTCCGGCAGCAGCGGGGCAAGCGTTTCCATCAGGTGGTCCTCCTGCACCCAGCAGCGCGCGAAGGCGTCGAGGCTGAGCACCTCCCGGACCTGGTCGAACTCACGGAACCACTGGCGCCAGGAGGCGGTTTCGGCGGCCTCCTCGGCGGGTTCGCGCGCGGGACCGGTCTGATTGAGCAGGACCAGCACCGGTTTGCCGACCCAGGCGAGCACTTCCATTTCGGGGCGGATGTAGGCGGCGATCTCGGGCGGTTCGGTGGCGTTGACCAGATAGAGTACGACGTCGGCCTCATCGCGGACATTGCGCAGCGCCTGCTGGCTGCACCAGAGCGGCCGGTCGGTGAGCCGGTCCCAGGTTTGCGAGAGGAACCAGAGCACGGGGTTGCGTTCGCGGCGCAACCGCTTGAGCAGGCGGGCGCTGTCGCCGAAGCCGGGAGTGTCCCAGAGCTGCAGCAGGCGGGCCTCCTGTTCCAGCAGGGCGAAGGATTCGTTCTGCAGCGTCACGTGTGCGGCGTCGCGCACCTCGCCGACGTCCCGGCGCAGCAGGGTGCGCGCGAGCGTCGTCTTGCCGGCATTGGTGTGGGAAATCAGGCTGAGCGTGACGATGTCCGAGGCGGGCGGAGTGATGCCGGGGGGCGGAGGCATGGCGGTCGGGGCGTCGGGGATAAGGCGGTTTAGGCGGCGCGCCGGGCGGCGATGAGGACGGTGTCGGCCAGCCCCTCAAGCAGGCTGTTCCAGAGTTTTTCGCGGCCGGCCGTCTTGTCCGGCGGCCAGCGGTTGCCGATGCTGGTGGCGTCGAGCAGCACGGTCAGGTCCGCAGGCTGGCCGGTGGCGGTCAGCCGCCGGCGGACTTCGGCGGCGAGCTGGCGGTGCACCTCGGACTCAGGGGTGGTGGCGAGGTTGAAGACCAGGACGGCGCGGCCGTCGTCCGGTTTCCAGGCGGCGAGGAAATCATCCTCTTCACCGGGGGGCACGTGCAGCACGTTGGCGCGGGTCATGCCGCCGAAGCGTTCGCGCACGCCGCGCGCCCAGACTTCGCGGTGGCCAGGGCTCGAACTGGCGGCATGGACGAGCAGCGGCACGACCGCCTGTTCGCCCTCGACCGCGCGCAGCGTGCGGATGACGTAACTTCGCCAGCCGAGTTGGGCGAGGGCCAGTCGCGTGCGTCGATGCGCGCGCCAAAGGGCGAGACCGGCCAGGGCGAGACGTGGCAGTACCACGCCCAGGAGCAGGGTGCCGGCGTACAGATGAATCCAGGGCAGGGCGGGGGCGGGTTCGCTGCTGCGGCCCTGGCTGCGGCGCATGGCAGGCAGGCGCTCCAGGGGCAGTTCCAAATCCAGGGTGCGTGCGGCCGGGCCGAAGACACCGGCAAAAAAGCGCCCGGCAGCCGCCTCATCGAGCAGGGTGCTCTCCCAGACGGCTCGATACTCGCGCGACCAGCCGTGGGCGTAGAGACCGCCAATGCTGCCGATGGCAATGACCGCCGCCGCCACATGCAGCCAGGCGCGCAGGCGACCGCGCAGGCGCGCCATCGCCGCCGGCAGGGCCAGTGCGGCGAAGCGTTGGTCGGCCGTGCTGCCGGTCAACACCTCGCCCTCGGCGGCGCGTTCCTCCGAACCGGCCGCGGCGAGGCGCGCCAGCCATTCGAGCAGACCGGGGCTCGGCCGGGGCTCGGCGCGCAGTTCGAGCACCAGCGAGAGCAGAACCACGACCGCGTTCCAGAGCAGCAGGCCGACCAGGGGCAGGGCCAGCAGGTTGAACTCCGCTTCCTGACCGAGTCCGGAAAGGGCGTAGCCGGCGGCGAGGGCGACCCCCCAGCCGGCGCCGGCCCAGGACCAGCGGCCCTCGGGCACGCGCAGTCGCTCCATCATGCGCGCCACCGTGCCGCCCCAGCCAAGGGTTTCACGCTCCAGCCACTCGGCACGTTTGCCCAGGAAGGCGAGTTCACGTTCACCGGCGGTCTCGCCGCGCAGTTGGTCGCTGACCAGGCCACCGCGCGTGCGCGCCGTCGCTTCCTGCCGACGCTCCTCGGCCAGCAGCGCGCCTTCGGCGTCGCCCTCCTCAAGGGCCCGCCAGCGCAGCAGGCTCAACCAGTCGTTCCAATTCATGAGCAGTGGTCAGCCGTGCTTGAGCCTGATGTCCCGGATGCCGGCTCCCTTGAGCTGCTGCTGCAGCCGGCGCAGCAGGCGCGGCCGTTCGACCGCCAGAGCGTGGTGGACCGCGGGTTGCAGCACGCGCACCGTGAGCACGCCGCGCTGGATCGAATCCGGTCGCGAGTTCTGAAACAGGAAGTCGCCGACGATGCCGCGCCAGGCGGCCAGCACCTCCTCAAGGCGCATGCGCTCCGCCAGGCCGGACTGGGCGACCACCTCGCCGACCAGGTCCGCGGCGCTGCGCACCGGCAGGTCGAGCAGGGGGCCGTCCTCGACGCCGCGCCATTGGGCGACCAGCGCATGACGGCGGCGCTGGGCGGCGGTGGCGTGGCGGTCGGACATGCGCGCAAGATGTCGGAGCCCGCCGGGAAATGCGAGGAGGATTTTTCCCGTCTGCCGAAGCAGGGCGCCGCCGCTCGTCCTTGCCAAGTCCTGCATCCGCTTCAATAGGTAAGGCTCCCCCTGTCCGCGCCCGGCGCCCATCCCGCCCTTTTTCCTCTCTCATGTTCAACTGGATCCTCAAAAAAATCATCGGCACCAAGAATCAGCGCACCGTGCGCCGCCTGCAGCCGGTCGTGGTCGAGATCAACCGCCTGGAAGCCGAACTGCTGCCGTTGCCGGATGAGGCCCTGCGCGAGAAGTGCGCTGCCTGGAAGCAGCAGTTCCGCGCCTTTCACACGCCGCACTTCCTCGGTGGCGTCTCCCTGCGCATCGCCGTGGAGGAGGAGGTCGAGGCCTGCCTGCGCCACATCGCCGGCTACTTCGCCGCGCTCAAGCCGCATTTTCCCTCGCTCGAACAGGACTATCTGGACGAATCCGCCTGGGCCGCGGCCGGCCTCGACGACAAGAAGTCGCGCATCGACCGCGCCCGCGAGGCCTGGAACGAGATCCAGCCGCGTTTTGCCGCCATCGAGGCGAAGCTGCTCGACGACCTGCTGCCCGAGGTCTACGCGGTCGTCAAGAATGCCGCGCGCCGCCTGTGCGGCCAGGAGCACCTGGTCTGCGACACCCCCCTCAAGTGGAACATGGTCCACTTCGACGTCCAGCTCATCGGCGGCATCGCCCTGCATCGCGGCATGATCGCCGAAATGGCCACCGGCGAAGGCAAGACCCTGGTCGGCACCCTGCCGGTCACCCTCAACGCCCTCACCGGTCGCGGCGTGCACGTCATCACCGTCAACGACTACCTGGCGCGCCGTGACTCGGAGTGGATGGGGTACCTGTACAAATTCCTCGGCCTGACGGTCGGCTGCATCCAGAACGACCAGCCGCCGCACCTGCGCCGCGAGCAGTACACCTGCGACATCACCTACGGCACGAACAGCGAGTTCGGCTTCGATTACCTGCGCGACAACGGCATGGCCTCCAGCCGCGAGCAGCAGGTCCAGCGCGGTCACTACTTCGCCATCGTCGACGAAGTGGACTCCGTGCTGATCGATGAGGCGCGCACGCCGCTCATCATCAGCGGCCCGGTCGCCGGTGCCGACAGCACCCACCAGTACGAGCGCTACAAGCCGCTCGTCGAACAGCTCGTGCGCCGTCAGCAGACCTATTGCAACAGCCTGGTCACCGAGGCCAAGGAACTGGCCGCCGCCGGCAACCTCGAGGAGGCCGGCCGCAAACTCTATCAGGTGCATGTCGGCCAGCCGAAGAACCGCGCCCTGATGCGCTGCATGGAGGATCCGGATCTGCGCCGGGCCATGGAGAAGGCCGAGCTGAAGCTGTACGAGGACACCCAGAAGAAGGACCTGTTTGCCCTCAAGGAGGAGTTGTTTTTCTCGATGGACCAGAAGTCGCACGACGCCGACCTCAGCGAGAAGGGTCGCAACTTCCTCAGCCCGGATGAGCCGGACGCCTTCGTGCTGCCGGATCTGGCCACCCTTTTCTCCGAGATCGACGTCGATCCCGCCCTCAGCGAGGCGCAGAAGGCCGCCAAAAAGACCGAGCTGCAGGATCGCCTGTCGCACCAGGGACAGCGCATCCATCAGATCAGCCAGTTGCTTCGCGCCTACTGCATCTACGAAAAGGACGTCGAGTACGTGGTCGAGGAAAACAAGGTCGTCATCGTCGACGGCCAGACCGGCCGCAAGATGCCGGGGCGCCGCTGGAGCGACGGCCTGCACCAGGCGGTCGAAGCCAAGGAGGGCGTGCAGATTGACGCCGAGACCCAGACCCTGGCCACCATCACCATCCAGAACTACTTCCGCCTGTATCAAAAGCTGGGCGGCATGACCGGCACCGCCGAGACCGACGCTTCCGAATTCCACGACATCTACGGCCTCGACGTGCTGACCATCCCGACCAACCGGCCGGTGAAGCGTGTCGATCACAACGACAGCATTTACAAGACCCGCCGCGAGAAGTACGCCGCCGTCATCGCCCTCATCCACGAACGCCATGCCAAGGGTCAGCCGATGCTGGTCGGCACCGCCAGCGTCGAGGCCTCGGAGACGGTCAGCCGCATGCTCAAGCTGCAGAAGATCCCGCACTCGGTGCTCAACGCCAAGTACCACCGCCAGGAGGCGGAAATTGTCGCCCGCGCCGGCCAGCGCGGGGCGGTGACCATCTCCACCAACATGGCCGGCCGCGGCACCGACATCAAGCTGGGCGAGGGCGTCGCCGATCTCGGCGGCCTCTTCGTCATCGCCACCGAGCGCCACGAGTCGCGCCGCGTCGACCGCCAGCTGCGCGGCCGTTGCGCGCGCCAGGGCGATCCCGGCGAGAGCAAGTTCTTCCTCAGCTTCGAGGACGACCTCATGCGCAACTTCGGCGCCGCCGACCGCATGACCAAGATCATGGAGCGCTTCGGCATGAAGGAGGGCGAGGAGTTGCAGCATCCCTGGCTCAACCGCAGCGTCGAAAGCGCCCAGAAGAAGGTTGAGCAGCGCAACTACACCTGGCGCAAGCGCGTGCTGGAGTATGACGACGTCATGAACCAGCAGCGCGAGGTCATCTACGAGCGCCGCAACGACGTGCTCAACAGCAATGACCCGCGACTGCTCATCGACGAGGCGGTCAAGGAGGGCATCACCGAGCGTCTGGAGGAGTTCCTGCCCAAGGACAGCGGCAGCGACCTGGAGCCGGACTACGCCGGCCTGCTGCACTGGGTGAACACGACCTTCCCGATCGGCCTGCGCGAGTTCGACGACGCCTTCAGGGGGCTGTCCTACGAGGCACAGTGCGAGTGGCTGCGCGAGCGCATCCTGCACGCCTACGACGCCAAGGTCACCGGTGCCAATCCGCAGGCGCTGCAGGAGATCGAGAAGATGATCCTGCTCAACGCCATCGACCGTCTCTGGCAGGAGCATCTTTATGCCCTCGATGCCCTCAAGGAGGGCATCTCCCTGCGCAGCTACGGTCAGAAGGATCCGCTCATCGAGTTCAAGCAGGAGGCCTTTGCCATCTTTGCCGACCTCATGCGCAGCATCAACGGCGAGGTTCTCGGCAACCTGTTCAAGAGCACCCAGCAGCTCGCCGCCTTCGAGCAGTTCCTGGCCCAGCTTGCCCTGCAGCAATCCGGTGCCGAGCCGGCGCCGCAGCGCCGCCCCGCCGAGGAGGAGCCGAAACCGCACGATCCCGCCACCGAGGGGCCGCGCCTCATCCTGCCGCGCGCCGCCCCCCCGGCCCGGCCCAAACTCACCGCCGGACGCAACGACCCGTGCCCCTGTGGCAGCGGCAAAAAGTTCAAGCAGTGCTGCGGCCGGATGGCGTAAATTGTACGGAACCGCAATGAACGAAGACACCCTGCAGTCCGCCCTGGAAAACCCGCAGAACCTCGGTGAAATGGCCGATGCCGACGCGATCGGCACGGTCGGCAGCCCGGACTGCGGCGACATGGTGCGGATGTGGCTGAAGTTTCGCGAGCAGGACGGCCGCAAGGTCATCGACAAGGCGACCTTTCAAAGCTTCGGCTGCCAGACGGCGATCGCCGTGGCCAGTCTCGCCACCGAGCTGATCCGCGGCAAGACCAAGGAGGAGGCGCTGCAGCTTTCGGCCGAGCAATTGAGCGCACCGCTCGGGCCGCTGCCACAGATCAAGCAGCGCTGCGGCCAGATGGTCGAGGGGGCGCTCAAGGCCGCCCTTGAGGCGGAGCAGGGGGCGACCGCGACCGTGGCGCCGGCCGTGCCGCAGGGGCCGACCCTGGCCGACAGCCTTGCCGCCGCCGGCAAAACGGCCGGCAAGATCCGCATCGTCCTGGAATCCTGAGGCGCTTCAGGCCGCGCCGACTTCGGCGCGCTTGGCCTTGTCGAAGCGGATGTCCTCGGCCTTCTCAATGAAGACCGTGTCCTCGCAGATGTTTTTGCAGTGGTCGCCGACGCGCTCCAGGAAGCGGGCGATGAAGATGAGGTGCAGGTAACCTTCGAGCGGGGCGTTGCGCGCCTCCATGACCTGCAGCAGGGCCTGGTCGAGGTGTTTTTCGGCGGCGTCGAGTTCCTTGTCGCGCTGGCGGATTTCGGCGGCCGCTTCGGCATCGCCGTCGCTGAAGGCCTGGATGGCGGCCTCAAGGTTGCGCGCGCAGAGGTGGTAGACCGGCTGAATCAGGCTGGTCTCGGGCATCTCCGGCAGCAGGTTGATGGCGCGCGCGCGCTTGGCGATGCTGCCGGCCTGGTCGGAGATGCGCTCAAGGTTGTTGGCGATGCGGATCGTGCCCATGACCTGGCGCAGGTCCTGGGCGGTGGGCTGAAACTTGAGCAGGATCTGCATGCCCAGGCGGTCGATGCTCTTCTCCAGATCATTGACGTCCTGGTCGGCGGCGATGGCGGCGTTGCACAGGTCGGTGTCGCGTTCCATCAGGCCGCGCATGGCGCCGGCGAGGTTCTTGCGGGCGATGCTGGCCATGATCAGCACCTGGTCGCGCAGGCTGCGGAGATTCTGGTCGAAGCTGGTGAGGATGTGGTCCTGCATGGGATTACATGGCGGGTCGCAACGCAGTTTCGCCCGGGCCGGTGGCGCCGGCAACCTCGGCGACGTCGGCGCCGCCCTTCGGCTCGCGGCCGGTGCGTTCGCAGAACTGGTCGTAGGTGATCACCTCGAAGCGGCCGTCGAGGTGCTCGATGATGGCGGTGAGCGACTCCACCCAGTCGCCCGAGTTCAGGTAGTGGGTGTCGCCAATGATCTTGTCGGCCGGGCTGTGGATGTGGCCGCAGATGATGCCCTTGCAGCCCTTGGCGCGGGCCAGTTCCTGCAGCTGCTCCTCGTAGCGGCCGACGAAGCTGACGGCGGACTTGACCTTGAGCTTGACCCAGCGGCTGAGCGAAAAGCTCTCCTTGCCGCGCACACGCCGCCACCAGTTGTAGACGCGGTTGACGCGCAGCAGCAGGTTGTAACCGATGCCGCCCAGGTGGGCGATCCAGGGGTGGTTGGTGGTGACGTGATCAAAGCCGTCGCCATGCACCACCAGGTAGTCGCCGGCGGCCGCGCGGTGGATGTGCTCGCCGGTGATGAGGAAGTTGTCGAGCGCGATCGGGATGAAGCGGTCGAGGATGTCGTCGTGGTTGCCGCGCAGGTAGATGATCTGGGTGTTTTCCTTCTCCATCTTGCGCAGCACGGTGCGGATGAAGTGGGTGTGCGCCTTGTTCCAGCCGCCGGCCCGGCGCAGGTGCCAGGCGTCGATGATGTCGCCGTTGAGCACGAGCTTCTCGCACTGCGTGTTGCGCAGGAAGTGCGAGGCCTGTGCCGCCTTGCAGTCGGGCATGCCGAGGTGCACATCGGAGACAAAGACCGTGCGCACGCGCAGCTTGGTCTTGGCGCCCACTGCGGCTTCAGCGGCCGGGGCTTGGCGTTCTTCTGGCATAAGGGGATTCAACGGTGGTACGGGGGCGGGCGTCAAGGGCGGGCTGGCAGGACGGCGTGCAGTTCCGCCTCGAACTGTTCGATGACCTGCGGCCAGCCGTGTTCGAGGGCGGCGGTGCGGGTGTTGGCGCGGCGAACAGCGTCGTTCCAGCCTTCGGCGGCGGCGCGGGTGCCATCCAAAAAGGCGGCCTCGTCGCCAAGCGGGGCCAGCCAGCCGTTGACCCCGTGGCGGATCAACTGGCGCGGCCCGGCGTAGTCGTAGGCGACCGGCAGCAGCCCGGCGGCCAGGGCCTCGAGCACGACATTGCCAAAGGTCTCGGTGACGCTGGGGAAGAGGAAGACGTCGGCGCTGGCGTAGTGGCGCGCCAGTTCCTCGCCGGTGCGCGCGCCGGTGAAGATGAAATCGGGCTGGGCGGCCTGCAGGGCCTGGCGGCGAGGGCCGTCGCCGACGACGATGCAGGGGGCCTGCGGGTGGCTCGTTCGGAAGGTCTGGAAGGCGCGCACCAGCAGGTCAAGATTTTTTTCCGCCGCCACGCGGCCGACATAGAGCGCCACCGGTGTGGCCTCGTCGGCACCCCAGCTCCGGCGCAATTCCGTGCAGCGGCGCGCCGGATCGAACAGGGCGGTGTCGACCCCGCGGCCGAGCACGCCGACATCGCGCACGCCCCAACTGGTGAGCATGGCCGCCGTGTCGGCACTTGGTGTCAGGGTGCGCGCGGTGCGGTTGTGCAGCGCGCATAACAGCGGTCGGGCGAGGGCGGCGACACCGGGTGGTGCGTAATCGCCGAGATAGGTTTGAAAATTCGTGTGGAAGCCCGAGACGACCGGCACACCGGCGCGCCGTGCGGCGCGGATGGCGGCCAGGCCAAGTGGGGTCTCGGTGGCGACATACAGGACGTCCGGTCGGAAGCGTTCGAAGAGACGCAGCAGGTGGCCGCGCGTGGCCAGGCCGACCCGCAGGCCGGGGTAGCCGGGCAGGGGCAGGGAGGGCACCAGGTGGCGCGCCGGTGTGCCTGCAGGTTCTGCCGGTTCCGCCGCACGGGTGGTGACGACCTCGACCACATGCCCGCGTGCCGTCAGGCCCCGGGCGAGGGTCGAGAGCGTGCGAGCCACGCCGTTGATCTCAGGCGGGTAGGTGTCGGTGATCAGCAGCAGCCTCATGGCGGGCGGTTTGTTGTACAGACCTCAGTCGCTGCCGACCTCAAAGTGTCGCATGGTGACGAATCCGTCACGAAGCCCTTGGGCTCCGCTGGGATTGGTGTAGGATGTGTCGTACTCGTCACCAATTCTCGTTTGTTGGAGCCCCCGGGGGCTGGTGTAATTCCGCGTCCTATGAGCAAAATCCTGGTCGTTGATGACGAACCCGACATTTCGGAGCTGATCACCCTGCATCTCATGCGTGAGGGTCATGAATGCGTCTGCATCACCAACGGCCTGCAGGTCCTTAATGCGGTCATCGAACACGAGCCGGATCTGGTCGTGCTCGACCTCATGCTGCCGGGGCAGGACGGCATGTCGGTGTTCAAGCGCCTGCGCGCCGACAGCCGCACCCGCGCCGTGCCGGTCATCATGCTGACCGCCCGCGCCCAGGTGACCGACAAGATCAACGGTCTTGAACTCGGCGCCGACGATTACCTGACCAAACCCTTCTCGCCGCGCGAGCTTGCCCTGCGCATCACCGCCATCCTGCGCCGCACCAAGAAGGTGACCCATGTCTCGGAACTGCGTGTCGGCCCCTTCCTGCTCGACCGCAAGAACATGAAGTGCTTCCACGACGATCAGCCGATCGAGCTGACAACGACCGAGTTCAAGCTGCTCGCCGTGCTCATGGAGAACACCACCGCCGTGCACACCCGCGCCGAGCTGCTGCGCGAGGTCTGGGGCTACTCGGATGACGTCGCCACGCGCACGCTCGACACCCACATCAAGCGCCTGCGCGAAAAACTGGGCGATGCCGGTCGCCACATCGTCACGGTGCGCGGCACGGGTTACCAGTTCGTTGCCGAACCGACCGAGCTAGAGCGGGCTTGAGTGCCGACGGCCGGACCGGCTGCGACCTTGCTTTTTCCGCCGCGCCGCCTTTCGATGTCCGCCATGCCCCCGCTGTCGCTGCTCCTCCTCCTGTGCCTGCTCGCCCTGGCGGCCTGGACATGGGCGCGTGAGCGGCGCTGGCGCCAGCTCACCGATCGGCTCACCCGGGCGGCCGGTCTGCGTCCCGCCGAGGCCGACAAGCTCGCCGCGCGCTTCACCGGCCTGGTTGAGGCCGAGGGCACCCTGGCCAGGGAAGAGTACCTGCGGCGGCTGTTCGAGGCCCTGCTCCAGGAGATTCGTCAGGGCGTGGTCATTGTCGACGAGCAGATGCGCATCAAGTTCTGCAACCGCAGCATGGAGCAGCTCATGCACAAGGCCGCGATCCGCCGGGGGCGCACCCTGCTTGAGGAACTGGCCGATCACCAGATCGCGGCACTGGCCCTGGCCGCCCTGAGCGAGGAGCGGCGCTGCGTGCGCGAGATCGAGCACCAGGCCGTGCTTGAGGGCGGTGCCATGGGCATCCGTCACTACCTCGTCGAGGCCTCACCGCTGCCTGCCAAGGCGGAGCGCGGCGTTTGGCTCATGGTCTACGACATCACCGAGCAGACGATGACCGAGCAGATTCGCCGCGACTTTGTCGCCAACGCCTCGCACGAACTGCGCACCCCGCTGACCCTGATCAACGGCTACATCGAGTCGCTGCAGAGCGGGGTCGTCCGTGACGAGGCCGGTCGCGCGCGCTGCCTGTCGGTCATGGAGAAGCACGGCAAGCGCATCCTGCGCATCATTGAGGACCTGCTCACCATCTCGCGGCTGGAGAACGGCGCCTCGGCGCTGACCCTGGAGCCCTTCAACGTTCGCGCCTGCGTCCAGGATGCGCTCGACCATCTGGCGCCCCTGCTGGAAGGGCGGGACATTCGCATCGAGCTCGATTTCCCGCCCGTGGGCGGCAACCTGCGCGGCGATCGCTTTTACTGGGATCAGGTCTTTGCCAACCTGCTGGAAAACGCCATCAAGGAAAATCCCAATCCCGGACTGGTCATCCGCGTCCGCGGTGAATGGCGGCCGGACGGCTGCATCCTCACGGTCAGCGACAACGGCATTGGCATTCCGGCCCACGACCTGCCCTTTGTCTTCAAGCGTTTTTACCGGGGACACAAGCATCACTCGCCCGAGATCAAGGGTACCGGCCTGGGCCTGAGCATTGTCCGGCGCACGGTCGAGGCCCACGGTGGCACCATCGACCTGGCCAGTACTCCGGGCGTGGAAACCCGCTTCACGATTCGTCTGCCGGCCGAGGTGGCGGCGGCCTGATGGCGCCAAGTCGGCTTTGACTTTGCCCGTCGCGCCAGCATTTTGTTCGGCCGGCCCGACCGGTTCCCATGCACACCACCTCACGCCTGGAACGGCTTTTCTTCTGGCTCTCCGGAGCTGCCACCGACAGTCTGGAAGCCTGCCCCGCCTGGGAACGGCGCAAATACGTCGCCTTTGGCGCCACCGTGCTTGTCCCCTGCGTCTTCGCCTTCATCGCCTGCGCCTACGCACTGTCGACCCTCACCGAGAACTGGCTGGTCATCGCGCCGGTGTCACTGGTCTGGTCCTTCATCATCCTGACCGTCGACCGCGCCCTGCTCGCCACCTACCGAGCCTACCAAAACATCTTTCGCAAGCTCGCCCAGTTCGCCCTGCGACTGGTGGTGGCGACGCTGATGGGGGTGACCATCGCCCATCCGCTCACCCTGCTGCTGTTCCGCGACACCGTCTCGGCCGTGATCGAGCAGGAGCGACAGCAGGAAATCGAGGTGGTTCGCCAGGCGTCGACCCAGAATCGAGGTGCTGTCGAGGCGAAGATCGCGCCACTGGAGGCGCAGATCGCCGCCCAGCGTGAGGCTTGGAATGCGACCTTCAGCGCGGATTTCCTCAACAATCCGACAACTGCAGGTGAAGCGCCGCCGACCGAGGAGGAATTGAAGGCGCGCGCTGAGCGCGAGGCCAAGATCGCCGAGGCCACTGCATCGGCCCGCCAGCGCTTGAGTGCGCTGGAGGCCGAACTCGCCAAGCAGGGGGGCGAGCACCAGAAGATCGCCGGCGAATTGAACCACTGGCAGACGGAGTTCGAGCGCGAGGTCAATGGCCAGCGCAGCGGCATCATCGGCCTCGGGCCGCGCGCCAAGAGCATCCAGGAAGATCAGCTTTCCTGGCGTCGCGCCGAGTCGGCCCGCCTGTCGGCCGTACTCGACAGCCTGACCGCCGCCCGCACGGCTCTGCTGGCTGAAATCAAGGGCGAGGAGGTCAAGGTCAACGCCGCACTGGATGCCGCGGCCGCCGAGACCGCCGCCCGCCTGAAGGACGAGCGCGACCGGCTCGATGGCCTGCGCCGCCAGGTGCAGCAGCAGCAGGCCGACCAGTTTGTCGGTCAGCAAAACGCCCTGCGTGAAACCCTCAAGGCGCAGATCGACGCCCTGCTGGCGCAGTTGCGCGGACTGCAGGAGGAGTCGGCCCGGCTGAGTGCCGATGCCGAGGCCCGCATCGCCGGGCTGCGCGCCGAACCGCGTCGCGACATTCTCACGCAGACGCTCGCCCTGCACGCGCTCTTTGACCGCGGCGCTGAGGGCGGTCGCTTTGCCCTGATCGCCTATCTTGTGCTATCGGCGCTGTTCATGCTGGTCGACACCATTCCGCTGGTGGTGAAATTCTTCTCCAAGCCCGGGCCCTACGACACCCTGCTGGACTGCGATGAGGTCAAGTTCGACCGCGAGCGCCTCGCTTTCCTGCGCGGTTTTGATCGCTACATGAAGCAGTTGGTCGACAGCCCCTTCCTGCACGTCACCCAGAACCGGCCGCTGGAGCGGGCGCTCATTGAGGGAGTCGATCGCAGCCGTGCCGCCAAGGCCTTCCTGGAGCACCTGATGGATCTTGAGCAGGCTTTCCAGGAGAAGGTGCGGCTGGAGCGCGAGCGCCTCGCTCAGGGGGGCATCGCCGGCAAGGCCGAGATGCTCGAAGAGATGGCCGAGACTTTCTATGCCGACCTGCGCCAGCGCATGGAAGCCTTCTTCCGCGACGACCGCCGCACGCCGGTCGGTGTTTGAGATCAGGGCGCGCCATCGCTGCCGGCCAGGCCGTGGATGAGGGGCTCGACGAGTCGGTAGCCGCCGGGCAGTTCGGCGCGCACCAGCAGGCCGTCGCCGGTGAACCAAGCGCGCGCCGCGCCGAGACCGGGCAGGTCGAGGCTGAGGCGCAGGCCGGGTCGGCGTTTGCCGGCGAGTTCCATGTCGCCCTCGACCGCCGTCAGAACCGGAGGATGTTCCGTGAGTTGTTTCGTCAAACCGGCCGGCAGCAGGGCGCCGCCGGACCGCAGCAGGGTTTCCAACCCGGCGGTGTCGAGAATGATTTGATCGTTCTGGCGGATGTCGACCTTGGGCAATGCCTGGCCGTCCTGCCAGGCGAGGCGCGCGCGCAGGCCGGCCTCGGGAGCGCTGGCATCGAGATCGAAGGCCCGCCAGGCGCCACCGGTGGCGAAGGTCAGGCCCAGTCGGAAGGACAGCTCCGCGCGGCCCTGGCCGCCCGCCGGATGCAGGCTGGGCGGGGTGACCGTGCCCGTGGCGACGAGGTGATGGCGCGTCTCACCGGACTGTTGACGCGGTTGCACGCTGACCACGGCATGGCCGGCCGAGTCCTGCCCGTGGTAGATCTGCAGGGTGGTGTTGAAGGCGTCGGCCTGGGCGAGAAAGCGATCAAACACCTCTCCTGGAGGGATGACGCGGTGACGTTCCGCAGGCGGAAAATAGGTGTCGCGCACGAGCCAGCCGGTCAGCACGGCCCAGAACCCCCAGAGCAAGGCGGCAGGCAGGCGCGGCAGCATGGCGGTCAGGCGAGCAGGCCCTTGACGAGGTGGCCGGCAACACCGGTCAGGCGCACGTCGAGCCCCTGGAATTTGACGGTGAGCCGCTTGTGATCAATGCCAAGCAGATGCAGCATCGTGGTGTGCAGGTCGTGCACATGGACGACGTCCTCGACGGCGCGGTAGCCGAGTTCATCGGTGGCACCATGGGAGTGGCCGGCCTTGATGCCGCCGCCGGCCAGGAAGA
>CAZSBO010000046.1:0-21523 GCA_964605265.1 uncultured Prosthecobacter sp.
CAGCCGCCTGCTCTGGGCCGGTTTCATGGCCATCCTCGCCGCCGGCGTCGGCTTCTCTATACGAGCCGGTATTCTCGGGCAGTGGGCAGAAAAATATGGTTTCACCATGACCGAACTGGGCTTGATCACTGGAGGTGGGCTCGTCGGCTTTGGTGTGATTATCATGCTTAGCTCGTTGATTGCCGATGCCATCGGCTACGGTAAGCTGATGCTCATTGCCTTTTTGACGCATCTCGTTTCGGCGGTGCTGACTCTCAGTGCCGGATATGCTTTTGTTGCGGGTGGCAAAGAGGCGGCCTTTCAGTGCTTGTACTGGGGGATGTTTTTGTTTGCCGTGGGGAATGGTGTTTGCGAAGCGGTAGTTAATCCGCTCGTGGCTACGCTTTACCCGAAGAATAAGGCGCACTACCTGAACATTCTTCATGCCGGTTGGCCAGGTGGCCTGATCGTGGGTGGTCTGGCCTCGTACGCGATGTCGGGAGCTTTCACGGGAGGCAAGGCGGTGACATGGGAAATTCAAATGGCGCTTTTCCTGGTTCCTGTGGTGCTATACGGAATCATGATCATGGGACAGCGCATGCCTGGTTCCGAGGCCAGTGAGGCAGGCGTTAGCTACGGAGAAATGGTAACCCAGCTCTTCAAGCCGCTGATGATTGTCCTCCTCGTTCTTCAGGCATTGGTCGGCTATGTGGAGTTGGGGACGGATTCCTGGATTGGTAAAATCACAGGTGCCATTATGGCCGATCCACAGAAAGGACTGCTTCTATTCGTTTACACGTCAGGACTGATGTTTGCACTCCGATTTTTTGCGGGGCCTATTGTTGAGCGTATTTCTCCCCTTGGCTTGTTGTTTGTCAGTGCGGTTCTTGGGTTTGCTGGTTTGCAATTGCTTGGAAACGCCACTTCCATCGTGCTTTGTGTGGTTGCGGCCACCATTTATGGCTGCGGCAAAACCTTTCTCTGGCCCACCATGCTGGCTGTCGTGTCTGAGCGGTTCCCCAAGGGTGGCGCCATCACGATTGGTGCGGTTGGCGGCATTGGCATGTTGTCAGCAGGACTACTCGGAGGTCCTGGAATCGGGTTCAAGCAGGACTACCACGCGTCATCGCATCTCAAGGAAAATCATCCGGTGATTTATGAACGCTATAAAGCTGGCAACGAGAACAGCTTTGTGGGATTCAAAACGGTTGGCCTGAACGGTGCGAAAGTAGGCATTCTCGAGGATGCCGGCAAAGAATTGACTCGCGCGGGTGAAATTTTGGCGAAAGAGAACAAGGCGGACGCCAATCACGCCGCCCTCGCCAAATGGTGGGAAAAAGCTTCGACTACCGCCCAGGAAGACAAAGCACCAGTGACGGCTGCCGCACTGCATGGTGGCAGAATGGCACTGAAGCTGACGTCCTTCGTCCCTCTGGCCATGGCGTTGATCTACCTTTTGCTGATCCTTTACTTCAAGGCAACGGGTGGATATAAGGCCATCCATGTGTCTGCCGAGGAGAAAACAGGTGGTATTCAAGGGCCAATGGAAGCCTGATCCCTCTCAACTCCCTGCGCAGCGGCGTCTTCCATCCCGGGGGACGCCGCTTGCCTTTTCCTGAACTCTTGGCTCCTTGCTCTGCGCGCCACGCCTTTCCCCATGCCCACCTACATCTACGAAGTCATTCCCGAGTCCGACACCGAGACGCCGCGCCGGTTTGAGGTGCGTCAGAGCATGAAGGACGCGCCGCTGACGACCGATCCCGAGACGGGTCGACCGGTGCGCCGTGTCATCATTGGAGGCACCGGCCTGATGGGCGGTGGTGGCGGTGCTGCCGCCCCGGCGCGGTCCGGCGGCGGTTCCTGCGGCACGGGCTGCGGGTGTCACTGAGGTGGCGCTGTTCCCGTGGCAGACCGCCAAACTCGCGCAAAATCAGCTTGCGGGTGCGCCCGGCCGCAGGCAGGGTGAAGGCTCGCTGTTTTCAAAGCAGTTGGATCAAGGACAGATGCCGGAGTGGTCGATCGGGCACGCCTGGAAAGCGTGTGTGCTGTCAAAGGCACCGAGGGTTCGAATCCCTCTCTGTCCGCCATTCTTCGCCGTCTCAGCGGCAAAGAATGCCCTCCGTAGCTCAACGAGCGAAGGACGGGCGGATGTTCTCCCGCCCGGCTTCGAATGGCACGCCAGCCTATTGGGGTTGGGCTGTCCGACAGGTCCGGCGAGTCCGACAAGTCAGACAAGTCAGACAGGTCCGACTCCCCCTGCGCCAGGCAGCTCCAGGACTCCCCTTCATTCCCTTTTTAGAACTGCATTTGACAAAGCCCCGGGTGCGGGTAGTCTGCCCGCCCCCTTGCCGGAATGGTCCCTGTGGCCGCTTCGCCCGGGGACGTGACGCAAGCCATCACCCACCCCACCTTTTATGCCCAAGAGGACTTACCAGCCATCGAAACGCACCCGGAAGCGCCAGTTCGGTTTCCGTGCCCGCATGAAGACCCCGAACGGTCGCGACATCATCCGTCGCCGCCGCGCCCGCGGCCGCAAGCGCCTCATGCCGGTGGGTGTGGAGATCCACTACAAGCGCCACGTGCAGCAGCACGCCTGAGTGCGCCGAGGCCCGCCATGCGCCTGCCCTCCCGCCTTCGTGTGAAGGAGTCGCGCGATTTTGCGCGCATCAAAAAGGAGGGCAGCAGTCAGGCGGGCCGCTTTTTTGTCCTGGGCCTGCTGCGTGATGACAGTCTTGCCGACTTTCGCTTCGGCCTGGTCACAGGCAAAAGGCTGGGCAATGCCGTGCAGCGCAACCGTCTCCGGCGGCAGATGCGCGAGATCATCCGCGCAGCCCGGCCGCGGATCCTTCCGGGCCATGCCTTCGTCACCATCGCCCGCTGGCGCGCGCCTGGTGCGCCCTACGCTGAACTCGAGCAGGACTGGCTGCGCCTCGCCCGCCGCGCCGGTCTGCTGGCGCCCGAGCCGCGACCATGAAATTCCTCGTGCGCGTTCTCATCCGGGGCTATCAGCTGCTGATTTCCCCGGTGCTGCACTTTCTCGCCGGCCCGGCTGCCGGTTGTCGATTCACGCCGACCTGCTCCGAGTACTTCCTGCAGGCGGTCGAAACCCACGGTATCCTGCGCGGTGGCTGGCTCGGCCTGCGTCGCCTCGCCCGCTGCAATCCCTGGGGCGGGCAGGGGCATGATCCCGTTCCCGGCTGCCCAGGGCGCCACCCGCATTAATTTCTGACTCTTTTCCTCATGGACCGCAAAGCCTGGTTTGTCATCACCCTCTGCGCCGTTGGCATGGCCGTGAACTACTGGTTCGCCGTGCAAAACCAGCAGGCGCTCGCCGCCCAGCAGGCCGCGGCACCCAAGCCGGCCGCCGTGGCGCCGGCGACCGCCTCAGACGCCGCTGCCGCCTCACCTGTCGCCAACGCGGCCCCGGTCGCTGCTGCGGCATCGCAGGCCACTCCCGAAGAGCGTCACGTCATCGAGAAGGGCAGTGTGGCCTGGCACTTCACCACCCGCGGCGGCGGTGTCGAGAAGACCGTGCTCGGCGGCAGCGACCAGATCACCCTCAACGGCCACGGCAAGGAACCGGTCGGCGCCCTGCGCCGCGAGGCGGCCGGGCTGGATGCAGTCGCCTATCGGATCACGGAGAAAAGCGCGGACGGCGTCACCTTCGAGGGCGTCACCGCCGATGGCATTGCGGTGCGCAAGGCGTATGCCTTCGGCACCGACAAGGCTGCCGACCCGCACCTGCTGCGTTTGACGGTCACCCTCACCAACACCGGTGCCGCGGCGCATCGCTCGGAGGAATACCACCTCTTTGCCGGCACGGCCGCCTCAATGGCGCCCGATGAGCCGCTGAAGCCAAGCGTGTTCTGGAACGACGGGGGCGATGCCGATCACAAGGACGCCAACTGGTTTGGCGGCGGCATGTTTTCGAATGAAAAGACCGAGTACCGGGCCAGCCATGCACGCCTGCGTTACGCCGGTGTCATGAGCCGTTTCTACGCGACGATTGTCAGTCGCGAAGGCCGGCCGGAGAAGACGGGCAAGATCTGGGCCTCGCGCTTCCTGGTCGATCACTCGAACGACAAGTACAAGGACGAGGAGGTGGGGCGCACGGACTGGGCCATGCAGGCCGCGGTCAGCCTGCCGCCGGTCGAGCTGGCTCCAGGGGCCAGCCAGGCCGAGGAGTACGAGATCTACATGGGGCCGAAGGAGTACCACCGGCTCAAGGAACTCGGCGGCCAGCGCGAGTTCATCATGTTCTACGGCATGTTTGGTCTGATCAGCAAGGGCCTGACGAACGTCATGCGCTGGATGCACGACCTGAGCGGCAACTGGGGCATCGCCATCATCCTGCTGACCATTGTCATCCGCACCCTGCTCTGGCCGCTGCAGTCGAAGGCCCAGTATTCGATGAAGCGCATGGCCCTGCTGGCGCCGAAAATGAAGGAGCTGCAGGAGAAGTTCAAGGATGAGCCGCAGAAGCAGCAGATGGAGGTGATGAAGCTCTACAAGGACTACGGCGTCAACCCGCTCGGCGGCTGCCTGCCGATGCTGCTGCAGATCCCCATCTTCTTCGCCTTCTACAGCGTCCTGCAGAACGCCGCCGAGCTGCGCGGCCAGCCCTTCCTTTGGGTGAAGGACCTGTCGATCGCCGACACCGTCCACACCCTGGTCTTCCCCTTCCAGCTGCCGCTCATGGGGAACGATTTCGACATCAACCCGCTGCCCCTGATCATGGGCCTGACGATGATCCTGCAGATGAAGCTGACGCCGCAGCCGGCGACTGTCGACAAGACCCAGAAGGTGATGTTCGCCATCATGCCCTTCTTCTTCCTCTTCATCTGCTACAACTTCGCCGCGGCGCTGTCGCTCTACTGGTCGACGCAGAACGTCTTCGCGATCTTCCAGAGCTGGATCATGCGCATGTACATGAAGGATCCGGTGCTGGAGAAGGTCGAGCGCCTGCCCAAGGGCCCGGCGCCGCAGAATCCCTTCTTCAATCCGATGAACCCGGGCAACAAGGACAAGAAGAAGGGCCACAAGCCGCCGAAGCTCGGGGGCTAGTCGCCGGGGGATTCCTCCCGGTCCAGGTTGCCTCCCAGCGCGAGGGGTCTTCGACCCACTCGCGCTTCTCTTGCCACTGAAACCGCCGCGATCTTCGCGTGCGTTGGCGCGGTTTTCGTTGAGATTGGCTGTGGGCCTTTTTACCGTGGCCCCTACTGTACTGACACGCGCCATGAATGCCCTGACCCACGCCCGCCACATCGTTGACACCATGCTCGGCTACCTGGGCTTTGCGGTCCGCATTGAGGAGACCGACGGCCCCGAGGGTCCGACCCTGCAGCTGCACACCGAGGACGCCGAGCGGTTGATCGGCCGCCGTGGCGCCACTCTTGAGGACATCCAGTATTTGGTGAACCGCATCCTGCAGAAGCACCTGCCCGGCGCGGCGCGGGTGCGCATCGACATCGAGTACTTCCGCAGCATGAAGGAGGACCGGCTGGTCGACCACGCGCGCGAGCTGGGCGAGCGGGTGCGTGCCACGGGGCAGTCGCAGACGACCGAGCCGATGAACAGCTACTACCGCCGGCTGGTCCACCAGGTCTTCGCCGAGGATCCGCAGGTGATGAGCGTCAGCCTGGATGGCGAGGCGCGGTTCAAGCGCATCCTGTTGAAGAAACGCGCCTGACTCGCCTCAGGGCAGTCGCAGCGGCCAGAACACCGGCACCAAGGTGACGATCAGGACGAGGGAGCAGGCGACCAGGCCGCTGCCCACTTTCATGAAGTCGCCGAAGCGGTACTTGCCGGGGCCGTAGACGAGGATGCAACTGGGTTCGAAGGGGGTGAGCACGGAGATGCTGGCGCTGAGCATGACGCCCATGCCGAAGGCGCGTGGATCGACTTGCAGGGTCGCTGCCGATTCCAGGGCGATGGGCAGTACGACGAGGGCGGCGGCCGCATTCGACAGGCCCTGGGTCAGGAACACGGTCAGCACGCAGAAGCCCGCCAGAACGGCCTGCGGACCGAAGGCGGCGAGCTGACCGGTGAGCAGGTCGGCGAGCAGGCGCGCCGCCCCGGAGTTCGCCATGGCGGTGCCAAAGGCGGTCATGCCGCCGATGAGGATGAGCAGGCGCCAGTCGATGTTTTCGTAGGCGGCCTCGAGGGTCAGGCTGCGGGTTGCCAGTGCCAGCAGGGCGACCAGCAGGAAGGCGATGGCCGGGGGCAGCAGTTCGAAGGAGCTGGCGACAACGGCGAGGATGAAGCCGGCGAGCAGGGCGATGCCGCGCTTGCGGGCGCCGGGGGTGAAGGCGTGCTCACCAATGACCACCATCTCTGAATTCTCTTCGAAACCGCGCAGGCGATCGAGCGGTCCCTGGACGAGCAGCAGGTCGCCGGGCTCCAGGGTGATGTCGCCCAGGTGGTCGCGGATCGACTGGTCGCCGCGGCGCAGGGCGAGCACGGACAGGCCGGAGCGGCGACGGAAGTTGCTGCTGCGCAGGGTGCGGCCGATCAGGCCGGAGCGCGGGGTGAGGACAACTTCGGCGACGCTGGCGCCGCTCATGTCGACGCCTGAGTTGCGCAGGGCGACGTCTTCCAGGATGTCGAGGCCTTCGATTTTTTTGATGCGGATGAGGTTCTCGACCTTGCCGGCGACGCGGACGATGTCGCCCTCCTCGAAGCGGGTGTGGGCGCCGACATCGATCTCCTCGTTCCGGCGCATGAGCTGCAGGACCATGAAGCCGAGCACGGAGAAGTCCGATTTGAAGACTTCCTGGCCGATCATCGGCGATTCCGGCAGGATGACGACCTCGGAAAAGTACTCGCGGAAGTTGGTGGTGCCCTCCTCCTCGCCGGCGCGGTCGCGCACGGGGATGAGTTTTCGGCCGAAGAGCAGCAGGTAGGCGAAGCCGACCAGGCAGATCGGCAAGCCGACGCGGGCGGTTTCGAACATGCCGACCTCACCGAGGTTGGCGTCCTTGAAGGCGCCGCTGACGGCGACGTTGGTGGAGGTGCCAATGAGGGTGCAGGTGCCGCCGAGGATGGAGGCGTAGGCCAGCGGCATGAGCAGTCGCGAGGGCGACAGGTTCAGGCGCCGTGCCAGGCCGATGACCGGGCCGAGGAACATCGCCACGACCGTGGTGTTGTTCATGAAGGCGGAGATGCAGCCGGCGCCGAACAGCAGACCCGCCTGCAGGCGTCCGATGCTGCCGCCGCTGACGCGGGCCAGCAGGTGGCCGAGGGTGTCGAGCACCCCGGTTTCGCGCAGGGCGGCGCCGACCACGAAGATCGAGCCGAGCATGACGATGACCTCGCGGCCGTAGCCGGCGAAGGCCTCCTCGACGCTGAGGATACCGGTGAGCACGAGGGCCGACAGCAGGCCGAGTGTGACCAGGTCGACGGAGATTTTCTCCGAGGCGAACAGCGCCAGGGCGCAGGCCAGCAGGCCGATGACGAGGTACGCTTCCATGGGGAGGGGCGGTCCGGGGCGGGGACGCTCAGGGGGCGCGACCTTCCTCGGTGTCCATGAGGTCGAAGAAGGTCACCAGATCCTCCCGGTGACCGAGACCGGCCTCATGGCGCTGCTGCACCAGGCCCTCGCTGGCGGCATCGCGCCAGCCGCGCTTCATCATGAAGCCGTTGAACAGCTCGATCTGTTCGGCATCGGGACGACGGCCGTGCTGGCAGCACCATTCGAGAATTTCCTCGTCGCTGCCGCCCTCGGCGACGCGGCGGCTGAGGGCCTCGAAGTCGACGCCGAGCAGTCGGCAGATGCGGTCGTCAAAGGTGCGTTTGCCGGCGATGACGCCGAGGTGGTAGCCCTCCGGCAGCTCGCTACGGGCGTGCAGGCGGATCTTGTCGAGGATGCGACCGAAGACCATGATGCCGCCGACGGTGTCGCGGGGGGAGCGGAGCGGGAAAGCCATGGAGCGAGTTAACCCGCATTTCTCACCCTTGTCTACTGCGGCTGGCGGGAGCCAAGCATTGGCGGCGCCTTTCTTGCCACTGCTGGGCACGCGCAGCACCTCGTGACGAAAAGGGTGTGAAATGCGGGTCAATTCAGTCACGGCGGGTGGTCAACCCGCGGCGGTCCGGGGCTGGACGCAAAAAAACCGTCCGCCGGATCGCGGCGGACGGTTCACGAAGGCGGTCGGGACCGCCAGCGGTCTTAGTGCTTCTTGGAGCAGCACTCCGACTTGCTCTTCGGGCAGCACGAGGTGGCGGCTTTGCCACTGGTGCAGGAGGAGCAGTCTTTCTTGGTGGCGCAGGAAGCGAGCACCAGGGAGGCGGAAACAAGAGCGAGAGAGAGGAGGCGGGTCATGATGAGGATGACGTGGGGATGGGAGCCGGGAACGAATTACTTGCTGTACTGAACCGGGGCCGGCGGCGGGGGCGGCGGGGCCTTGGAGGCGCAGGAGACGAGGGTGGACACGGCGGCCATGGCGAGCAGGGCGAGGATGGTGGCTTTCATGATGATGTTGTGTTTTCTCTGTTGGCGGGCGCCCTGGAATCGAGGATTCCAGGGCACTCAATGGCGAGGCTAAAGAGCTTTTGGGTTTTTGCAATGGGGCAAATGCGCGGGAATGGAGAATGCGTTCCGCGCCAGCAATCGCTGGAAATTCGCCGCCGGTCGGCGTAATAATCCGCCACCGTCATGTCTCCCGCCCGTCCCTCCTGCCGTCCGGCCGCCTTGGCCGGCCTGATCAGCTGCCTGTTGCTGCTGCCGGCCGGAGCCCAGGCACCCGCGGTCCCGCCGCCACCGGTGCCGCCTGCGCCCGCCGCAGAGGGCGAGCGCCCGGTCATCCCGGAGGACCTGCTGGGCGACGAGCACGTGCGCGAGGAGTTCGGGGTCAACGACTTCACCACGCCAAGCATCCGCAAGCTCTTCGAGATGCTGGACGGCCTGGGCAAGCTTTCCTACGACGCCCTCAAGCGCCCGGTCACCCGGCAGACACCGTCCGACCGCGTGTTGGTGTCGATGGGCCTGGGCACCCTGATTGCCGACGGCTTCCTCATCGTCCAGTGCGAGAAGGTCGAGGCCATGGAGGATGTGGGCCGCGCGCTCATCAAGTACGCCAAGGTGCTCGGTGCGGGGGCGCGCATGAACCGCCACACCCAGAGCCTGTTTGAGCACAGCATTGAGGGCGAATGGAACAAGCTGCGCGACGAGCTGGCGCTCACCCAGGCCGATGTCGAGGCGGAGATGGTGCAGTTGCGCGACGTCGACATCGCCCATCTTGTCAGCCTGGGCGGCTGGCTGCGCGCCTTTGAGATCGCCACGCGCAGCGTTGCCGATCACTACGCGCCGGAGAAGACCGAGCGCCTGCTGCGCGCAGAGATCGCCCAATACTATCAGAACAGCCTGGAGTACCTGAACCCGCGGCTGCAGGAGCATGAGGCCCTTGTGAAGATCCGCGAGGGCTTGAAAGCTTTGGTGCCGCTGATGGAGAAGTCCGCCGGTAAAACCCTGACGCAGGAGGAAGTCGAGGAGCTGTTCCGGCGCGCCTCCGCCCTGTCCGGCATCGTCACCGGCGCCATGAAGAGCTGACCCGTTTCCCATGCCCCAACTGACCCCCGATCAACTTGCCCGCGTCGAAGCCTGGGCCGCCGAAGGCGCCACGCTCAATCAAATCCAGGACCGCCTGAAGACGGAATTCGCCCTTGTCCTCACCTATCTCGAAGCCCGGCTGCTCGTGGCCGAGGTCGGTGTCCGCCTCAAGGACAAGGAGCGTCCCGTCGAGAAACCCGCCGAACCTGAGCCCGCGCCCGTCGCACCGGAAGCCGAGGCTGACGCCTCAGGGGGTGAGGCGACCGGTACCGTGCAGTTGAGTGTCGACACCATCACCGTGCCGGGCGCGCTCGCCAGCGGCAAAGTCACCTTCAGCGACGGCGTCGCCGCCACGTGGTATGTCGATCAGATGGGCCGTCTCGGCCTCAGTGGCGCCCCGCAGGGCTACCAGCCGCCTGCCGGTGATGTGCCCGTGTTCCAGCAGCAGCTCGACCGCGCTCTCATGCAGGCGGGCTTCTGAACCGGCTTCGCCGTGTCCGATTTCTCCAATCCCGACCCCAGTCTGCATCCCAGGCTGCCGCGCTGGTATTCACGCCTGCTGGCGCTGGCCCTGCTCGCGCTGGTGGTCGGTGAAGTTGGTTTCACCGGCGCCGTGACCCAGCCTGAGGCGCTCGCCACCGCCGTGCTGACCCTGCTATTTGCCGGCGAGCACGCCGCCGGCCTGTGGCGCAGCCGTCGGCGCCGCGAGTATGCTCGCGACTGGGCCGTGCACCTGGGCATTGCCGTACTGGCCCTGGCTCTGGTGCTGGCGCCGTTGACCGGCCGAACCACCGACCCCAAGCTCGACTTGCTCATGCTTGGCACTGCCCAAGGGGCGATGCTCGCCGCGCTCGGCCTGCGCGCCCTGCGGCACCAGGCCCAGATCACGCGGCTGAACCTGCGGCCAGGCTGGCTGTTCATGGGCAGCTTCGCCCTCATCATCGCTCTCGGCGCCCTCCTGCTCAAACTGCCGCGCGCCGTGGTCGATGGAGCCCATCTGTCCTGGCTCGACGCCGTCTTCACCAGCACCAGCGCCGTCTGCGTCACCGGGTTGACGGTGGAAAACACCGCGCACTTCTTTTCCCCGACGGGGCAGGTGATCCTGCTCGGACTGATCCAGGTCGGCGGCCTCGGCATCATGACGCTGACCTTCTATCTCTCCAGCCTGCTGTTCCGCGGCATGAGCCTGCACGATCGCCAGGTGCTCGGCGAGATGATCTCGGAAAAGCATCTCGCCCACGTCGCCGGTTCGGTGCGCTTCATCATCGTTTTCACCTTCGTCGCCGAAGCCCTCGGAGCCCTGCTCATCTACCTCGCGCTGCCGACTGACCGGGGCATTGGCGAGCGCATCTTTCAGTCGGTCTTCCACGCGATCTCGGCCTTCTGCAATGCCGGCTTTTCGACGCTGCCCGACGGCCTGGCCGACACCTGGGTGCGCGGCAACGGCGCCCTGCAGTTCGTGGTCGGCGGCCTCGTCATCGCCGGCGGTCTCGGCGCCATGGTGCTGCGCGACCTGCTCGCCTGGGGGCGTGTCCGCTGGCGGTCGCGTCAGTCCGGCGGGCCGCGTGCCCGGCTGCGCGTGCACAGCCGGCTGGTGCTGGCGCTGACCGCCGCCCTGCTGGTCGGTGGCGCCCTGTTGATTTATGCCAGCGAATTCCTGCTGCACCATGGCGAAGCCAACGGTGGGGCTTTGCTGACGTCCTGGTTCCATGCCATGACGGCGCGCACCGCCGGCTTCAACACGGTTGACACCGGCGCCATCGGTCCGGTCACCGTGCATGTCATCGTCCTGCTCATGCTCATCGGCGGTTCGCCGGGCGGCACCGCCGGCGGCGTGCGCACCACGGTGTTTGCCGTGGCGGCCCTGCACCTCTGGTCGCAACTGCGCCGGCGTGCGGATCTGGTCGTGTTCCGTCGCCGGTTGCCGCCCGACCTCGGCCCGCGCGCCCTTGCCGTGCTTGTCCTCACCCTCGGCTGGCTGTTTGCCAACTTTGGCCTGCTGCGCCAGTTGCAGCCCGACTTTGACGACACGCATCTGGTGTTTGAGCTCGTCAGCGCCTTTGCCACCGTCGGCCTGAGCATGAACGTCACACCGGATTTGACGGCCGGTGCCAAGCTGGTCATCATCGTCAACATGTTCGTCGGCAGGATCGGCCTGATGATGGTCGCCTCCACCCTCATCCCGCCCGCCACCGGGCGCGCCGTCCGTCCGCCCTCGGAAGAGGTGCTGCTGTCCTGAACCCCGCCCCTCCACCCCCATGCGCTTCTGCATCATCGGCCTCGGCTCCTTCGGCACCCACCTCGCCCGCCAGCTCGCCCGCGACGGCCACGAGGTACTCGGGGTCGACAACGATCCGCTGCACACCGACGCGATGAAGGACGAGATTGAATTCCTCGTCACCGCCGACTGCGCGGACATGACCGCCTTCGGCGACATCCCCGTGGCCGATTGCGATGCGATCATCGTCGCCATTGGCAAGGACTTTGAGGCCGCACTCTCCGTCGCCGCCAACGTCCAGCAGGCCGGTGCCAAGCGCATCATCTGCCGTGTCATCAACCCGCTGCACGCGCGCCTGCTCAAGTTGCTGAAGATCGACGAACTGCTCATCCCCGAGGCCATGGCGGCCGCCTGGCTGGCGCGTTCCCTGAAGGCGCCCGACGTGCTCAACAGCTTCGCCGTGGGGCAGGGACATGAGATTGTCGAGGTGGCCCTGCCGCCCGGCATGGTCGGTCGCAGCCTGCGTGAGATGGATTTGCGCGGCCGCTACGATCTCAACCTGGTGACCGTCATGCGGCGCAAGGCCGTCACCTCTCTCAGCTCGGCCGCGCCGCAGATCGACAAAATCATCGGCGTGCCCGAGCCGGGTCGCGTCTTCGAGGCCGACGACCTGCTGCTGCTGTTTGGTACCGAGCGCAACGTTCGCCGCCTGCTCGACGATCACGCCCGGCCGGCAGCCTGAGGCATCCATGGCTTGCAAGGCCGGCCGGTTCCGGCTATGCACGGGGGCGACCCCGCCTTCCCGATGCTCCGCTTCCTCGCCAGCCGACTGGTCCAGGCCGCCCTCGTGCTCCTGGCGGTGCTGTGCATCACCTTCGTTCTGCTCAAGCGTGCGCCGGGCAGTCCGCTGGAGAGCGAGCGCAACATCCCCGAGCACATCCGCGCCCAGAAGCTCGCCCAACTCGGCCTCGACCAGCCCGAATACGTCCAGCTCTGGCGTCACATCCGCGCCTTCGCCAGTTTCCAGTTTCCCGTCTCGGAGAAAAACGGCGGGCGTACGGTCGATGAGATCATCCGCGAGGCCTTTCCGGTGAGCGCGGTGGTCGGCGGCGCCGCCCTGATCCTCGCCCTGGGCCTGGGCGTGCCCCTTGGCGCCATGGCGGCGCTGCGCCCGGACACCCTCGAGGATCGCGCCTGCATGCTGGTCGCCACCGCCGGCCTGTGCACACCCAGCCTCGTGCTCGGCCCGCTCATGGCGCTCGGCTTCGGCCTGCAACTGCGCTGGTTCAATGCCTCCGGCTGGTACGAGGCCGACGACTGGGTGCTGCCGGCCCTGACCCTCGGCTTCATCTACAGCGCCTCGATCGCCCGCCTGACCCGCGCCGGCCTGCGCGAGACGCTCGCCCAGGAATTCATCCGCACCGCCCGCGCCAAGGGTGCCTCCGAGGCGGCGGTCGTCTTCCGCCACGCCTTCAAACTCGCCTGCCTGCCGGTGCTCAACTTCCTCGGCCCGGCCGCCGCCGGCCTGCTCAGCGGTTCGATCGTCACCGAGGTCGTTTTCCAGCTGCCGGGGCTCGGCCGTCACTTCGTCGCTTCGGCGGTCAACCGCGACTACGAACTGGCCATGGCCTGCGCCGCCTTTTACGCCCTGCTCATCGTCGTCTTCAACCTGCTGGTCGACTTCGTGCAGGCCCTGCTCAACCCCCGCATCGGCTGGCACCGGGCATGAACGCCTCCGCCCATCCTGGACCCTGGCGTTCCGCGTGGCGGCGGCTGTGCCGACGGCGCTCCGCCCTCGCGGCGCTCGGTTTCCTCGGCCTGCTCATCGTCGCCTGCACCCTCGGGCCGCTGCTCTCGCCCTACGGCCCGAACGACCAGGATCTCGCCCTCAAGGCCACCGCCCCCTCGGCCGCCCACTGGCTGGGGACCGACCCGCTCGGGCGCGACCTCGCCACGCGCGTGCTGCACGGCGGTCGCATCTCCCTGCTGGTCGGCGCGGTCGCCACCCTGGTCGCCACCGTCATCGGCGTCGGTTACGGCCTCATCGCCGGCCTGGCCGGGCGCGGGCTCGACGCCTTCCTGATGCGCGTGGTCGACATCCTCTACGCCTTCCCCTTCGTCACCTTCGTGATCCTGCTGGTCGTGGTCTTCGGTCGTGAACTCTGGCTCATCTTCGCCGCCATCGGCGCGGTCGAATGGCTCACCCTGGCGCGGGTGGTGCGCGGTCAGGTGCTGTCGCTGCGCGACCTCGAATTCGTCACCGCCGCCCGCGCCGCCGGCGCCCGCCTGCCGCACCTGCTGCTGCGCCACCTGCTGCCCAACGTGCTCGGGCCGGTCGTGGTGTACGCCAGCCTCACCGTGCCCGGCGTCATGCTGCTCGAAGCCACCCTCAGCTTCCTCGGCCTCGGCATTCAGCCGCCCGACGCGAGCTGGGGCGTGCTCATTCGCGAGGGCGCCGACGCCATGGAAACCCATCCCTGGCTGCTCGCCGGCCCCGGCCTCTGCTTCAGCGCCACCCTGCTCGCCCTCAACCTGCTCGGCGACGCCCTGCGCGATGCCCTCGATCCGAAATCCACCGCCGGTTGAGCCGTTTCTTTTCGATCCTCATGACACCGCCGGACCCCACCTTCTACGCCGCCTTCGACGCCGCCACGCTGGAGCCGCGGCGCACCCATCCGGACGAGTACCGCAACGTCTTCCAGATCGACCGCGACCGCATCATCCACAGCAGCGCCTTCCGTCGCCTGCAGAACAAGACCCAGGTCTTCCTCTCCGGCGAGTACGACTTCTACCGCACCCGCCTGACGCACAGCATCGAGGTCGCCCAGATCGGCCGCTCGATCTGCGCCTGGCTCAACCGCCGGCATGAACTCGCCATCGACGCCGACCTTGTCGAAAGCGCCTGCCTGGCCCACGACCTCGGTCATCCGCCGTTCGGCCACGCCGGCGAGCGCAGCCTGCACCGCCTGATGGCGCCCTACGGCGGCTTCGAGGGCAACGCCCAGACCCTGCGCCTGCTCACCCGCACCCTCTTCAACGACGGCCGCGACGGCATCAACCCGACGCGTGCCCTGCTCGACGCGGTGCTCAAGTACAAGACCCTGCACGGCGAGGCCGGTGGCGCCAAAAACCACTACCTCTACGACGACCAAGCGCCCTGGCTCGATTTTGTGCTCGATGATCGCGCCTTCCCGTCGGAGCTGACGCCCGGCCCGGCGCGCAACGGCTTCAAGAGCGTCGAATGCCAGATCATGGACTGGGCCGACGACACCGCCTACTCCCTGAATGACATCGCCGACGGCATCCATGCCGGCTTCATCGATGTGGCCCGGCTCGAGGCCTGGGCGGCGACGGCGGGGCTGGAGGCCGACGGGGCCGCACATATCCTCTTCCTCTGTGAGGCGATCCGCGATGGCCGGGTCGAGGCGCGGCTGAATCGCTGCATCGGCGACCACATCCGCGCCGCCCGTTTGGAGCCGCACACGGACTTTTTGAGCGACCTGAGCCGCCGCCACGCCTGGCAGCTTGTGGTCGATCCCGCCATCAAGGCACAGTCGCGGCTCAACAAGCGCCTCGCCTTCGACCTCGTCTTCCGCACGCCCCAGCTCCAGCAGCTCGACTACAAGGCCGATGTCATCCTGACGCGGCTGTTTGAGGTGCTGCACGACCGCTACATCGAGGGGCAGGGGAGCGGCCTGCACCTGGTGCCGCCGGCGATTGAGGCGGCGGTCGCCCGGGCCGGGGACGCTGCCGGCCGCGCCCGCATCGTCTGCGACTGGATCGCCAGCATGACCGACAGCTTTGCCTTCCGCACCTACCGCCGCCTGTTCGATGCCGGTTTTGGCTCGATCACCGACTTTGTCTGAGCGGGCTTTCTTGAGCGGCCTGCAGCGGTAGAAACTCACGGCCGGCTGGCGTCATCCGTCCGTCCGAGAGGAAGAAGTCCGGGCGAGGCTGTTTTTTTGGTTACAAACCGGCTGCGTTTGCATAGAAGCGGAGAGAGGTCGGCTTTGGCCGACTCAGGAACCGTGCCCAACTCCCCATGAACACCTCCCGCCTCTGTCTGCTTGCTGTTTTGCCCGTCTTGCTGTTGAGCAGTTGCGTCATGCCGGTAACGGCAAAGAACAATGGGGCCAAGATCAACCTGCCCTACGAATGGACCGTGGCCTATGGCGAGACGGTCGAGTGGACGGGGGCCAAGACGGCGAAGGGGTTCGCCATGGGCAAGGGCATGCTTTACATCTATGCCGTGGATGGCAAAAAGCGGCTTGAAATGGAGACCGCCTGCGAGGCAGGTAAATTCCACGGGCCATATGTGTGGCGCAGTTTTTTCCATGACAAGCTTTACAGCGAGGCCACAGGCACCTTCACGAAGGGAATTGAGGTTGGCGAATATGCGGTTCGCTATTTTCAAGCGGATACGCCAGACAGTTATGTCATGAAACAGGGCAGCAAGAATGCCTACGGACAACTGCACGGACAGTGCGTGCAGACCACCCTCGACGGCGGGCGCAATGTGCAGCAGTGGAGCAACGGCTACAACGTTTCGGAGACCAAATACAATCCCGATGGCAGTGTGAAGCAGCCGGTGGTGGTGGCCTCCTCGACGTCCAGTTCCTCCTACTCGGACACGGATCTCATTGGCGGCATGTTCGCCCTGGGCGGCCTGGCGGGTGGGGATGCCAATGTGGTGATGAGCGGCATCTCGATGATGGCGGGTGACGAGGCTGGCGCCATGCAGAGTCTGGCGAACATGGGCAGCGGCGGTTCTGTGGGAGCCGGCAGCACCGTGGGCGGCGGGTTGGTGGGGGCGACGGGTGGCACGGCGGCGCCGAAGCGCATCGTGGCCAACAAGCCGGACCTCATCCGGGATTATGGATTGGCGCGGTTTCGCACGGCCGACGGGGACCACATCAAGCATTACATCGATTCGGCGGACCGGGCCTTTGCCGATTACAAGAAGACCGGGGATGAGCAATACTGGATCCGCCACCGGGAATACGCCGACATCGCCAAGCAGTTCCACAAGCAGACCGCCACCGAGGGCACGCGCCTGATCCGCTGAGTGGTTTGGCCGGGATGAGGCCTCGCCCTGCGCATTCAGCCTGCCAACGGACGGGCGTGGTGGGAGCGCCTGACCTGCAAAATTCGCCCGGTTCGTGATTGACCGCCGACGGGGAACCCGTTTAGCTACCTCCACCACCCCACCCAATCATGTCCGCCGCCACCCAGGAGGCCGAAGCCTCCGCCGCACCCGCTGCTGAAAAGCTCACCAAGAAGATCCTCACCGCCGACCATCCGACCTGGTGCCCCGGCTGCGGTGACTTCGCCGTTCTTGCCGCCTTCTACAAGGTGCTCGAAAAGCTGCAGTACCCGCACGAGAAGATCGTCTGCGTGGCGGGCATCGGCTGCTCCTCGCGCTTCCCCTACTTCGTCAACAGCCACGGCATCCACTTCATCCACGGCCGTGCCCTGCCGCTGGCCACCGGCATCTCGCTGAGCCGGCCGGACGTGCATGTGTTCGTGTTTGGCGGTGACGGCGACGGTTTCTCGATCGGCGGCAACCACCTCAACCATGCCGCGCGCAAGAACATCAAGCTGACCTATGTCATCATGGACAACTTCGTCTATGGCCTGACGAAGAAGCAGACCAGCCCGACCAGCCCGCAGGGCTTCAAGTCGAAGACCGACCCGACCGGCAGCATCGACCGGCCGATCAATCCGATGAAGCAGTTGCTCGCCAGCGGCGCCACCTTCATCGCCCGCACCCACGCCGCCCAGGTCAAGCACATGATGGACACCTTCGAGCGCGCCATCCTGCACGACGGCTTCTCGGTGGTCGAGTGCCTGAGCGAGTGCGTCATGTTCTACGCCGGTTCCTTCGACGACAGCACGCCGCGCAAGGGCGGGGTGTATGACACCATCGACGAGACCCAGCACGACGTGAAGGACGATGTCGCCGCCTTCAAGCTGGCTGACCTGCCCTCGCCCGGCAAGTTTGGCGTCTTTTACGAGGTCGACCGCCCGAGCAAGAACGAGCTCGAGCAGAAGTGGATCGACAGCAGCCAGGCCAAGCTCGCCGGGCTCAGCCAGAAGGAGATCCTGCGCAAGCGCCTTGAGGTGATGCGCTGAGTTTCGTTTCCAGCCAAGTCACACGAAGGCGGCTTTCCCCGGAGAGCCGCCTTTTTGTTATCGGGCGTCCGCCTTTCTCTGGCAGGCCTTGCGTGGTGAGGCGCCGCGCGAGCACGGCAGTGGCCGGCTTGGGGCTGAGGGCCGGGTCATTCCCGTCGTGCCGGCCATAGGCCGGAGGGGATGGTGCGCGCTGCAGGGTTCGAACCTGCGACACCTGCCGTGTGAAGGCAGTGCTCTACCACTGAGCTAAGCGCGCTTCAGTCGAGCCAAAAAGATACATTGAGCCCGCCGCGCCGCCAGCGGTTTTTTGCGGAAAACGCAGGGGAAAGCACGGAGCAGAGAGCGCGGGGCGAAGAGGCATGAAGGCGCGCCTTTGGCCCCCTGCGCTCTAGGCTCTGCGCTCCAGGCTTTCCAGGCTCTCCGCCCCCGGCTTCAGCCAGTAGAGCACACTCATGCGCACGGCGATGCCGTTTTCGACCTGGGCGTTGATCAGGCTGCGCTCGTAGTTCATGCCGGCATCGGTGATTTCGACGCCGCGGTTGACCGGGCCGGGGTGCATCAGCCAGAGGCCGCGCTCGCGCAGGATGCCGACCCGGGCATCGGTCAGGCCGTAGTGCTTGTGGTACTCGGCGGCGTTGGGGAAAAAGGGTTCGTCGAGCCGCTCGCTCTGCACGCGCAGCAGGTAGACGACGTCGGGTCGCCAGGCGAGGGCGTCGTCCCAGTTGCCGAAGACCGGCACCTCGGGCGGGGTCTCGCGCGGCATCATTGAGCCGGGGCCGAGGTAGGCCACGCTCATGCCGAGCCGGCGCAGGATCAGGCTGGTGCTGCGGGCGACCCGCGAGTGCTGGATGTCGCCAACGATGAGGGCGCGGCCGCCGCGCAGGTCCTTCAACTGCTCGCGCAGGGTGAAGGCGTCGAGCAGGGCCTGGGTCGGGTGGGCATGCCAGCCGTCGCCGGCATTGATGACGCTGGCGCGGGTGTTGCGGGCGATCAGGTTCGGCGTGCCCGACTGCTTGTGGCGGACGATGATGTAGTCGACCCGCATCGATTCCAGGGTCTCGACGGTGTCGAGCACCGACTCGCCCTTGACGACGCTGGAAGATTCGATGTCGAAGTGGGTGACGTCGGCGGAGAGCCGGTTGGCGGCGACTTCGAACGAGGAGCGGGTGCGGGTGCTCGGTTCGTAAAACAGGGTCAGCACCGTGCGGCCCTTGAGGGTTGGCACCTTCTTGACGCTGCGCTTGAACAGGTCCTTGAAGGGCACGGCGTTGGCGAGCACGAACTCGATCTCCGCGTCGGTCAGCGAGGCGATGTCGAGCAGGTCTTTGCGCGGGGTCAGGCTCATGCGGTGTGTTTGTCCCAGAGGCAGGTGAAAACTTCGTCGATGCCGTCGCCGTCGGCAAAGCGCACGCAGACGCGTTCCCCGGCCGGCAACTCGGTCTGCAGGCCGGTGTAGCGCGGGTAGAGCGGCAGTTCGCGGCCGTCGCGGTCGATGAGCGCGGCGATTTGCACGCAGCGCGGCCGGCCGAAACCGAGCAGTTCCTCAAGCGCGGCACGGGTGGTGCGGGCGGTGTGGATGACTTCGTCGCAGAGGATGACCACTGCGTCTTCGAGATCAAAGGGGATGTCCGAACCCTCCAGCTTGGGCAGCACGGTCATGGTCTGCAGGTCGTCACGGTACTGGGTGATGTCGATGCGGCCGAAGTCCGGCTCCAGGCCGCGCGCGCGCAGTCGCTCCAGCAGGGCGCGGGCGAAAGGCACGCCGCGCTGGTAGACTCCCACCAGGGCCAGCCGGGGCTCGTCGGCCCAGCGTTCGTGGATGGCACCGGCGATCGAGTCGAGGCAGCGCGCCACACCGTGGGCGTCGAGCAGGGAGCGCAGGCGTTCGGTGGGCGGGGTCACGACTGCATGAAGAATGCGGACCGGGGGAGCGTCAACGGCTTTCCTCCGTGCAAATCCCGCTGGCAAGGGCGGCGGGTCTGTGGTTCATGCCGCCATGACCGACCCCGAGGCGAATCCCTGGACGACGCTGCGCTCGCGCGAGGCCTATGCCAACCCTTGGATCCGCGTGCGTCACGACGAGGTGCTCACTCCCGCCGGTACACCCGGCATCTATGGCGTGGTTGAATACCGCAATCACGCGGTCGGTGTGGTGCCGGTCGATGAGGACGGCTTCACCTGGCTGGTCGGTCAGTGGCGCTACTGCCACGAGCGCTACGAGTGGGAGATCCCCGAGGGAGGCTGTCCGCCCGGCGAATCCACCGCCGAGTGCGCGCGCCGCGAGCTGCGCGAGGAAACCGGCCTGGAGGCGGCGCTGATCGAGCCCCTGCTGGGTGGCCTGCAGTTGTCCAATTCGACGACCAACGAGGTCTGCGATCTTTTTCTCGCCCGCGGCCTGACCCAGGCGCAGGCCTGCCCCGAGGAGACCGAGCAACTGCAGGTGCGCCGCCTGCCGCTCGCCGAGGCGGTGGCGATGGCGCGCGACGGTCGCATCCGCGACGCGGTCAGCGTGCTCGCCTTGCTGGCTGTGGCGGACCGACTCGCGCGCGGCGCGTAATTCCTGTCGCCATGCATGTCACCCTGCTCCCCTTTGGCAGCGCCGGCGATGTCCTGCCGTTTCTCTGGCTCGGCCGGCAACTGCGCGCCCGCGGCCATGAGGTGACCGTCGTCAGCGCCTGCGTCTTCGCCGAGGCCGCGGCGGCGGCCGGGTTTGCCTTTGTGCCGCTGGGGCGACCTGAGGATTTCGACGGCTTCATCGCCGACCCACAGATCTGGAAACTCGGTGCTGGCACGAAAAAGGTGTTTCAGTTTGCCGGTGCCGCCGCGGCCACCTACGCCGAAGCGATCGAAACGCTGGCCGCGTCGGGTCGCCGCCCCGACCTGCTGCTGGCGCCCTGCACGGCCTTTGGCGCCCGGCTGGCGCGGGAGTCGCTCGGCATCCCGCTGGTCACCGTCCACCTGCAGCCGGCGGTTTTTGTCAGCGCCCACGAGCTGCCGGTGCTGCTGCCGGGCATGGAGCTGTTGAACCGGCTGCCGCTGTGGCTGCGGCGACTCCTGGTGCGGGCGCCAAACCCGGCCGACCGCTATGCTGGTCCCGCCGTGGCGGCTCTGTGCAGGAGCCGCGGAGTGACGCCGCCGCGCAGCCTGTGGTGGGACTGGGGCAACTCGCCCGATGGGGTGCTGGCGCTGTTTCCCGAGTGGTTTGCGCGCCCGCAGCCCGACTGGCCGCAGCCGCTGCGACAGTGGGATTTTCCGCTCGAGGACCTTGCCTCCGAACGCCCGCTTGATCCGGCGCTGACGACCTTTCTGGAGGCGGGTACGCCACCGGTCGTGTTCACCCCGGGCAGCGCCAACATCCAGGCGCGGCGGTTCTTTGAAGTGGCGCTGGCGGCGGTACACCAAACCGGCGTACGCGCGGTCTTTGTCACGCGCGCCCCCGAGCAGTTGCCTGCGGATCTGCCGGAGAGCGTGCACGCGGTGGCTTACGCGCCGTTTTCGCCGCTGCTGCGTCGGGCCAGCGCCTTTGTCCACCACGGCGGCATCGGCACGCTGTCGCAAGGCTTTGCCGCCGGCCTGCCACAGATCGTCATGCCGATGGCGCATGACCAGCCCGACAATGCCTACCGCCTGGTCCGGCTCGGCGCCGG
>CAZSBO010000046.1:21623-24539 GCA_964605265.1 uncultured Prosthecobacter sp.
GATTGTTGAAAGACAATGGTTTGAGAGAAAGATTGCGCCGCCATCTTGCCGCGCGGCAGGCCGGATCGTGTCGGTGAAGCCGTGCAGCGCCGAGGGAGCGGGCCTCAAATGCCAGGCATTCTTGGTCATGCCAATGGCGTACGACTGGCTCGGCAAGGACCGCGACTGGGTCTATAAAATGCCAGGCATTTTTAAAGATAATGGGATCCTGATTTCTGAAATTCAATGAATTAGGACAGTATCTTGCTTGACCATTTGCCGCGCGTTGAGGGCGGGCCGTGTGGGGGGAGTTGTTCAGCCAGGGGGGCGAGGGCAAAATGCCAGGCATTTTGCGGGCCCCCTGCGGGACGCAGAGCCGGGCTGCAGAGCTGGTTGAATTGCTGGGTGTGGCGGCGGCTCAGTCGGCCAGGCTTTCCAAGTAGCGGCTGAAGAAGGCGGCGCCGGCCTCGAGGTCGGCGACCGCGATGAACTCGTCCTTGGTGTGGGCCTGGGCGATGCTGCCCGGGCCGATGGCGATCGACGGAATGCCGGCGGCGGCCAGGAAGGCGGCGTCGCAGAACCAGGGCGCGCCAGTGAGGGCAGCGCCGTTTTGTACCAGTTTTTCGATGAAGGGGTTGGTCGGATCGGTGTCGAGAGGGAAGGTCTCCGGCAGCGGCACCACCTCCGCTTCGGGATCGTGGCGCTGGACGAAGTCGCTGAGCAGGGCCAGCGCGCCGCCGGCGCGGTTCAGGCCGGGCGTGGTGCGCAGGTCGACCCGCAGCGTGCAGCGGTCGGCGACGATGTTGCTGCGCGTGCCGCCGCGGATCATGCCGAGGTTGAGGGTGCTGGCGCCCAGCCATTCATCGGCCCCGCCGGCCTCGGCGAGCAGGTCGCGGAATTCGCCGTCGAGAGCCGTGACCAGTCGGGCCATTTTGACGATGGCATTGACGCCGAGTTCGGGCGTGGCGCCGTGCACGGCGACGCCGTGCGTGATGACGTCGGCCCACAGGCAGCCCTTGTGGCGAAACACGGTCTGCAGGCTGGTGGGTTCACCGACCAGGGCGAGCGCATAGGGACCGTGGTGGTGGGCGAAGTGGCGGGAGCCGAGCTGCGAGGATTCCTCCGACATGAAACCGGCGAAGTGCACCTCGACCGGCAGGGCGGGAATGCGTTCGCGCAGGGTGTGCAGCGCCCAGAGCATGGCCGCCATCGGTCCCTTGGTGTCGCTGGCGCCGCGACCCCAGACACGGCCCTCACGGAGTTCGCCGCCGAAGGGATCGATCGCCATGCCGCCGACGCTGACGGTGTCGGTGTGCGGGGCAAAGAGCAGGCGCGGCTTGGGGCGGCCGTCCGCCGCGGGCAGGGTGGGGAAGCGCCCGATGACGTTGGGGCGGCCGGGCTCCACCTCGTCGAGAAAGGTCTCGGCGCCGGCCCGCTCCAGAAAGTCCGCGACGTAGCGCGCGCATGCCGCCTCGCCGGTGTGCGGCGTGCCGGGGTCGCCATCCGGATTGACCGAGGGAATGCGCACCAGGGCCTGGCAGAGTTCGACGACGTTGGCGGGCTCCTTCATGCCCTGAGCTAGCCCGCATTTGGCACGCTTGTCCACTGCGGCTTGCCGGTGTCTCACCCGCGGTGCGGGATCGTCTTGGCGGGGCGGGGACCGTCAGCCGGTGTGATTTTCTGCGTGCATGGCGACCGTGGTTTGCGGTATGGCTGGAGCGCCGTGTCGCCGTATCCTTTCCACGCCTTCAGCCGCAGCCACCTGGCGGTGCTTGCCCTCTGCCTGGCCCTGCTCATCGGCCTTGGCTACCTGCGGCGGGTGCGGCCCCGTCTCGCTGAACGCGCCGAAAAGGGGCTGGGCGTGCTGCTGCTACTGGTCTGGCCCGCCACCGTGCTCGCCTACTGGCAGACCGGGGTGCTCAGTCTGAACAACGCCCTGCCGCTGCACTTTTGCGACATCGCCGGCATTGCCGGCGGCCTGGCCCTGCTGACCCGCCGGCAGACCGCCTGTGAAATTGTTTACTTTTTCGGCCTGGCCGGCACCCTGCAGGGGCTGCTGACGCCCAACCTGAAGTTCGACTTCCCGGACCCGCGCTTTTTTGTCTTCTTCATGCTGCACGGCGGCGTGGTGGTGGCCGCGTTGCATGTGGTCACGGCGATGGGGCGGGCGCCGCGTCCCGATGCCCTGGGCCGCATGCTCGTCATGACCGCCGGCTATGCGGTGGCGACCGGTCTGATCAACGCCCTGCTCGGCACCAACTACGCCTTTCTCTGCCACAAGCCCGAGCAGGCCAGCCTGATGGATCACCTCGGTCCCTGGCCGTGGTATGTCGGCGGGCTGGTCCTGATCGCCGTCACTTTTTACACGCTGCTGCACCTGCCATTCGCGCTCAGGCGCCGAAGCCCGGCCGAGCCTACTGGTCAACTGAATTGACCAGCAAGCCGCCAGCTGGTGTGCCCGTGTTTCTGGGGTGAACCACGCGCACTCTGATGCCATGAACCGACCCATCCTCCTGCTCTCTCTCCTGCTGCCGTTGACCGCCTCCGCCGCCGTGCATGAAGCCGATGTCTGCGTCTTCGGCGGCACCTCGGGCGGCGTCGCCGCGGCCGTGCAGGCAGCGCGCATGGGTCGCTCGGTCCTGCTTGCCGAGCCGGGCCGCCACCTGGGGGGCATGACCAGCGGCGGCCTGAGCGCGGTCGACATCGGCGATCCGCGTTCGGTGGGCGGCATCGCCCGCGAGTACTTCACCCGCCTCGCCGCCACGGTCGGCACCACCCTGGCCTGGGACAAGCCCTTCACCAGCAAGGCCGGCGGTCCGGCCACGGGCGGCGCCTATGCGATTGAACCGCACCGGGCCGAGCAGGTTTTCGATCTCATGGCGCGCGAGGCCGGGGTGCGCGTGCTGTTTCAGGCACGGCTGGCGGGTGTGAAGAAGG
>CAZSBO010000047.1:0-24283 GCA_964605265.1 uncultured Prosthecobacter sp.
GCCGCGTTTGTCCACATCGCCAAAGCGCTTCGACGCGGAAAACCTGTGGATATGTTACGCAACTCCAATACCGTCTTTATGCTCGAAATTCTTTTTCAGCGACATGTTTACACTAGGCCGCTGGAGCTCAAGCGCGATCCGTTCCTGCGGGAGGCGATTCTCTATGTACTTGATTTGCTTGTTGAGAGCGGTTCTTCGGCTGCATTTAGGATGCGTGACGATTTTGTGACGCCAGCTGGCTAATGTTACACGAGCTTTAGTCAAGGTGACTGGCTCAAATATGCGTCGAGGTCTGTGTCAACGATTTACGGCCATGCGTGCTTAATAGTGCATGTAAGTCTGTAACGAATCTAATGACAAACCCAAAAACGCGAGCCGGCTGACGCCGGGCTCGCGCTTGGGGGTGCTTGACTCTTACTTGACCCCTACTCAAACATCTTGTCCTGGGCGTTGCCGCCGCTGAGGAGGTAGGCGATGAGGTCGAGCAGTTCGGTTTCGTTGAGGGCGTTGATGAGGCCGGGGGGCATCATGGAGACCTGGCGGGTGCCCTTTTTGGCGATGTCCTTTTCGTCGATGGCGACGTGGTCATTGGGGGCGAAGGGGTTGGTCATGACGAAGACCTTGCCGTTTTCTTCGACGATGATCCGGCCGAGCAGGGTGGTGCCGTCCTTCATGACGAGTTCGTGGCTGTCATACTGGTCGGAGATGACCTTGCTGGGGTCGACGATGTTCTCCAGGAGGTCGCGCAGGGTGTAGCGGTTGCCCGAGCCGGTGAGGTCGGGGCCGATGCTGCCGCCCTCGCCGTTGAAGCGGTGGCAGGTGGCGCACATGGTGGCGCGGTACATGGCCTCGCCATTGGCGAAGTTGCGCTTGCTCAGGCCCTTGGCGGCGAGGGCGGTGGCCTCGTCGACGCTCCAGGCGCGGCCGGGGCCCTTGGGGGCGACGTAGTTGGCGATGGTGACCGCCTCGCTGCGGCTGCTGAGGGTGTCGAGCTCGGCGCGCTCGGCCTCGGGCACGAACCGGGCCAGGGCTTCCTTGCGGGTGTTCTCGATGAAGCCCTTGAAGCTGTTGCCGCCCTTCCAGGTGCGGGCGCGCGGGAACCAGGAGAAGTAGGTGCGGCGCAGTTCCGGGGTCCAGCCGGCGGTGGCGTTGCGCAGGGCGAACATGTAGGCGATCTGCTGGGCGTTCGGCCGGCTGCCGGCGGCGGCGCGGGCGGCGTTGGCGTAGCCATCGTTGCGGCTCAGCACGGCGTCGCTGGCGACCTCCTGGAAGTCGTCGGCGGCGGTGGCCATGAGGGCCAGGGTCTTCGACGGCGCGGCGGTGGAATCGAGCGCGACCAGCAGCTGGCAGAGTTCGCGGTTGAGCATGGCGTCATCGGCCGGGTACAGCGGCTCAAGCTTCGCGCAGACGCGGGCGCAGACTTCGGCGTCGGGTTTGCCGAGGCGGGTGAAGACGAGCTGCAGGGCGCGCAGGGCGGCGAGCTGCTGGCCGCGCGAGAGCTGGGCGCCTTCAAGTCGACCGAGGGTTTTCAGCAGGCCAAGCTGCAGCTCCACCTTGTCGGCCGGCACCGGCGCCAGGCCTTCCGAGGAGGCGCCGGGCTCGGGTTTGGCGGCGGGCGGGGTCGAGGTACCGCCGTTGACGCGGGCGAGCGCGATGACGGCCTCAATGACCGCCTGCGGATGGGTTTCGGCGAGGGCGCGCTCGCGCCAGAGGTCCTGCGGCAGGCGCTCGATGGCGACGCGGGCGGCGTAGCGCACGTGGCGGTCGCTGTGGCTGAGGTAGGGCCAGGCGGCGGCGAGGATTTTCTGCGGGTCGGCGGCACCGTCGATGTGGAACTGCTCGAGGGTGTGGCGCATGCGCTGCTCCTCATCGAGCGGCAGGGCCTGGGCGGGGACGGTCGATTCGTCGCCCACGTAGGTCACGCGGTACACGCCCGACTGGGTGCGGCGGCCGCCGACGGCAAAATACATGGCGCCGTCCTGCGGATGGATGATGACGTCGGTGAGCGGCAGGGGTTTGCCGAAGACAAACTCCTCCTTTTCGGCGAGGTAGCTGCCGCCCTTCGGCTGCAGGTGGACGGCCCACATCGTGCCGTAGGTCCAGTCGGCGATGAAGACCGCGCGCTGGTACTTGGCGGGGAACTTGGCGCCCTTGCCGCTGACCACGCCGGTGGGGCTGCCGGGGCCGATGTCGAGGGTGGTGGGCAGGGAATCGGGGTAGTAGTCCGGCCACTTGCCGCTGCCGCTGCGCCAGCCGAAGTCGGCGCCGCTGACGCAGTGATTGACGCGGGTGGGGCGGTACCAGGGCGAGCCGATGTCCCATTCCATGTCGGCGTCGTAGGTGAAGAGTTCGCCGCCGAGGTCGAAGGCGATGTCGAACTGGTTGCGGAAGCCGTAGCAGAACAGCTCCACGTTTTTGCCGTCGGGATCCATGCTGCAGATGAAGCCGCCGGGGGCCATGCGGCCGCGGGCGTGGCCGTTGGCATCCCACATGCGCGGCAGGACGTGGTCCTCGGCCCAAAGTTTCGCCGGCCGGCTGGCGTGCAGTTCGTCGGGCAGCTCGGTGTGGTTGCCGCCGTTGAAATAGAGGCGCTTGCCGTCGGGGCTGACGACCAGGCTGTGCAGGCCGTGCTCGCCGCCGCCCTTCATGGTCACCAGCTTCTCGGTCTGGTCATACTGGTCGTCGCCATTCGTGTCGCGCAGGCGGTACAGGCCGTTGTCCTTGCCGTTCTCGTTGACCATGACGTAGAGGCTGTCGAAGGCGTACAGCAGGCCGTGGGCCTTGCCCATCTCGACCGGCAGCTTTTCCGGCTTGAGCGGTGCCGGGTCACTGCCCCGGCCTACAGGGGGGACGGTCATGCGGTAGAGGGCGCCATACTGGTCGCCGGCGATGAGGCGGCCCTTGGCGTCGACTGTCAGCGCCACCCACGAGCCCTGGTCTTCCTTGGGCACGTTGTAGAGTCGCTCCACCTTGAAGCCCTTGGCGACGCCGATCTGGTCGGCGGCGATGACTTCCGTGCTTGCGGCGGGTTTGGCCGCGCCGCGTTCCAGAGCCTTGCCCCACGGGCCGGCGCCGTACTCGGCGATCACGACCGCCGGCTGCCAGGCTTCCTTGCCGGTCGGCGTGGCCTGCCACTGGCCGTTGGTTTCGATGACCTCGACCGTGCCGTTCTGCTTCTCCAGCTCCAGCGTGAGCACGAGCGCGGCGACGCCGCCCTTGTTGCGCGCCTTCACCACCAGGTGGTTTTCACCGCCGATGAGCAGGTGCTTGAGGGCGTCGACCCTGACCGGCTCCTGCCAGTCGGGGTTCACCGCGACCGACTTGCCGTTGAGGAAGATCTCCGCGCCGTTGTCGCAGGTGGCGCTGAGGGTGGCGGCCTTCGGCGTCAGCGTGAGGTTGAAGCGGTGCTGGAAGGTGACCTGCTCGTCGTTGGCCGACTTTTTCGACAGCCAGATCCACTGCGGCGCGGCCTGGGCGGCACCGGCGAGGGCGAGAAGGGCGGGGAGGAGGAGACGGATTTGCATCGCGCGGAATGGAGCGCGCGGGGCCCGGGGGTCAACCGGATTGCGCCTGCCTCACTCCGAGCGCGGGCGTCGCCCCTGGGGGTGCAGCAGGGCCTCCGAGCCGGCCGGCACCGGGGCACCGGCGGCGATCCAGGCGCGCAGGACCTCGACATCGCGGCGCGGGATGGCATGGCCGGTCGGCGGCATGGCGCCGGGCACGGTGTCGGCAAAGGTGACCACCTGGAAGAACCGGCTCTGTGCCGGCTGACCCGGCACGATCCAGTTGCCCGCGCCGATCAGGCGACGCAGGGCGGCGGTGCTGTGGATCGGCGGCATGTGCGACAGGCGGTTGTCGCCATGGCAGTGCACGCAGTGGGTTTCCAGCACGCGGCGGGCGTCGCGGAAACCGGCCTCGGTCTGCGGGTCCGGCGACGGCTGGCAGGCACTGAGCAGGGCGGCGAGCGCCGCCATCAGACAGGGAAGGGAGCGGATCATGCGTTCGTCCAGTATCGCATCAAACCGCTGTCGATGAAACCGGAATGCGCGGTTGGGTTGCCAATTTCCGGCTTGCCATGCCCGGGGACATCGCCCAAGTATCGGCGCATTCGCCCGGGCCAGATCGGGCGCCTTTTTTCCCGCATTCACGTGTTGAAATCCCAGTCCTTTCTCATCACCGGGGGCACCGGTTCCTTCGGTCACAAGTGTGTCTCCCGGCTGCTGGAGAATCCCGAGGTCCGCCGCGTCGTCATTTATTCGCGCGACGAATTGAAGCAGTTCGAGATGGCGCAACGCTTCACCGACCGGCGCATCCGCTTCTTCATCGGCGACGTGCGCGACCGCGAGCGCCTGACCCACGCGATGGAGGGCATCGACACCGTCATTCACGCCGCCGCGCTCAAGCAGGTGCCGACCGCGGAGTACAACCCCTTCGAGTGCATCAAGACCAACGTGCTCGGCGCCGAGAACGTCATCCAGGCCTGCATGGCGGCCGGCGTGCGCAACGTCGTCGCCCTGTCGACCGACAAGGCCGCCGCGCCGATCAACCTGTATGGGGCCACCAAGCTCTGCTCCGACAAGCTCTTCATCGCCGCCAACAACGTGCGCGGTGGTCAGGACATTCGCTTCAGCGTCGTCCGCTACGGCAACGTCATGGGCTCGCGCGGTTCGGTGATCCCGTTCTTCCTGGAACGGCGCAAGACCGGCGTGCTGCCGATCACCGACACGCAGATGACCCGCTTCAACATCACCCTCGACGAGGGCGTGGACCTGGTGATGCATGCGCTCGACCACGCGCTCGGCGGTGAAATCTTTGTGCCGCGCATTCCCTCCTACCGCATTGGCGACGTCGCCACGGCCATCGGTCCGAAGTGCGAACAGCCGATCGTGGGCATCCGTCCCGGCGAGAAGATCCACGAGGAGATGATCACCGAGACCGACGCCCTGCAGACGATTGAGACGGAGCGGTACTACATCATCGTGCCGATGCTGTACGGTCACACGGCGGCCAAGCTCATGGAGCGCTATTCCGTGGCCCACGGCGGCACGCCGGTGCCGGCCGGCTTCTCCTACAACTCCGGGAAGAACACCGACTGGCTGACCGTGGAGCAGATCCGCGACCTGATCCGCCAGCACGTCGATCCCGGCTTCACGGTGGACGCATGAGCGACCCCTTTCTGCCCTACGGTCGCCAAAGCCTCGACGAGGCGGACATCGCCGCGGTGGTGGAGGTCCTGCACTCCGATTTCCTGACCCAGGGACCGGCCGTGCCGCGCTTTGAAAAGGCGGTGGCCGGCTGGTGCGGCGCCCGCCACGGCATCGCCCTCGCCAACGGCACCGCCACCCTGCACTGCGCCGCCAAGGCGCTCGGGCTGGGGCATGGCGACCGCTTGTGGACCTCGCCGATCACCTTTGTTGCCTCCGCCAACGCCGGTCGCTACTGCGGCGCCAAGATCGACTTTGTCGACATCGATCCCGCCACCGCCCTGATGTGCCCGGAGCGGCTGGAGGCCAAGCTGGTCCAGGCCGAGAAGGAGGGCACGCTGCCGAAGATCGTCGTGCCCGTGCATTTCGCCGGCCAGTCCTGCGACATGCCGCGCCTGCATGCGCTCGGCCAAAAGTATGGCTTCAAGATCCTCGAAGACGCCGCCCATGCCCTCGGCGGTGAATTCCTCGGCGAACGCATCGGCAATGCCAAGTGGTCGGACGCCGTCTCGCACAGCTTTCACCCGGTGAAGATCATCACCAGCGGCGAGGGCGGCATGATCACCACCAACGACGACGAGCTCGCCTGGCGCATCGCCACCCTGCGCACGCATGGCATCACCCGCGCGCCGGACCGCATGCAGGGCGAATCGCATGGCCCGTGGTACTACCAGCAGTTGGAGCTCGGCTTCAACTACCGCCTGACCGACCTGCAGGCGGCGCTCGGGGCCAGCCAGATGGGCAAGCTGGAAGCCTTTGCGCGTCGCCGCCGCGAGCTGGCCGACCTCTACGATCGCGAACTCGCCGGCCTGCCGCTGCGACCGCTGGCGCGCGATCCGCGCGGCATCAGCGGCTGGCATTTGTACATGATCGTGCTCGACCTCGACGTCATCCGCCCGCGGACGCGTCGCCAGGTCTTCGAAAGCCTGCGCGCCCAGGGCCTTGGCGTGAATGTGCATTACATTCCCGTGCATCTGCAGCCCGACTACGCCCGGCTCGGCTTTGAACCCGGCATGTTCCCCGAGGCCGAGCGTTATTACGAGGCCTGCATCACCCTGCCGCTGTTCCCGGCCATGACCGATGCCGACGTGACCCGCGTGCGCGCCGCGCTTGAACAGGCGCTGGCGGCGTGACAGCTTGATTCGCACCCTCTCTTCTCATGTCAGCCGTGGCCATCATCCTCGCTCGCAGCGGCAGCAAGCGCATCCCGGGCAAGAACCTGCGGTTGTTCCTCGGGCATCCGGTCATCCATTACCCGATCCGCGCGGCGCTGGAATCCGGCTGCTTCGACGAGGTCATGGTGTCGACCGATGATGAACAGATCGCCGCGGTGGCGCGTGCGGCCGGGGCGGTGACGCCGTTCAAGCGCACGGCGGAGAACGCCAGCGACCAGGCCACCACCACCGATGCCCTGTTGGAGGTCATCGCCCAGTACCGCGCGGCGGGTCGCGAGTTTGAATTCATCTGCGGCATGTATGCCTCCGCGCCGCTCATTTCCGTGGACCACCTGCGCGCCGGTTGGGAGATCATGAAGAACGATCCCCAGGCGCAGACGGTGATGCCGGTGATCCGCTACGGTTATCCGGTGCAGCGCGCCTTTGTCGTCGAGCAGGGACAGCTGCAGTTGATGATGCCCGAGTTCGGGTTCACCCGTTCGCAGGATCTGCCGGTGGCCTACCACGACGCCGGGCAGTGGTACTGGATGCGCGTGGCCGACTTTGAAAAGGGTCGCAAGGTGTTTGCCGACCGCTGCCTGCCTCTGGAGCTTTCCGAGCTGGAGGTGCAGGACATCGACAACGAGGTCGATTGGAAACTCGCCGAACTGAAGGCGCGCATTCAAAAAGGCCTGCTGTGAAACGGCTCCTGCTTCGCGCCGACGCCTCCGCCGCCATGGGCACGGGGCATGTCATGCGTTGCCTGGCCCTGGCGCAGGGCTGGCAGGACCTCGGCGGCGAGGTCGCCCTGCTCGCCGCCGAATTGCCCGAGGCCCTGGCCGAGCGCTGTCGCCAGGAAGGCATCGAGGTGCGGCGGTTGCCACATGAGTCTGCCGATGCCGAAACCACGGCCGCGCAGGCGGCGCAGGCCGACTGGCTCGTGGTCGATGGTTACCACTTCGAGGCCGATTACCTCGCGGCGGTGACGGGTCCGGCAAGGCGGGTGCTGCAGATCGATGATCTGGGTTTGCCGGAGCCGAGTGCGGCCGGCTTGATCCTGAACCAGAATGTGACCGCCTCGCCCGCGCTGTATCCTTGGGCCGTGGACACCGACAACCTGCTGTTGGGCGGTCGCTACGCCCTGCTGCGCCGCGAGTTTCGCGCGCCGCGGTCGCCACGGCATTTCAACGGTCCGGCCCGCCGGGTCCTGGTCAGCTTCGGCGGCAGCGATCCCTGCGATTTCACCCGTCGCGCCATCGAGGCGCTGCTGCTGTGTCCCGACCTGCAGGCGAAGGTCGTGGTCGGTGCCGCCAATCCGCGCCTGGCCGAACTGCGCGCCCTGGCCGCACCGGCGGGGGAGCGCCTTCAGGTGCTGTCGGCCGTGACGGCGATGGTGCCGCTGATGGATGAGGCGGACTTTGCCTTGAGTGCCGGTGGCAGCAGCGTGCTCGAACTCGCCGCGCGTGGGTTGCCGGCCCTGGTGGTCGCCATTGCCGACAATCAGACCGCGATCAGCGAGGCCCTGCACGCGCGCGGGCTGATGCGCAGCCTGGGCTGGCATGCGTCGGTGGATGTGGCGACCCTCGCGCAGGCGCTGACCGCGTTCGCTGCCGATGCCAAGGCTAGGGAGGCTTTTTCGCTTGCCGCGCTCGACCTGGCCGACGGTCGCGGTGCCCTGCGTGTGGCCGAAGCGATGCTGGCGCGTTCGGCGCTGGATCAGCTGCGGCTGCGGCCGGCGACCGAGGACGATGCGCGGCTGCTGCTCGACTGGGCCAACGATCCCGCCGCGCGCGCCGCCTCGTTTCAGGGCGGTGCCATCGGCTGGGAGGAGCATGTTGCCTGGCTGGGGCGTCGCCTTGCCGATCCAGACTGCCTGTTCTGGCTGGCCGAGACGCCGGCAGGCGAGCCGGCGGGGGTGGTTCGCTTCGATCTGGCGGCCGACGGCGTGGCGACGATTTCGCTCAACCTGGCGCCGGCCCAGCGCGGTCGCGGGCTGGCCTCGCCGCTGATCCTGGCGGCCTGCCAGGAGCTGAGGCGCGCGCATCCGGCGGCGACGGTACGTGCCCTCATCAAGCCGGAGAACACCGCCTCGCAGCGGGCCTTCGCGCGCGCCGGGTTTGAGCCGGTGGAGGATGTCGTTGTGGCTGGACAAGCGGCCCGTTGCATGATTCAGAGGGGGGCATGAGCGAGCACAGCATCCAGATCGGCGGACGCACGGTCGGCCCGGGCCGGCCCTGCTACATCATTGCCGAGATGTCGGCCAACCACGGCCAGGACCTCGAGCAGGCGCTCGCCATCGTCCGCGCCGCCGCCGAGTCGGGGGCCGATGCGGTCAAGCTGCAGACCTACACGCCCGACACCCTGACGATCGACTGCGATGCCGCCGATTTTCGCATCGGCAAGGGCACGATCTGGGAGGGGCGCAACCTCTACCAGCTCTATGCCGAGGCCTTCACGCCCTGGGAGTGGCAGGCTCGGCTCAAGGCCGAGGCGGAAGCGCTGGGCATGGACTGTTTCTCGACGCCCTTCGACGCCACGGCGGTCGATTTCCTCGAAGACCTGGGCGTGGTCTGCCACAAGATCGCCTCGTTTGAAATCGTCGATCTGCCCCTGATCCGGCGCATCGCCGCCACCGGCAAGCCGATCATCCTGTCGACCGGCATGGCCACCCTGGCCGAGATCGAGGAGGCGGTGACGACCGCGCGCGCGGCTGGCTGCACGCAGCTGGCCCTGCTCAAGTGCAACAGCGGCTATCCGGCGCCGCCCGAGGAGATGAACCTGCGCACCATCCCGCATTTGGCGCAAGCCTTTGGCGTGCCGGCCGGTTTGTCCGATCACACCCTGGAGATCGCGGTGCCGGTCGCGGCGGTGACGCTCGGCGCCTGCATCCTGGAGAAGCATTTCACCCTCGACCGCTCCGTGCCCGGGCCGGACAGCGCGTTCTCGCTCGAGCCGGCCGAGTTCAAGGCCATGGTGCAGGCGGTGCGCACCGCGGAAAAGGCGCTCGGCGGCGTCCGCTACGCGCCCTCCGAACGCGAGCTGCCCAGCCGCGCCTTCCGCAAGTCGCTCTACGTCGTGCGCGACCTCGCCGAGGGCGAGGCCTTCACGGCCGACAACGTCCGCTGCATCCGTCCCGGCCATGGCCTGCACCCGCGCCACCTGGAGCAGGTGCTCGGCGCGCGCGCCCGCCGCGCCCTGGCGCGCGGCACCCCGCTGAGCCTGGCCGACCTCGCCTGAGGCCCCGGCGAGGGCAGGGCGGCGTTTGACATTGGCCGTGCTTGCCTGCAAGAAGGTCGCGATGACCGAGATCCGCCCGCTTGAACTGCCCTTCCGGGGCGAGCGCAGCTACCTGCACGGCACCGACCTGCATCAGGCGATCACCGCCGCGCTGCCGGAACCGCCGCCGCCGGGGCCGGTCAACCTGACCTTCCACCACCTGCTCAAGCATCAGCCCGATCTGGTGCTGTCGCGCGACAGCCTGCTGCACCTGCGCGAGGATCCGGCCTTCCGCGGCGAGATCCGCTGGGGCACGGGCACGGACCTGCTGCACGCCGTGCTGCTGGAGAGCGACCGGCCGGTGACGGCGCGCAAGCCCTGCAACGAACCCGAGGTGGCGGCCGCGGCCACGGTCGATGCCGCCGCCAAAACCGCGGTGCTGCTCGCGCCGGCACCCGGCCTGCCCATCGAACAGATCGTCTTCCTCAACAAGCGCCTGCATCTGGAAGTGCTGCCGCACCTCAGTCCGAAGTGGCTGTTTGCCCGACTGGAACTCGTGGCGCCGCTGGCGGCCGAGCCGGTCGAAGAACTCACGGTCAGCCTGCGCCAGGTGCTCGGCAACCGCTTCACCCGCAGTGAAATCACCTCCGGGGGACGTCGCCTCGGTTTCATCTCCTTCTCCACCCCGCAATGAGCGTCGTTCGCCTCACCCGACTGGCTTCCCACGTCCCGCCGGGACGGATCGACACCCGTGAGCGCGGTCGCGCCTTTGACTACGGCGACGACTTTCTCGAGGGCAAACTCGGCACCACGAGTCTGGCGGTGAAGGAGCCGGGTCAGCAGGCGTCCGACCTCTGCCTGCTGGCGGCGAAGGCCTTGGTTGACCAAGGGGTGTCGCTGGACGGCATCGGCGCCGTCATCGTCTGCACCCAGACGCCGGATCACCACGGCATCCCGCACACCTCGGCGGTCGTTCATGCCGGTCTCGGCCTGCCCGACGACTGCGCCTGCTTCGACATCTCGCTGGGCTGCTCGGGCTATGTCTATGGCCTGTCGATTGCCACCGCCTTCCTGCAGGCAAATGGCATCGCGCGCGGCTTGTTCTTCACCAGCGATCCCTATTCGGCCATCATCGATCCCGCCGATCAGGCCACGGCCCTGCTGTTTGGCGATGCCGCCACGGTCAGCCTGCTGGAAGCCGATCAACCCGGCTGGCAACTGGTCGACACCGTGTTCGCCACCCAGGGCGCCGGCGGCGGCGCCATCCACAATCGCGAGGGGCGACTGGCGATGAACGGTCGCGAGGTCTTCAACTTCGCCATGACCGCCGTGCCGCGCCAGATCCGCACGCTCCTGGAGCGGCGGGGGCTGGGGCTCGAGGACGTCGACCTCGTCGTCCTGCACCAGGGCAGCCGGTACATTGTCGAAAAGCTGCGCGAACGCCTGCGTCTGCCGGCGGAAAAGGCGCCCGTGCACCTGGCCAACATCGGCAACACCGTCTCCTCGGCCATTCCGCTGGCCCTGGAAAGCGCCTTGAAAGCCGGCGCGCCCCGGCGCATTCTGCTGAGCGGCTTCGGCGTCGGTCTGTCCTACGCCACCGCCCTGCTCGAACGCCACGACTGACCTTTTTCTCATGAGCGACACCGCCTCCGCCCTCCTGGCCATCCTCCAGGAAAATGTTCCCGGACTCCAGTTTGATCCCGCCGTCGACGGCGACCGCCCGCTCACCGAAGCCGGCGTCGATTCCCTCGACAAGATGTCGATCCTGCTCGCCGTGCAGGAGAAGTGGGACCGCGAGTTCAGCGAGGAGGAGATCGCCGCCCTCGTCAGCTTCAATGACATCTGCCGCAAGGTCGGCGCGCCGTGAGCCGCCGTCCGCCACGCCGACCGACATGGAGTCCGAGACCCTGCACGGCCTGCTGAGCCGACTTTTCCCGATCTGCCGCAGCCTGACAGGCGACGGTGTGCGCGCGACCCTGCGCATCCTGCAGGAGCATCTGCCGGCCTTGCAGATCCATGAGGTGGCCAGTGGCACCCGCTGCCTCGACTGGGAAGTGCCGTCGGAATGGAACATCCGCGGCGCCCGCCTGATCGGCCCGGACGGCGAGACGGTGGTCGATTTTGCCGATCACAACCTGCACGTCGTGGGCTACTCGGAGCCGGTGGACCGCGAACTCACGCTCGAGGAGTTGCAGCCGCACCTGCACTCGCTGCCGGGACAGCCCGAGGCCATTCCCTATGTCACCAGTTACTACCGGCGCACCTGGGGCTTCTGCCTGAGCCATGCGCGCCGACAGGCCCTCAAGCCGGGACGTTATCGCGCGGTCATTGATTCGACCCTGGCGCCCGGCAGTCTGACTTATGGCGACCTCGTGCTGCCGGGGGAGACGACCGATGAAATCCTGGTCTCGACCTATGTCTGCCATCCGTCGATGGCGAACAACGAACTCTCCGGTCCGGTGGTCGCCACCTGGCTGGCCAAGCACCTCGCCGCCCTGCCGCGGCGTCGCCACACCTTTCGCTTCATCTTCATCCCCGAGACCATTGGCAGCATCGTTTATCTGTCGCGCCATCTGGAGCACCTGAAGCGGCACGTGAAGGCGGGTTTTGTCGTGACGTGCGCCGGCGACGACCGCGCCCATTCCTGGCTGGCCTCGCGCCTGGGCAACACCCTGGCCGACAAGGCCACCGCCCATGTCATGCGCCACCGGCATCCGCAGCATCAGGCCTACTCCTGGCTGCAGCGCGGCAGCGACGAACGCAACTTCTGCTGGCCGGGCGTCGATCTGCCGGTGTGCTCAATCCTGCGCAGCAAGTACGCCACCTATCCGGAGTATCACACCTCGCTCGACAACCTCGAACTTGTCACCGAGTCCGGCCTGCGCGGGGCCTTCGATAACCTGCGCACGGTGGTCGAGTGCCTGGAGCACAACGCCGTGCTGCAGGCGACCACGCTCGGCGAGCCGCAACTCGGCAAGCGCGACCTCTATCCGGCCACCAGCGTCAAGGAGGCCGGGGCCGGCACGCCGATCACCTCCGCGCGCACGCTGGTCGATCTGATGGCCTACTGCGACGGTCAGCACGATCTCTTTGAGGTCGCCGACCGCCTCGGCAAGCCGGTCTGGGAGCTGTTTCCCGGCGTGCAAACCCTGCTTCAGCACGGCCTGCTGCGGCCGGCCGATCCCTGCGCATGAGCTTCAAGGCCCACTACGCCAACGCCGATGTCGCCGCAGCCTTCGCGTCGCTCGGGCTGGCGCGCGGCGATGTGGTGTATTTGTCCGGCAATCTCGGCAACCTCGGTTTCCATGCCTCGGGCAGCAAGACCGCGACGCTGGAGGGATTTCTGGCCGCCCTGTTCGAGGTGATTGGCCCGGAGGGCACGGTCGTGGTGCCGACCCATTCCTTCTCGCTCTGCAACACCGACCGCGTGTTTGATCCGCAGGCGACGCCGAGCGAGACCGGTCCGCTGACCGAGTTCGTGCGCACCCGGCCGGGTGCGGTGCGCCAGTTCCATCCCTTTGCCTCGGTCACCGCCCTCGGCGCCCGTGCGGCGGAGATCTGCGCGCCGGGCGCCCGCCACGCCTACGGCCCGAACACCCCCTTTGCCCGCCTGCTCGACGCCAATGCCTGGGGTGTCAGCGTCGGTCTGCCGCCGAACCGCACCTGCAGCATCGTCCATCACGTCGAGCAGATGATGGCGGTACCCTACCGTTACACGAAGGAGTTCCTGCAACCGGTGCGCCGGCCCGAGGGCGTGGTCACCGAGCCTTTTTACCTGCTGGTCACCCGTCGCGATGTCGACCTGGTGCGCGACCAGAACGAAAAGCTGTTCGCGCATCCGCGCCTCGCCGCCGGGGTCGGTCGTGTGCCGCTCGGCATGGGCGGGGTCGCCGCCTACCGCCTGCGCACGCTGGTCGATGCGGCGGTCGACCTGATGAGTCACGACCTCTACGCCTGGCTGCGTCAGCCGCCGGTGCAGCGGCCCTTCCAAAGCTGAAGCCATGAACACCTCGCTGCCCGCGCCCCGGCTCGCACAGTACGTCGCCAGCCAGTTGAACACCTTTTATCCGGACGACGACCTCGTCGAAGCGGTGCGACTCGAGCCGCTGGTCGAGCAGGTGCTGGGCGAGTTGGAAACCGGTTTGGCCGCCTTCCACAACGCCTATTTCTGGCGCGACGGCCGCATCCATTTCAACCACCTGCACGGCGACCAGTACCTGCTCTTCCTGTACCGCCTCGGCCGGCTGGCCGGCAAGGCCGGGCCGGCGTTTCGCGGCCTGCTCGACAAGACCTACCTGCTCAACAAGGCCCTGCACGCGCTGGACCTCTATCCGCAGGTGGAACTGCCCGCCGCCTGCTGGCTGGCGCATCCGGCCGGCACGGTGATCGGTCGCGCCGAGTACCAGGGCCCGCTGATGGTCATGCAGGGCTGTACCATCGGCAACAAGGCGGGGACTTATCCGGTGATTGGCAGCCGCGTCGTGCTCTGTGCGCAGACGACGATTTTAGGCGGCTGCGAGATCGGCGACGACGTCTGCTTCGGGGCCGGCAGCCTCGTGCTCGACGAAAAGATCCCCAGTGGCTCGACGGTGGTGGGTCGCAGTCCGAACCTGCGCATCATCCCGAAAAAGGCGAACCTGATTGAGAGAATGTTTCGGGATGGATGATCGATGATTGATGATGGTTGATTGAGGGCGGGAGCCGCGCGCAGCGCCCTTGGAGTGCGGCGCTTCCGCGCCGCTCTGCCACCTCGTCCGGTCAGCCTCCGAAACCCAGAAGGGACAGCTGCAGGCGAGGGGAGCGCGGGCACTTCGGAACCACGAATGGCACGAAGGGAGCAGGGAAGTCGGACGCGGCGCAGCGCGTCCCTACCGGTAGGGCGCCGCTGCGCCGGCGCCGTGGTTCCCTCTGTAGGCGGGGGCAGCGACTCCGCGTTCCCGGACTGACCGCCTCAATGCCAGCCTGAGGTGAACCGCTGATGGGACGCTGATATGACGCTGATCCTGAGAAGGGAGTGCGGAGAGGGGGCGCAGCCTGTAGGCGGGGGCAGTGACCCCGCGTTTCAGGCCGTGGGAGCGGTTTCCGACCGGGCCATCTGCGGTTCAAGTCGCAGCCACTTTCCCCAAGCCGGCGCTGTCGGGTCGCCGGAGGAGGGGTGTCATTTCCTTGACGGGATTCCCGGTGTCAGGCAGTCTGGTGGTATGAAAGTTTTCAGCGACGAAGTCTGCCTGCCCGGGCGGCTTGGAGTCGTGCCAGGCCTCGTTGTGTCCGACCAGCTAACATAATAGTGCCGCTCCCCATGTTGCCTTGCACTTCGCTACTGATCGCAGTAATACTTGCTCTTCATGTCCCTCTGATCGCGCAAAGCTCAGCGGACATCGAGGGTGTTGCTGCGAAAATCGCGATTGGAACAAGTAATGGTCTTGCATTGGAATTAGTTAATTTTTACACAAAAACTCAAAGAGACTCACTGGCCGCCCTTGGCTGGTTGTTATTTGCCGCAAGAGCGGGCGTTCCGGATGCGCAAATGTTATTGGCTTCATGTGGCAAATCAATCTTCGACGAAGCAGTGGAAAGAATTCCAAAGCCGTTACGACAAAAGGCAAATGCTACTGGTGGGGGGATTCGAGCCAGAGGCAGCAAGGGCAATGGGAAACACCATGTGTGTCGATGAAAAGGCAACCGTTCGCTCGCTGGGATGGTTTCTCCTGGGGGCCGTTCTCGGAGATGGCGAGTCAATGAAGATGGTTGATCAGTATTATGAGCACCCCCACGAGTGCGTTCTGCATCATCCAGATGATGGTCATAAAACAACATACCCATGGCGAATAAATCACAGCATGGAACGCCCGGCCCTCCAATGAATGATGCAAGCTTGACGGCTCACGTCCTTGTGTTTTGACGTTCACCCAACTCAACAGGCTTCGTGCAATGATGAAGCGTATCCACGCGCTCAACCCTGAGCGAGCAGGCTTCGCCATGTGCGCGCCTCGCTGACTCCGGCTCCCTCTCTGCGTCCCAACCGATCTCTGCGGTGCCGTCCTGAGGCGGAGGCTTTCTCAAGCCCGCGTTCTGGCGAACGCGCTTACGGGTCAAACTCGGGCGGCGGTCCGCACTTCGGCGATGACGCGGGCGATGTCGGCGTCGCTTGAGGAGGAGGATGAGGGCAGCGACAGGCAGTTCGCGTACAGGTCCTCGGCGACCGGGCAGGGAAGCTTGAGGGCGTCGGCGTGCGCGGGGGAGAGATGGGCGGGTTGCCAGAGGGGGCGGGCTTCGATGCGGGCGGTGCGCAGGTGGGCGCGCAGGGCGCGGGCGTCGAGGCCGAAGACCGCGGGATCGAGGCGGACGGTGGTCAGCCAGCAGTTGCTGAAGACGCCGTCGGCCTCCTCCTGGAAGCTCAGGCCGGGCAGGTCGGCGAGGCCGGCGCGGTAGAGCGCGTGGATGGCGCGCCGGCGGGCGACGCGGTCGCCCAGCACCTCCATCTGCGCGCAGCCGAAGGCGGCCTGCAGGTTGGTCAGGCGGTAGTTGTAGCCGATCTCGTCGTGGATGTATTCCTCGGCATCGGCCTTGGCCTGGGTGGTCAGGTGGCGGGCATGGCGTGCCCAGTCCTCGCGGGCGGTGACCAGCATGCCGCCACCGCCGGTGGTGAGGATTTTGTTGCCGTTGAAACTGTAGCAGCCGAGGTGGCCGATGCCGCCGGCGGGACGGTCGTTCAGCCGGCTGCCCAGGCTCTCGGTGGCGTCCTCGATGACGGTGAGACCCTGCGCTTCGGCGAGCGGCAGCAGCGAGGCCATGTCGACCGGATGACCGAGGATGTGCACCGGGATGACCGCGGCGACGCGGCGACCGCTGGCGCGGTGGATGGTGGTGCCGTCGCGGCGCTCGCATTCGCCTTCGAGGAAGCGTCGCACCTGATCGACATCCATCTGCCAGTGCCTGGGTTCCGCATCGACCAGCACCGGCACGGCACCGCAGTAGCGGATGGCATTGACCGGAGCGATGAAGGTCATCGACGAGACGAGGACGGCGTCGCCGGGTCGCACGCCGGCGACGAGCATGGCGATATGCAGGGCGGCGGTGCCCGAGTTGGCCGCCACCGCGTGGGGCGTGCCGGCGGCCTCGGCGAGCATCGCCTCAAAACGGTTCACGTACGACCCCACCGACGACACCCAGCCGGTGTCGAGACAGTCCTTCAGGTAGGTCCACTCGTTGCCGCCCAGATGGGGCACGCTGAGGGGGATGAAGGAGGGGGGCATGAGGGAAGGGAAAAGGGATAAGGGATAAGGGATAAGGGATAAGGGGGGGAGGCGTTGGGAAGATCAGGGTCTTTTTCCTTTTTCCTGATTCCTTTTCCCTTCTTCATCAAACCACATACCCGCGGGCCTGGTAGTGCTCGACGTTTTGTTGGAGCCAGGCGAGGGTTTGTTCGAGGCCTTGTTCGAGGCTGACGCGGGGTTCCCAGTTGAGCAGGGCCTTGGCCTTGGCGTTGCAGGCGAGCAGGCGTTCGACCTCGCTCTTTTCCGGGCGCAGGCGCTCCTGTTCGCAGACGATGCGGATCTCCTTGCCGAGCAGGCGGCCGATGAGCACGGCGAGATCGCCGACGCTGATTTCGCGGCCGGAGCCGAAGTTGATGACCTCTCCGGTGGCGGCGGGCGTGAGGGCTGCGGCGCAGAAACCCTCGACCGTGTTTTGCACGTAGTTGAGGTCGCGCGTTGGGTGCACGGCACCGAGCTTCACCTCGTCGCCACGCAGGCACTGGCTGATGATGGTCGGGATGACCGCGCGCAGGCTCTGGCGCGGACCGAAGGTGTTGAAGGGGCGGATGGTGACGACTTCCAGTTCGTAGGAGGCGGCGAAGGCCTCGGCCATCTTGTCGGCGCCGATCTTCGAGGCGGAGTAGGGCGACTGACCCTGCAGCGGATGTTCCTCGGTGATCGGCACGAAGCGGGCGGTGCCGTAGACCTCGCTGGTGGAGGTGTGCAGGACCCGGCGGGCGCCCTCTTCCTGCGCGGCCTGCAGGACGTTGAGCGTGCCCTCGATGTTGGTGCGCACGTAGCTGCGCGGCGCCTGGTAGGAGTAGGGGATGGCGATCAGCGCGGCGAGGTGGAAAACGGTGTCGCAGCCGCGCACCCCGGCGCGCACGCTGTCGCGATCGGTGATGTCGCCGGGGAGGATTTCCATGTCGCCGGCCAGTTCGGAGTGATCGAGCCAGCCGCGCTTGCCGAGGGCGTTGTAGTGGACAAGGGCGCGCACCTTGGCGCCCTCGCGGACGAGGTGTTCAGCCAGGTGGCTGCCGATGAAGCCGCCGGCGCCGGTGACGAAGACGTTTTTGCCAGTGAAGGTTCCCATGGTGATGTCATTGCGCGCCGCCGCGCGCCTGTTTGAGTTGTTCGCGCTGGCCGACGTCGATCCATTCGTCGGCGATTTCGAAGGCGCCGACGGGATCGCCCCGGCGCAGCGCTTCTTCGAAGAGTTCGGTGATGGGGAAATGCCGGCGCGGCACGCGCGCGACCAGGTCCGGCTCGAGCACGTAGATGCCGGCGTTGATGAGTTGCGAGAGCGCCGGTTTTTCGACGAGGCTGAGCACCCGGCCGTCGTTGACTTCGAGGCAGCCGAAGGGGATCTCGTGGGTGTAGCCGCGCACGCCGATGGTGGCGAGTTGGCCGCCTTCGCGGTGAAATTCCAGCAGGCCGGCGATGTCGACCTGGGTCACGAGGTCGCCGTTGCAGACGAAGATGGGATCGGTCGGCGCTTCCGGCAGCAGGGCCAGCGAGCCGCCGGTGCCGAGCGGTTCCTCCGGCTGCTCGCGCAGGTAATCGATCCGGCAGCCGAAACGGGCGCCGTCGCCGAAGTGCTCCTCGATCTGGCCGGCGAGGTAGTTGGTGGAAATGAAGATGCGGCGGATGCCGCTGCCGACCAGGTGCAGGACGAGCCGCTCGAGGATGGGCCGGCCGGCGACCTTGAGCATGGGCTTGGGCGTGCTGCGGGTGAGTTCGCCGAGGCGGGTGCCCTTGCCGCCGGCCATGATGACCGCCCAGTTGGGGCGCGGCGCCGAGCCAATGATCTCGTGCAGCAGGTGCAGGCCCTTGAGGCGGCCCTCGTCGTCGAGGATCGGCACCTGGTGGATCTGGCGCGCCTGCATGAGGTCGAGCACCTCGGCGCGCGGGGTGCGCACGTGGACGCTGGTGAAGGCGGTGTGCGCGTGCGGTTCGACGCGATCCTGCAGGATGGCGCCCTTGAGCAGGGCGCGGCGGATGTCGCCATCGGTCAGCGTGCCGAGCAGGCGCTGCTGCGGATCGACGAGCAGGCAGATGCCGCAGGCGCCCTGGTCGATCACGCGCAGGGCGTCCCACAGCGTGCCGTCGGGCGGCAGGCAGAGTTGGCTCACGGGTTTCGACGTCATGACGGGTCGCAGGGCAGGAAAGGCGGTGCCACGGGGAGCGGGCAATGACAAATTCGAAATGCTGAAATTGCGGGGCGGGTGACCTCAGAGCGGGCGTGCCGGCACACCGGCCACCCGGGCGCCGGCGGGCACGTCGCGCACGACCACCGCGCCCGCGCCGATGAGGGCGCCGGCCCCGATCTGCAGGCCCTGGCGGACGACGGCACCGGCGCCGATGTGCGCACCGGTCCCGACGCGCACGCCGCCGCAGAGCAGGGCGCCGCTGGCGAGGTGGACGTGGTCGCTGATCTCGCTGTCGTGCTCGACGACGGCGGCGGTGTTGACGAGCACGTTGGCACCCAGGACCGCGCTGGTGTTGACCACGGCCCGCGCGAGAATCTGGCAGCCCTCGCCGAGTCGGGCCGAGGGCGAAACCCAGGCGGTGGGGTGCAGCACGGCGAGCGGCGTCAGGCCGGCGGCGAGTGCGGCCCGGAACAGGTGGGCACGCGCGGTGGTGTCGGCGGTGGAGCCGAGGCCGACGACAAAATGCGTGAACCCGCGCGCGGCCAGGTCCGGCAGCAGGTCATCGCCACCGAGCACCGGCACGCCGGCGACCTCCTGCAGGCCGGGACGGGCGTCGAGGATGGCGTCAAAGGCCTGCGGCAGGCGCGCCTCCAGCAGGACGCGTCCGTGACCACCGGCACCGAGGAGTACGCATTTCATAGGTCGTGGAAGGTCTTGTCGCGCAGGCGTGCGTCGAGCGGCACGGAAGCAAGCAGTTGAACCAGGCGTTCGGCGGCATGGCCATCGCCAAAGAAGGCTTCCTGGCCGGCGGCTTGAGTCTTGAAGACCGGCGTCAGGGCGGTTTGCACGGCGGCGACGATGGCGGCGGGGTCAAAGGGCGCGTCGATGACGTTGGCGGCCCGCAGCCGGCCCTTTTGGCGGTCGCCGAGGTTGACGACCGGCAGGGCGAACGACGGCGCTTCGAGCAGGCCGCTGGAGGAGTTGCCGACCATGGCGCGCGCTTCGGCGAGCATCGAGTAGTAGGCTTCGGGGCCGAAGTTTTCCACCCAGCGCGCGTTCGCGTGGGCGCGGCAGAACTCGAGCACCCGGGCGCGGATGACACTGCCGGCGGTGTCGGCATTGGGCATGGTGAAGACCACCGGCAGATCGAGCCGGGTCAGGGCGTCGAGCAGGGCATCGGTCTGTGGGCCGGCGAGTTCCGGGGCGTTCGTCGTTGGATGCAGGGTGACCAGCAGGGGCGGCTCGCGCAGGTCGAGATCGAAGCGGGCCTCCAGTTCCGCGCGCGTCAGCCGCTGCAGGGTGCGCAGGTTGTCGAGCGCGAGCGCGCCGCAGCAGAGCACACGCCAGGGTTCCTCGCCGAGTTGGAGGACGCGGCGGCGGTAGGTTTCGGTGGCGACCCCGTGCAGGTGGCTGAGTTTGGTGAGCGCGTGGCGGAAGCGATCGTCCATGGCGCCCTCGCTGAGCTCGCCGCCGTGCAGGTGCAGGATCGGCAGGTTGAAGGGCACGGCGGCGAGCGCGGCGGCAAACATCTCAAAGCGGTCGCCGAGCACGACCAGCACATCGGGCGGTGCGGCGGCGTAGTGGTCGCCAAAACCGGCGACGCCGGCGGCCATGGCGGCGGCGATGCCCTGCGGGCTGTCGTCGTCCTGCAGCACCGGGATGCGGGCGGCGACCGGGAAGCCGTCCTTGGCCACGAGATCCACCGTGCGACCGAAGCGATCGTCGAGGTGCATGCCGGTGACCAGCACCTGCAGTTCCAACTCCGGGTGATCCTGAATCGCCTGCAGCAGCGGCCGGTAGATGCTGTAATCGGAACGGCCGGTGCTGACGACGGCGATGCGTCTCATGCGAGATCCTCCCAACGGATGAGGGCGCCCTCGGCGATGTCGCTTTGGGCGCGCTTGCCCGGCAGTTCGTGCAGGCGTGCCGGCGGGATGCCGGTGCCGGGGCGGCGCAGGACCAGCATGGAGGGTTCGAGGATGCTGCCGGCGGGGATGGCGCGGCGGGCGACGACGCTGCGGCGGACGATCTGGGCGACCGCGAGTTCGTCGGCCCCGGGCTGCTTGCGTGCCTGGCCGAGCAGGACTTCGGCGCGGCGGATGGCGTGGACCATCTCGGCGAGTTCGCCGGGTTCGAGCGAGGCCTTGTGATCGGGGCCGGGCAGGTCGCGGTCGAGGGTGAAATGTTTTTCAATGACGCAGGCGCCGGCGGCGACGGCGATCACCGGCGCCTCGATGCCCTCGGTGTGGTCGGAGTAGCCGATCGGCACGCCAAGGACGTGGCGCAGCACATGCATGGCGCGCAGGTGGGCTTCCTCGGGCGGGGTCGGGTAGCGGGTCACGCAGTGCAGGACGGTGACCGGGCCGCTGCCGGCTTCGCGCAGGGTGGAGACCGCGGTTTCCGCCTCCTCAATCGTGCCCATGCCGGTGGAGACGATGACCGGGCGACCGAAGGCGCCGATGTGGCGGAGGAAGGGCAGGTTGGTCAACTCGCCGGAAGGGATCTTGAAGCAGCGCATGCCCAGGCCGGCGAGGTAGTCGGCGCTATCCTCGTCGAAGGCGGTCGACATGAATTCAATGCCCATTTCGGCGCACAGGCCGGCTAGTTCGGCGAAGGCCTCCAGCGGCAGTTCGAGGCGCTTGAGCATGTCGAACTGGCTCTCGGTGCGACCGGTGTTGCGCGCCTGGTAATCGGCCTGCGGGGCGTCGGCCGTGACCAGATGGCCGGCCTGGAAGGTCTGGAACTTGACCGCGTCGGCACCCGCGGCAGCGGCGGCGATGACGAGCTGGCGCGCCAGGGCGAGGTCGCCATTGTGGTTCACCCCCGCCTCGGCGATGATGAAACAGCGACCGTTGTTCTCGGCCAGGGAGTCCGCGGATTCGATCATGGGAAGCGGCAATAACCCATGCGCGCCCGGCCTGTCAACCATGGGCGGTCCCGGTGGTTCCGATCCATCCCAGGGTTGCGAGCCCGGGCATTTTCAGCATGCTGACCCTTTGTCTGCCATGCCCCGCACGCTCGTTCTCACCGGTTCCCTCGCGCCCCAGGCGCTGGAGCGGCGGCTGGCCGAGGTGGCGGAGGGCGCGGTCGTGCTGGAGTACGACACCCTGCTTGATCGGTCGCGCTATCCCGGCGTGGCGGCCTGGCTGAGCACCCGCGACATTTTCGGTCGCGATGCGGCCATGCCCCTGCTGGCGGGCATGACTGAGGCCATGGAGCCCTACCTGCGGTCGCGGCCGGAACTGGGCGACCGGCCCGGCGATGCCGATCTGCGCAAGGCGGCGCTTGGCGGCGAGTTTCAGGACCGGATGTCGATGCGGCTGTTCAACCTGGCCTTGCGCGATCACCTGTGGAGCCGCTTTGAATTCGATCGCCTCGTCGTCTGCGCCGGCAGCGGCGTCAGCTTCGGCTTTTGGCGCGAGGTGGCGGCGGAAAAGGGATTGCCGGTCGAGTGCCTTGCGCCGGAGTGGCGGCCGCGCAGCCTGCGCCGACGCATCGAGCGCTGGCTTTGTCGCTGGCGTCGCGCGCCGGCGGTGGTGGCGAACGAAGCCATCACCCGCGAGGCGCCCCCTGCCGAAGCCCCCTTGGTGCTGTGTGCGAGTGGTCGGGTCGCCCGCCTGCTCGCCCGTGAACCCGCGGCGCCGCTCTTTCGCCTGCAGACCGTGACCGCGGCCGAGTTGGGTGAGCCCGCGGCCGAGTCTGTGGCGGCGGAGTCGGCGCACTGGGCCGACTGGTGGCGGCGCTGGCAGGCGGAAGTTCTCGATCAGGATCCGGCCGTGCGCGGCTGCGGCGACATTCATCGGGCGATGGGCGATCACCACGTCCAGCGGGTGTATCCGCGCTGGTCGGCGCAGGTCGCCAAGGCCATGGCGCGCTTGCAGGAACTGCGGCCGGCGCTGGTGCTGGCCGACACCCAGATCGGTGCCGAGGACGGGGTGTGGTCGCTGGCGGCAGCTCGCCTGGGCATCCCGGTCGCCTCCTACACCTACGACTTCCTGCTCAAGCCGCGCACCATGTTCACGCCCGACTTCGCCCTGGTCGACGGCCAGCGCGGCATCCCGCGCATGATCGCCGCCGGTTATCCGGCTGAGCGCATCGTCGATGTGCGCGGGCATCGCCGCCCAAGTGCCCCGCCGCGCACGCCGGAGCAGGTCGAGGCCGCGTTCACGCGTCGGCGGCCGCAGGTGCTGCATGCCGACACCATGACCGTCATCACCGATCCCCAGGCCTGCCTGCATCAGTATCGCAGCGTGGTGGAAGCGGCGCGCCGGCTGCCGCAGCTGGATTTCATCCTCAAGTTCCATCCGCTGCGGGCACCGAAGAGCGAGGAGCGCGGCTTCATCGGCATGGACGAGAGCGAGGTGCAGTCGAAGACCCGCTTCCTGCGCTCGCTGCGCCCGCCGTCGAACGTCCGACTGGCGCCACCCGAGCAGCCGATGGAGGAGGCGATGCAATCGGCGGCGGTGCTGCTCAACACGATCTCGGTCTCCGGGCACGAGGCCTTTCATCTCGGCTTGCCCGTTGTTTTCCTGGTGCGTCATCCGCCGGAGTTTTTTCTGTTTCCCGAACTCGAGCAGCGGCTGCAACCGCCCTGGGGTGAAACCGGCGAGGAACTGACGCAGGCTCTGACGCGCTTGTTTGGCGATCGCGACTACCGGCAGGCCCAGGTGGTGGCGCAGCATCGTTATCAGGAGGAGTTTTTCTGGAGCTCGCGAATGCCCCTGACGGAAGCGGTCAACGGCCTGCTGGCACGTGGCAAGGAGGCGGTGTCATGAGCGCAACCCGCCCGACTGGCCCCTGCGCGCTGATCAGCGACAAGCAGCTCGGCGATGTCACGCTGCTGGAGCCGGTGACGCGCTTGCTGGCCGCGCGCTCGGGTCGACCCTGCGCGCTGCATGTGAAAGAGGCCTTCCGACCCTTGGTCGGTCTCATGGCGCAGGCGGTGTGGGGGCCGGACCAGCGCGAGCGGGCGGCGCTGTCCTGGACGACAAGCTGGAGCACGCGCGCGGCCTGGACGGCCCTGCGGGTGGCGTCGCGCCATCGCGGTCTGCTGGTCAATCAGCCGCGGCATGTGCGCTGGTGGTACCGGCTGATCTTTCGCGAGGTGCGCATCGAGCCGATCGGCCGCGAGTATTGGGCGCAGTACTTCTGGCGCGCGCTCGGGGGTGAGCCCGAGGCCTTCACGCCGCCGCAGCTGTCCTTGCCGCCCGAAGAATGGCGGCACCCGGAATTGCCGCAGGGGCCCTTTCTGCTGGCCAATCCGACGGCGGCCTGGCCTTCCAAGTTCTGGACCCCGCAGGCCT
>CAZSBO010000048.1:0-24138 GCA_964605265.1 uncultured Prosthecobacter sp.
ACACGCACGGCAACGCCGAAACGCGTGCCGTGCTGCTGGCGACCTGCGCCGACCCCTGGGCCTGACGGCGGTGCCGCGGCCTAGAGCGCCGCCAGGATGCCATTCAAGGTCGCACTCGGACGCAGGGCGGCATCGGCTTTCGCAGGATCGGGGCGGTAGTAACCGCCGATGTCGACCGGCCTGCCCTGCACGGCGAGCAGTTCGGCAACGATCTTCGCCTCGTTGGCGGCCAGCGCCTCGGCGACCGGCTTGAAGGCGGCAGCGAGATCGGCGTCACCCGTCTGCGCGGCGAGTTCCTGCGCCCAGTACAACGCCAGGTAGAAGTGCGAGCCGCGGTTGTCGAGCGTGCCGAGCTTGCGACCGGGTGAGCGGTCGTTCTCGAGGAACTTGCCGTTGGCGGCATCCAGCGTGTCGGCCAGCACCTTGGCCTTGGCGCTCTTGAAGGTGTCGGCCATGTGCTCAAAGCTGGCGGCCAGGGCGAAGAACTCGCCCAGACTGTCCCAGCGCAGGTAGTTTTCCGCGACAAACTGCTGAACGTGCTTGGGCGCGGAACCGCCGGCACCCGTTTCAAACAGGCCGCCGCCGTTCATCAGCGGCACGATGGAAAGCATCTTGGCGCTGGTGCCCACCTCGAGGATCGGGAAGAGGTCGGTCAGGTAGTCGCGCAGGACGTTGCCGGTGACCGAGATGGTGTCGAGACCCTGGACGATGCGTTCGAGCGAGAAGGTGCAGGCTTCGGCGGGCGCCAGGATGCGCAGGTCGAGTCCGGTGAGGTCGTGATCCTGCAGGTAGCGCTCCACCTTGGCGATGAGCTGGGCGTCGTGGGCGCGCTGCTTGTCGAGCCAGAACACCGCCGGCGTGCTGGAGGCACGCGCGCGGTTGACCGCCAGCTTCACCCAATCCTGCACCGGCGCATCCTTGGTCTGGCAGGCGCGCCAGAGGTCGCCCTGCTCGACCTCGTGCTCAAAGAGCACCTTGCCGGCGCTGTCGGTGACGCGGATGACGCCGTCGCCGGGGGCTTCAAAGGTCTTGTTGTGGCTGCCGTACTCCTCGGCCGCCTGGGCCATGAGACCGACGTTGGGCACGCTGCCCATGGTCTTCGGATCGAGCGCGCCATGCGCCTTGCAGAAGTCGATGACGGCCTGGTAGACGCCGGCGTAGCTGCTGTCGGGAATCACCGCCAGGGTGTCCTCTTCCCTGCCCTCGGCATTCCACATCTTGCCGCCGCCGCGGATCATCGCGGGCATGGAGGCATCAACGATGACATCGCTGGGCACATGCAGGTTGGTGATGCCCTTGTCGCTGTTGACCATGGCCAGGGCCGGGCCGCTGGCGTAGGCGGCGCGGATGTCGGCCTCGATCTCGGCCTTCTTGTCGGCGGGCAGCTTGTCGAGCTTGGCCACGAGGTCGCCAAAGCCGTTGTTGAAGTTGACCCCGAGCTCCGCGAAGACGGCGGCGTGCTTGGCGATGAGGTCCTTGAAGAAGGTCTTCACCGCGTGACCGAAGATGATGGGGTCGCTGACCTTCATCATGGTGGCCTTCAGATGCAGGGAGAACAGCACACCCTCGGCCTTGGCCGCGGCGATCTGCTGCTCAAAGAAGGCGACCAGCGACTTCCGGCTCAGCCGGGTGGTGTCGAGGATCTCGCCGGCCTTGAGGGCGAGCTTGGGCAGCAGGGTCTGGCTGCTGCCATCCTTGCCGGCGAACTCGATCTTCACCTCGGTGGCCTCGGCCAGACAGGTCGACTGCTCATTGGAGAAGAAGTCGTCCCGGCCCATGGTGCCGACGCGGGTCTTCGACGCGGCCGACCACGAACCCATCGAATGCGGATGCTTCCTGGCGTAATCCTTCACCGCCTTCGGCGCGCGGCGGTCGCTGTTGCCCTCGCGCAGCACCGGATTGACGGCGCTGCCCATGACCTTGGCATACTTGGCGCGAATCTCCTTTTCCGCGTCGGTCTGCGGGTTTTCCGGATAATCGGGGATCGGGCAGCCCTGGGCCTGAAGTTCGGCAATGGCGGCCTTCAACTGCGGCACCGAGGCGGAGATGTTCGGCAGCTTGATGATGTTCGTGGTCGGCTCCAGGCAAAGCTTGCCCAGGTGGCCCAGGTCGTCGTTTTGCTGGCCAAACTGCGCCAGGATGCGGCCCGCCAGGGAGATGTCGCGCGTTTCCACCTCAATACCGGCCGCCTGGGTGAAGGCTTGCACGATGGGCAGCAGCGAGTGGGTGGCAAGAAGCGGGGCTTCGTCGGTCAGGGTGTAGAGGATCTTGGGGGCGGACATGGCGGTGGAAAAGTCAACTCTAGCCGGCCCACCGACCTGTGCAACGGCCAAGCTGCCGGCAGCAGCCACGCAGCGTTTTTGAACCTCCACCGCCTGCACGTGGTCCAACCCTTAACAACCAGGCCGCTGATGCGATGCGGCACGACGCACGCGTCGGCAGCGGCCGTCACCCCGCCGCCGCCATGAAAACCACGACCGCCCCCGAGAGCGCGCCGCCGCTGATCGACACGTCCAGGATGTCCGCCGGCCAAAAGGCCGCCTTGGAAATGGCCGAAGCCGCCCGCGATGAACGCGACAACGCCGGCCTCGCCGCCGGCCTGTTCTTCGGCCGCCCCGATTTCCGCAAAATCCTGCCCTTCCCGCACCAGTCCGACGAGGACCGCGACCAGGGCGACGCCTTCCTGTCCCGCCTGCGCGCCGTGCTCGACGCCCACGCCGATCCCGATGCCATCGATCGCACCGGTGAAATCCCCGACCGACTGCTCGAGGAACTGGCCGGCATCGGTGCCTTCGGCATCAAGATCCCCGTCCGCCTCGGCGGCCTCGGCCTGTCGCAAACGAACTACTCGCGCGCCGCCATGCTGCTCGGCGGCGAATGCGGCAACCTCGCCGCCCTGCTCTCCGCCCACCAGTCGATCGGCGCGCCACAGCCGCTGCTGCTCTTTGGCACCGATGAGCAGAAGGCAAGGTACCTGCCGCGCTGCGCCGCCGGCGAGATCAGCGCCTTTGCCCTCACGGAGAAGGAGGTCGGCAGCGATCCGGCGCGCCTGAGCACGACCGCCGTGCCGGACGGCGATGACTTTCTCCTCAACGGCGAAAAACTCTGGTGCACGAACAGCCTCAAGGCCGGGCTGATCGTGGTCATGGCGCGCACGCCGACCCCCGAGCGGCCGCATGCGACCACCGCCTTCATCGTCGAGACCGCCTGGCCCGGTGTCGAGATCGTCCAGCGCTGCCGTTTCATGGGCCTGCGCGCGCTCTACAACGGCGTCGTCCGCTTCACCAACGTGCGTGTGCCGCGCGCCAACATCCTCGGCGGCGAGGGCCGCGGCCTGAAGGTCGCCCTGACCACCCTCAACACCGGTCGCATCACCCTGCCCGCCGCCTGCGCCGGTCTGGCCCGTCGCTGCCTCGACATCAGCACCGCCTGGGCGGCTGAACGCATCCAGTGGGGCCAGCCGGTCGGCCGTCACTCGGCCATCGCCGAAAAACTCGCACGCATGGCCGCCGACAGCTTCGCCCTGGAATCGGTGGTGGCCTACGTCTCGGCCCTGGTCGACCGCGACAAGCATGCCGACGTCCGCCTGGAGGCCGCCCTCGCCAAGCTCTGGGGCAGCGAACGCGCCTGGCAGATCGTCGATGACACCATGCAGATTCGCGGCGGCCGCGGCTACGAGACCGCCGACTCCCTGCGCGCCCGCGGCGAGCGGCCGGACCCGGTGGAACGACTCTTCCGCGACTGCCGGATCAACACGATCTTCGAGGGCAGCAGCGAGATCATGCGTTTGTTCATCGCCCGCGAGGCGCTCGATCCGCACCTGAAACTCGGTGCCGCCGCGGTCAACACCACCCTGCCCTGGCGCACCCGCGCCCGTGCCGCCCTCCGGGCCGGCCTGTTTTACACGCGCTGGTACCCGCGCCTCTGGCTGCCCGGCGGTGCCGAGCCGGCGGCCGACAGCCTGCACCCGGCCCTGCGCACCGACGTTCTGGAGATCCGCCGCCAGAGCCGCCGACTCGCGCGCACGCTCTTCCACGCCATGATCGCCAAGGGCCCGGCCCTGGAGCGCTGCCAGATGCTGCTGGGTCGCCTGGTCGACATCGGCGCCGAACTCTTCGTCTGGTCGGCCACCCTCGCCCGCGCGGAAAGCCTCGTCACTGACGCCTCGCTCAACAGCGAGGAGGTCGAGCGCCTGCTGCGCAAGGTCCGCTACTTCGGCAAGCTGACCCGCCAGCGCCTGCGCCACCACTACAGCGAACTGGGCAGCGGCCTCGAAAAAGACGCGGTCGCCCTCAGCCGCGAGCTGGTGAGCCCCGCCTGACCCGACCTCAAACCGCCGCCGCCAGGCCGGCGCGCATGACCTCCAGCGGCGCGCTTACGCCGGGGAACCAGTGCTCGAAGGAGATCGCGCCCTGGTGCAGCAGCAGGCTCATGCCGTCGGCATGGCGGGCGCCGGCCGCGCGGGCGGCGGCCACCAGGGCGGTTTCGCCGCCGGCGCGATAGACCATGTCGTAAACGCAGTGCCGCGCTGCCAACGCATCCGCCGGCAGCAGCGGCGGGTCCCCGGCCTTCATGCCCACCGAGGTGGCATTGACCAGCAAATCCACGCCGGACAGCGCCTGCCCCAGCGCCTGCGGATCGAGGGCGCAGGTCTGCAGGCTCAGACCGGACGCCAATCCGTGCAGTTCGCCGAGCAGGGGCTGCAGCTTGTCGGCACTGCGGTTCGCCAGCACGAGGTGCCGGCAGCCGGCCAGCACACTCTGCACCGCCACCGCCCGGCCGGCGCCGCCGGCGGCACCGAGGATCAGCACGCGCAGATCCGCGACTTCGGCCGCGAAGGCCTCGCGCACGCTGCGCAGGAACCCCGGGCCGTCGGTGTTGAAGCCCGACAGCCGGCCGTCGCGGATGACCAGGGTGTTGACCGCGCCCAGGCGGCGCGCCAGCGGATCGACCTCGTCCACCGCCTCCAACGCCTCGAACTTGTGCGGGATGGTGATGTTGACGCCGAGAAAGCCGTGGCGGGCGAACAGGCCAAAGGCCTCGCGCACCCGGCCGGGCGGCACCTGCACGCGAAGGTAGCTGGCATCGATGCCGCAGGCGCGCAGCGCCGGGTTGTGCATCTGCGGCGACTTCGAGTGGGCGACGGGATCGCCGATGACCGCAAGACGCGCAGGCGGCACGACGGCACTGCCGCAACGATCCCAGTCCTGCAGTTGTTCGAAGGTGAAAAATTCGGCCATGCTGCCAGTCAGCACGCGTTCGCCTGCCGGTCAAGCCGCGGCTGACGCATCGGCATTCCGTTGCAGCCGCGGGCCGTGAGCGCGGGGTTCTTGGCTCCGCTGGAGCCAACCTGCAGGCCACTGTCACGCGCCAGCGGCTTTGCCCCATCAATCGTTGCCGGGGGCGTCGCCAAAGCAGATGCCGATGCTGCGGCCGGCGCGGATGATCTCGCTGCCCGGTTCGACCAGACGCAGTTGGTTGACCGCCTCCTCGATGCTGACATCGCCGACACTGTACTGCTGGTAGCTGACCATGCGGCCAAACTTGCCCTGCTCGATGAGGTGCACCGCCTTGGCGCCGAAACGGACGCCGAGGATGCGGTCGATCGCGGTTGGCGCACCGCCGCGCTGGAGGTGGCCGAGCGTGCAGGCGCGCGTCTCCTTGCCGGTGAGGGCTTCAATGCGTTTGGCGACGTATTCGCCGATGCCGCCGAGGCGGTCCTCGCCCTTGCCGCCGACATCCTCCTTCTTGAGCAGTTCGCCGGACTCCAGGCGGGCGCCCTCGGCAACGACGACGAGGGTGCTGTGCAGGCCGCGCGCATCGCGCCGGCGGATGGACTCCGCCACATGCTCCATGTGGAAGGGGATCTCGGGCAGCAGGATGACCTCGGCACCGCCGGCCATGCCGCCGTAAAGGGCGATCCAGCCGGCATGCCGGCCCATGACTTCCAGCACGATGACGCGCTTGTGGCTCTCCGCCGTCGTGTGCAGGCGATCGAGGGCATCGACCACCGCATGGCAGGCGGAGTCAAAGCCGAAGGTCATCGCCGTGGCCTGGATGTCGTTGTCGATCGTCTTCGGCACGCCGATGACCGGGATGCCCATCTTGTAAAGCTGCAGGCCGGTGGTCAGCGAGCCGTCGCCGCCGACCACAATGAGCGCACCGATCTCCAGGTGACGCAGGGTACTCTTGGCCTTGTCGACAATCTCCTTCGGCACCTCGGCGACATTGCCCTCGCCGACCTTGGCGACGAAGTGGCCCTTGTTGGTCGTGCCAAGGATGGTGCCACCCAGCTTCATGATGCCGACGGTGCGACCCGGATCGAGCATCATGTAGTCGCCCGGCGGCAGCAGGCCTTCGAAGCCGTCACGGAAACCGACCACTTCCCAGCCGAGATTGTGGGCGGCGCCAACGACGCCGTGGATGACTGCATTGAGTCCGGGGCAATCCCCGCCGCTGTTCAAGATGCCGATGCGCATGGGTCTGGGAGCTGTGTCTGGGTGAGTTGAAAAGGTTCGGCGCAGAAAGGGTGCCAATCAGAAGTGATTCAGCATCTGTCGCTCGTCGCTGATCGGCCGGCCGGCGGCGATCCAACGGTCATAGGCATTCCAGCTCTGCTGGAGGGCGGCATGCGCCTCGGCCGCCGGATCGGCGGAACCGAGCACGACAACGACCATGCGGTGACGGTAGATCAGGCTGCTGCCGTCGGGCTGCTTGATGACCGAGGCCGGTCGCTCGGCGGAGACGACCAGGCAACCGCCGGACCGGGTGGTGGCCGCATACTTGACGCCGTCGATGCCCGACACCGACAGCAGCGGATTGTTGTTGGTCAGCGGCACCTGCACCTGGGCGCCGCCGCGGTACACGGTGATCGTGCGCTGGCGCTGATTGGTGTAAAAACGCAGGGCCGGGCGCGACACCGCGTACAGGGCGAGGCGGGCGATGTCGGCCGCCGTCGAATACGAGGCCGTGCGCGTGTTTTCATACCCATGCGGGTTGGTGAAGCGGGTGTGGGTGGCGCCCTCGCGCGCGGCGAGCTGGTTCATCTGGCGGGCAAACTCATCGAGCGCAATGCCCTGGCGGCCCAGCCGATAGAGGTGGTCGCGGCCGACAAACTCACCGAGGGTGATCGGGGCCAGGTCGTCGCCGGTCATCATGGTGGCGCAGATCAGGTCGCGCAGCGTCACCTTGTCGCCGGGCTGCAGGCCGAGCGTGTTGCTGCCAGCGACGCGCGGGGCGTACTCGGGCACGGTGGCAAGGATGTTGACGCCCATCTTCGAGGCCTCGGCCCAGTCGAGGGTGACCATGGCGGTGGCGATCTTGGCGAGCCCGCCGACCGACCGACGGGCGTTGCCCTGGGCCGCGACATGGACCTTGCGGTTGAACGTGTCCGCGGAGAGGACGGCGGACTGAGCCGCGGCGCGATCCGCGCCGGCCAGAACGAGGGGCAGCGCGGCGAGGGCGAGCCAGGAGCGCGGGGAACGGAGGGAAGGCCGGAGCGGGGGGTGCATGGACAGGCGTCCATTAGCACCGCTTTGCCGGCGAGCAACCCGGGAAAACCGGCGGTCAGGGCGCCGGCCAGAGCGTCTTCAGGGCGTCGACCGTGCCGTTGACGAGCACCTGACCACCCTCGGGACCGACGTGGCTGCTCTGGATGACGGCGCTGTAGCCGCCGCCGGCCACCGCACGCGCGGTGGGCAGGTAAGTACCCGGCCCGGAGAGCTGCAGGATGAAGGTCTGCAGCGCCGGACTGCGCCCCTTGATCTGGATGCCGTAGTCGGTGAACAACTCGAAATCATTGGTCGCCAGGGCAACATCCCCCAGCCGGATCGCATGCAGTTCCATGGCGTAGGTGCCGGCCGTGCCGTCCTTCTGGGCGTTGAAGCGGTCGACCACACGCTGGTTCCACAGGTAATTCCAGCGCTGCTTGGGATCCTTGGCATACTGGGCGGCCTCCTGCATGGCGGCAGCGCGCTCCAGAATGGTCACCTTGCGCCAGGGCAGTTGCAAAGTGCCCACGTGATGCGCGAAGGGCACTGAGGCCTGCTTTTCCTGGGCTGCGGCGGCATGGGCATCGTCCCAGGCGAGCAGGACACGACGGGCGATTTCGTCGAGGCGCGACTGGTTGCCGCGCAGCTTGCGCATGCGCGCGTCCGCGGCCTTGCCATACATCAGATTGGGCACCTGATCGCCACCGGCGCCGGTCCAGGTGAGGACCGTCAGGTCACGACCGTGGCGTTCGCGCAGCCGCTCGCGCACCGGATGCCAGAAATCGGCATGAACCACACTCAATCCGCCGACCTCCTGAGCCGGACAGGCGACGTTGATGGCGGTCGCCAGCAACCGGTCCTCGAGGTCCCAGAAGCAGAGCACATCGACGTCGTGATCTTCGTACCCCTCAATGCCGCGGAAGTGCGGCACGTCGGTGGGACCGTACATCGCCGCGGTGCCGTCGGCATAGGTGGCGCGGCGGTTCTGGGCGACCACCGCCTGACTCTGGCCCCAGCCCACCTTGCCGGCGCGCCGCGCAAGCCACGCCTCGGCCGCACCTTCGGCGAGGCGCTGGGTCAGCCACTCGGCGTAGGCCGGCGGCTGCAGCACCCCTTCTTCCGGCAGGTCATACTTGCCGTCCTGGGTGACCGGCGCGGTGTGCGTGTGCGTCGCACTGAGCACCAGCTTGCGCAGGTCGAAGTCCGGCAGCAGCGGCGCCGCCTTGGCACGCACCTTTTCCAAGATGCCCTGGCGGATCGCCACCAGATCGCAGGACACCAGGATGGCCTGATCGACAATGCGGTCCCCTTCCCGCGATTCCAGCGCCAGCACCGCCGCCTGCAGGGGCGTCTCCGCCCGGGTGGCGATGCGCACCCGGCGCTGGCCGTCGAGGGCGACCGGCAACTGCGGGGTGATATCGACCGTGGCGGTGCCGACACGCAGCTCCGCGGCGGCGGCCGGACCAAGAAGAGCCGCGCCAAGGAGGAGCGACAGGAGGCGGGAGGAACGAGGCATCCAGCAACTACGCTGCAACAACCGGCGATATCACAGAAGCCGGGCCGTCCGGAATGATCTTGATTTGCAGGCCGTCATGGTTAGGGAAACGAAGCCCGACCCACCAGCGGGCCGCGAACGACCGAATGTCCACCGCCAAGAACTCCAGCAACGGGTCGCTCGCCCTCGCGGCCCTGGGCGTGGTCTTTGGCGACATCGGCACCAGCCCGCTCTACGCGCTGCGCGAGTGCCTGGCGCATGCCGGCTACGATCCGGCCCACGGCCACGAAATGGTCTACGGGCCGATCTCGCTGATGTTCTGGTCGCTCACCGTCATGGTGGCGCTGAAGTACCTCAGCCTGGTCAGCCTGGCGACCGCCCAGGGCGAGGGCGGCATCTTCGCCCTGCTGTCCCTGCTGCGCTCGAAGCGCGAGGCCCTGTCGCCGCGCACCCTCGCGGTGACGGTGCTTGTCGTGCTGTTCGGCGCCGCGCTGCTTTATGGCGACGGCATGATCACGCCGGCCATCTCGGTGTTGTCGGCGGTCGAGGGCCTGAGCCAGCTCAATCCCGGTTTCTCCGGCTGGGTCGTGCCGATCGCCGTGGTCATCCTGCTCGGCCTCTTTCTCGTCCAGCGCCACGGCACCGCCCGCATCGGTGTCTTTTTCGGCCCGGTGATGGTGGTCTGGTTCCTCGCCCTCGGCGGCCTCGGCCTGTATCGCTTTCTCGAGCATCCCGAGGTCATCACCGCACTGTCCCCGCACTGGGGCTTCTTCTACCTGCTCCACCACGGCGCCCACGGCATCGTCATCATGGGCATGGTGCTGCTGGCGGTGACCGGCTGCGAAGCCCTCTACGCCGACATCGGTCACTTCGGTCGCCAGCCCCTGCGCCGGGCCTGGTTCAGCCTGGTCTGGCCGGCCCTGACCCTCAATTATCTCGGCCAGGGTGCGCTGGTGGTCAGCGATCCAACGGCGGTGCAGCACCCCTTCTACCGCCTCGTTCCCGAAGCGCTGCTGGTGCCGATGATTCTGCTCGCCACCCTCGCCACCATCATCGCCTCGCAGGCCATGATCACCGGCGTTTTCTCGCTCACCCAGCAGGCGGTCCAACTCGGCCATCTGCCGCGCCTGCGCATCGTGCACACCAACCCCGACGTGCGCGGCCAGATCTACATGCCGCAGGTCAACTTCCTGCTCATGGCCGCCTGCATCGCTCTGGTCATCCACTTCGAAAGCTCCAGTGCCCTGGCCTCGGCCTACGGCCTGTCGGTCTCGCTCGACATGCTGCTGACCAGCCTGCTGTTCGGACTGGTCGCCCGGCGGGTCTGGGACTGGCCGGTTTGGAAGTCCCTGCTGCCGGCGGCGCTCTTTGCCCTCATCGAACTCGGCTTCGTCTCCGGCAGCCTGCTCAAATTCTTCCATGGCGCCTGGTTCCCCCTGGCCGTGGCCGCGGTCATGTGGCTGCTGATGAAAACCTGGACCGACGGCCGTGCCATCCTTTTCCAGGCCATGCAGCGCGGCCGCCTGCCGGTGCAGTACCTGGTCGAGGAAATCCAAAAGGGCCGCGTCATCCGCGTGCCCGGAACGGCCGTGTTCATGTCGGCCAGCGCCGACGGCCTGCCGCTGGCCCTGCTGCATCACCTCAAGCACAACAAGGCCCTGCACGAACAGGTGGTGCTGCTGACGGTGAAGTTCGAACCCGTGGCGCACGCTCCCGAGGGCGGCCGCTTCGAGATCGAGGAGTATCACGACCGCTTCTGGCGCGTCGTTCTCCACTACGGTTTTGCCGAGTCGCCCAACGTCTTTGACGACCTTTGCGCCGCCCTCGAATCCCGTGTCCGCCTGAAGCGCGGCGGCCTCACCTTCTACCAGAGCCGCGAAGTTCTGCTCACCAGCGGCGCCGGGCGCATGGCACGCTGGCGCAAGAAGCTGTTTGTCATGCTCTCGCGCCTGTCGCGCCCGGCTACCGGCTACTTCGAACTGCCGCCCCGGCAGGTCTGCGAACTGGGCATCCAGCTCGAACTGTGAACGTCACAGCGCCGGGCGCAGGACAATGATCTCGCCAAACATCTGCTCCTGCTCCACCTGCAGGTGGTTGAGCTTCATCAGCTCGAGCATGGCCAGGAAGGTGACGATGACCTCGACCCGGCTGGCGGCATCGCTGAACAGCGATTCGAAGCGCACACGCTCGCCCACCGGGATGGCTTCCAGCAGGTGCTCGATCTTGTCGGCGACCGTGAAGCGGTCACTGACGATCTCGCGGATGTCGGTCGTGTTCTCAAAGCGCTTGAGCACGCGCTGGAAGGCGCGGATCAGGTCAAAGATGCCGACCTGACCGATGCTCGGCGCCACCGGCGCCTCGAGGTCGGGCAACTCGGGATTGGTCGCAAAAAATTCGTCGCTCTTGGCCTCCTGGGTACCCAGGAACTGGGCGGCATCCTTGAATTTCTTGTACTCGACCAGCTGGCGAATGAGTTCCCAGCGCGGATCCTCCTCGTCGGCATCCTCCTCCGGCGGCTGCTGGGCCTGCGGCAGCAACTCACGGCTCTTGATGTACATCAGGTTGGCCGCCATGACGATGAACTCGCTGGCCAGCTCGACGTTGAGCATCTTGAAGGTGTTGATGTACTCGAGGTACTGCTTGGTGATGCGCTCGAGCGACACATCATAGATGTCGATCTCATCCTTCTTGATGAGGTACAGCAGCAGGTCGAGGGGGCCCTCGAAAATTTCCAGTTTGACCTTGTAATCCTTGTCTTCCACCCGCCGAGATAAGCGCGGCCGCGCGCACGTGCCAGAAGAAAAAAACGGCAACGACGATCAGCCAACCCAGCGACACCAGACCACCGCCAGAGGCGGTCCGATCAGCAGCATGAGCAGGCCGGGCAGCAGGTAGTCGGTGCCGCGCAGGCGGCCACTGGCATAGACAATGGCGTTCGGCGGCGTCGAGATCGGCAGGGCCATGGCCGTCGAGCAGGCCAGGGCCACCGGCACCAGAAAGGCCGCCTCGGCGCCGGGGCCGCCCCCCATGGCGCGGGCGATGACCAGACTCACCGGCAGCAGGATGTTGGCCGCCGCCGTGTTGCTCATCAGGTTGGAGACGAGCGCCGCCAGGCCGGCCAGCGCCAGCGCCGCCTGCCAGGCCGGCAGCCCCGCGCCGCCGACGCGCCCCGCCAGCCATTCCGCCAGACCCGACTTCTCAATGCCAACTCCCAGCGAAAGCCCGCCGGCGAGCAGGATGAGCACGTCCCAGTCGATTGCGCGGATGTCCTGGCGACGGATGACGCCCATCATCGACAGGGCAACGATCGGCACAAAGGAAACCACACCGGTCGGCACCCCGTGCCAGGCACCCGACATCCACAGCGCGACCGTGAGCAGGAAGACCACGAGGGTGGCCAAGCGCTGCCAGCGGCGCACCCGGGCACCCTCCGTCGGCGCTTCCGCAGGGGGGGGCAGGACAAACCGCGTGCGGGTTTCCGACCGCAGGGGCCGCGCCAGCACCGCCCACAGCACCCCGAAGAGCAGCAGCGCCGGCGGCGCCGCCAGCAGGCTCCAGCGCAGAAAGTCCACCTTCGCCGAATCCTGCAGCAGGGCCGCCGCGATGGTGTTGGGCGGCGTGCCGATGATCGTCGCCATGCCACCGAGATTGGCAGCGCAGGCCAGCCCCAGCAGCAGGGCGCGCGCCGTGCGCGACCCCTCAGGCAGGGTCGACAGCGCCGGCCGCAGCATGACCAGCATCATGGCCGCCGTCGCGGTGTTCGACATGAACATGCTGAAGCCAAAGGCCAGCGCCATCACCGCCGGCAGCAGGCGCGACGGCCGGCCACCGCTCCAGGCAATGACCCGCGAGGCCACCTCGCGATCCAGGCCGGTGCGCTCGGCCGCGCGTGCCAGCACGAGACCGCCAAAAAACAGCCACATCGGCGGGCTCGCCCAGGGGCGCACGTAAGCCTCCCAGGCATTGCTGTCGCCAACTGCCACCAGCACGCCGCCCTCGCGACCGAGCACGACGATCTGCAGGCCGATGACCAGCAGGGCGACCGCGAAGGCCGGGATCGCCTCTGTGATCCACAGACCGGCGCCGAGCAGGACAATGGCCAGCGCGCTGCGACCGGCCTCCGTCAGGCCGGCATGCTCCGGCAGCCAGGCTGCCGCAAGCGCCGCCAGGGCACAGGCGACAAACTTCAGCACGGCGCGACCGGAATCGAACTCGAGCCCGCGCAGCAGGCGGGCCATCTCACGGCGGGTTTCGTCGAGCATGCCTTTCCTTGTCTCCTTCCCACCCCTGCCTCAAGCAAGGATTGCGCCAGAATCCGGCCTTGGCCCGCCGCCGCTCCCGCGCTATGAAAGTCTGCCCATGCCGCCGCCGCGCCGATTCAACCCCCATCCCTTTGCCTACCACCAGGAACTGGAACTCCAGATCGACACCCTCAGCAACGAGGGCCGCGGGGTCGCCCGCGTCGATGGCTGGGTGGTGTTTGTCTCCTTCGCCCTGCCCGGCGAAAAGGTGCGCGCGCGCGTCTATCGCAACCACAAGAACTTCAGCGAGGCCGACGTCGTCGAAGTATTGGAGGCCTCGCCCGACCGGGTGACGCCGGTCTGCTGTGTCTTCGGCCAGTGCGGCGGCTGCCAGTACCAGCACCTCGCCTATGAGCGCCAGCTCGAATGGAAACGCCGCCAGGTCGAGGAACTGCTCTGGCACATGGCCCGGATCAAGCACCCCGTGCTGCCGGTGGTCGCCTCGCCGCGCCAGTACGGCTACCGCTCGAAGATCACCCCGCATTTCCAAAGGCCGAAGGATGGCGAGATCGGCGCCATCGGCTTCCTGCGGGCCGGCACGCGCAACGCCATGGTCGACGTCGCCGAATGCCCGATCGCCATGCCGGCACTCAACGAGGGCCTGTCGCGCGCACGCGCCGAGGCGCGCGCCGTGCCCGGCACCTTCAAAAACGGCGCCACCCTGCTGCTGCGCGCCGCCGCCAACGGCGTGCTCACCCGTTCCGACGCCACCGCCATCGAGGAGGTCAACGGCGTGCGCTTTGAATTCCAGGCCGGCGATTTCTTCCAAAACAACCCCTTCATCCTGCCGGAATTCGTCGCCCACGCCGTGCGCGAGGCGCGCGCCCAAACCGACGCCCGCTGCCTGCTCGACGCCTACTGCGGCAGCGGCCTGTTCGGCCTCAGTGCCGCCCGCGACTTCGAGGAAATCCTCGGCGTCGAGATCTCTGAGAGTGCCGTGCGCAAGGCGGCGCACAACGCCGAACTCAACGGCTTCGCCAACTGCCGCTTCCTCGCCGCCGACGCCGGCGCCATCTTCGAGTCGGTGCCTAGACCGGGTTCAGAAACCGTGGTGCTGGTCGATCCGCCGCGCGCCGGCTGCAGCGAGGCCTTCCTCGACCAGCTCTTCGCCTTCGCGCCCAGGCGTGTCGTGTACATCTCCTGCAATCCTGCCACGCAGATGCGCGACCTCGTGCGCTTCACCGGGGCCGGCTTCCAACTGCTCAAGGTGCAGCCCTTCGACCTCTTCCCGCAGACCAAGCACCTCGAGTGCGTGATGACCCTGCAGGGCCCGGAGGCCTGATTCCGCTCACTTTTTCTTGCGCTTCGGCTTCGCCGGCGCGGCTGGTTTGGCGTCGGGCACGATGTTGGCGACCAGGCGCGGCACGTAGCTGTTGTAGCGACCATCCGGCGAGGGACCGTCGACCGCCATGGCCGCGATGGCTGCATGCAGGGGTTGGGCGCGCTCGCCGAGCGCCTCGATCGCCGCCAGGGCCGGCATGGAAGTCAGCACGCCGTTGTCCTGCGGCGCGGCCAGGGCGGCCAGCGCATCGAGCGCGGCCTGCAGATCCGCCTCACCGGCGTGCAGACCGAGGCCTTGGGCGGCGGTGATGCGCACATCGGCCGAGGCATCGCCAAGCGCGGCACGTAGCGCGTCCGCCTGCTCACGCACCGCCGATTCACCGCGCATGAGCAGGCCGAGCGAGCCCCAGTGGCGCACGGCGCTGTCCGGGTCCTCGCGCAGCAGGCGCGCCAGTTCACCCGCTGCCGTGGAATCCAGGCCGGACGCCAGTTCGGCAGCAGCCAGGATCTTCGTCAGCGGATACTTCGCCTCATCGCGCGCCATGGTGTGCGGCGTCGAACCCTCGGCGCGGGCATGAATCTCGCGCTCGGGCAGGAAGCAGACATCGCGCACCTCCAGCAGGTGGGCGCGCTGGGCGGTCCGCAGTTTTTCCAGCACGGCGCGGTGCTCGGGCGACTGCGCCAGGTTGCGCACCTCATCGGGATCACTCTCCAAATCGTAGAGTTCCTCGACATCCTTGGGCTCGCGCCAGAAGCGCGACTGCGCCTCATTGGTGCGGCCCTGGACATAGAGATCGTGCCAGACACGCGTCGTCGGCGTCTCGAACTGGTAGGTCACACGCTGGGCCTGGGAGACGTGCGGGTAGTAGTTGCGCAGGTAAACGTAGCGACCGTCGGTGACGCTGCGCACGAGGTCCATGCGCTCATCCATGCGCCCGCGTTCGCCAAAGAGAAACTCCGGCGGCGCGGCCTGATGCGGACCGGCAAAGGCGCGGCCCTGCAGCCAGGCCGGCGGCTCAACACCCGCGAGGCTGAGCACGGTGGGAGCGAGGTCGACAAAGCTGATCAGGCGGTCCGAGACGCCTCCCGCCTGATATTCCTTGGGAGCCAGATGCCGCCACTTCTCGGGGAAAAACACCACGAAGGGCACCTGCAAACCGCTGTTCGACGGCCAGCGCTTGCCGCGCGGCATGCCGCTGCCGTGGTCGGCATAGTAAAAGACGATGGTGTCATCGGCGAGCCCGGCCTCTTCGAGTTCCTTGAGCCGGCGGCCGGCATCGGCGTCGGCCTCGCTGACCTTGTCGTAGTACTGCGCCCAGTCCTCGCGCACCTCGGGCGTGTCGGGATGGTAGGCGGGCACGCGCACGTCTTCGGGCCGGGTGATCTGAACGTGGGGGCGGGTGCGGATCTGGCTCTCGTGGCTCTTGGTCGAATTGAAGATGGCAAAGAAGGGCTGGCCCTCGGGGCGCTTGCGCCAGTGCGCCTGGCCGGAGGATTCGTCCCAGACCTTGTCGGGCTCGCGCAGGTTGTAATCGGTCTTGCTGTTGTTCGTGCAGTAGTAACCGGCCTCGCGCAGGAACTGCGGGTACATCTTGAAGCCCTCCGGCAGCGACACCATGGAGCGCATGTGCAGGCCGCCGCTGCTCGACGGGTACAGACCGGAGATGATGGCGGTGCGCGCCGGCGCGCAGACCGGCGCCACCGACCAGGCGCGACGGAAGCGCAGGCCCTTCGCGGCGAGGGCGTCGACATTCGGCGTGCGCGCCAGTTTGTCGCCATAGCAGCCCATGTGCGGACTGTGATCCTCGCTGGTCAGCCAGAGGATGTTGGGCTTGTCGGCGGCAACGGCCGGCAGGGCAAGAACAAGCAGGCAGAACGAAAGGAGCGTCTTCATGGCGCAGTCACAACGCGGCCGCATGCCGCGGATTTCAACAAAGTCGGCCTTCAGCCGCGGGCAATGCGCTGCTGCAGCAGCACCTCGAAGAACAGCAGGGCGAGCAGGGCCAGCAGCAGCGGCTGCCAGAACTCGCTGCCAAAGCGGCGCGTGCGGTCGAGCTGGCGCCAGGCGTCGAGCGAGTCGACAAAGGCCGCCTGATGGCGTTCGGCGATGCGGCGGACGCCTTCAGCGGGCAGGGCGCTGAGATCGGACTCGGCGCTGTCGAGGTTGAGGGCGAACAGGCGTGTGCGACCGGCGGCGCTGAGTTGGTAAACACCGGGAGCACGCAGCGGCGGGGTCTCCAGCAGGGCGGCACCCGCCTCAGCGCGCGGTTGCAGCGCCTGCACCAGACCCGTGGGATCACGCAGTTCGTGGGCGGTGCCGGCCAGTTCGGCGGGCAGCACCAGCCGCAGCGGCGAGCCTGTGAGCGACCAGGCCGCCCCGGCATTCTGGGTGGCCAGGTGGGCCGCCAAACGCTGCATGAGCGGCACATAAAAGGGCTGCAGTGGCAGGTTCGCCCACTCGGCGTCGGCGGTGGCGGCAAAGGCGAGCACGCGACCTCGGCCCACGGCTTTTTCCAGCAGCAACGGCACGCCGCGGTCGAGCTGCAGCACCGGCTGCACGCCCTCGGCGGGACCGAACTCGAACCAGGACTGGAACTCGGCGTCCTGCAGGCGACCGCCGCGCGCATCATTGAAGTAAAGCACGGCAGGATGAGTCAGGCGCTGCTGCAGGATGCGCGCCGCGGCCCCCTGGGCCCGCTGCAAACCGGCGATCGGCGCGGGATACAGGCCTTCGCCCTTGCGATGGAACTCGCGATTGTACCACTCGAGGTCGCAGTGCGGTCCGGCGAAAACGATGAGGCCGCCGCCGGCGCGCACGAACTTGTCGAGGTCCGCCAGGCGATTGCCCTGCAGGCGCTCAACGTCGGCCAGCACCACCACCTCCTTGCCGCGCAAATCCTCCTCGCGAAAGCGTCGCGCCTCAACCTGGGTCGTGCGCACGAGATCCTTCAAACTGGCACTGGCCGACTGATACGGCGCCAGCGCCAGCTCCAGGAAATCGGTCGCCCCACCAAGCGGCGTGGTGCTCGGGTCGCCATCGACCAGCAGAACGTTGAGCTGGTCACGCACCTGCACGACGGCATAAAAGGCGTTGTCTTCGGCAAAGCTGTCGCCCTCCAAACGCACGGCCAGGGAGTGATCGCCGGTGCTGTCAAAGGCATGGCTAAAGTTCACCACGGACTCACCGTTCGCCGGCAGCGAAACCCGCGTGCTGCGCAGACGCGCACCGTCGGCCTCGAGATGCACCACAACATCCTGCCAGGGTTTGGCCCCGTGATTGCGCAGGCGCGCACGCAGTCCGACGGGCTGCCCCTCGGCGAGCACGAGGGCGGAGAGATCGGCGCTGGCGAGGCTGAGGTTTTCCGCACTGTCGGTGGCGAGCCGGTAAAAGGTCACCTGGGGCGGCGGTTCCTGCTTGAGCAGGGCCTCCAGGGCCGGCAAGGCGGCACCGTCGGCGGCCGCCTGCCAGTCGCCAGCCTGGAAGTCGGAAACCACCGCCACCTCGCGCGCGCCGTTCTGGCTGCGTCCCAGCGCCGCGGCGGCGGCCTGCAGGGCGTCGTTCACACGCACCGGCCCGGCCAGGCCGTTCACTCCGGCGAGCCGGCCGCTGATCTCCTCGGCGACCGTGGTCGGCTCATCGAGCAGGTTCGCCGGCGTGCCGCCAGCGAGGATGACCTGGGAATCGGAACCACCGGGCAGTTCGCCAAGAATTTGCGTGAGATCCTGACGGGCGCGCTCGGCCGGCGAACCGCCAGCGGCGGGCGCACGCATCGAAAAGGAGTCGTCGAGCAACACGACGAGCGAGGTTTTGCCCAGGCCGAGCGAACGCAGGGCGGTGAGCACCGGCCGGGCCAGGCAGAGCGCCAGCACGATGGGGATGGCGATGCGCACCGCCAGCAGCAGCCACTGCTCGACCTTCATGCGCCGCTTGCGCTGGCGAATCACCTCATGAAGCAGGTGCATGGCCCCCCAGCGCACCGTGACCACCCGTCGCCGGTTGAAAAGATGGATCAGCAGCGGGATCAGGAAGGCCGAGGCCCCCGCGAGCAGGATGGCGTTCAGGAAAGTCATCGCATTCTCAGCGCCAGGTAGCTGCGCAACGCGGCAGCATGCGATTGGTCGGTCGGCAGCGGCAGGTAATCGACCTGATGTTTGCGGAAGCCCTCCTGGAGCTGGTCCTGAAAGCGGCGCTGCACTTCGAGGTAGCGCAGGCGCACCGCCGCCGGATCGAGCAGCAGGGCGTCCTCGGCATCCTCCAAATTCTCAAAGCGCGACCACTGGCCGAAGGGAAAATCGATCTCGTCGCGGTCCCAAAGCTGCATGGCAATGATCTCGTGCCCCTGGCGACGCAGCACACCGATCGCCTTGAGGATGGCCGCGGGATCATCGAAGAAATCGCTGATCAGGATGACCAGGCCGCGGCGCTTGAGGCGCTGGGCCAGCGATTCGAGAACCGGCGCCAGCGCGGTGTCGCGGCCGGGCTCGGTGCGAATCATCGTGTCGAGCAGGTGATGCAGATGCGTGATGCGCGTGCGGTTGGGGATGAACTCGCGCACACGGGTGTCAAAGGTGATGAGACCGACCGCGTCCTGCTGACTCATCAGCAGGTAGGCCATGGCCGCGGCCAGCTTGCGGGCGTAGTCAAACTTGAGCACGCCGCCGCGGCCACGGTAGCCCATGCTGCCGCTGGCATCGAGCACAAGCGTGGCGCGCAGGTTCGTCTCCTCATCGTACTCGCGGATGTAAAAGCGGTCAGCGCGGCCAAAAATCTTCCAGTCGAGCCGGCGGATGTCATCGCCCTGCACGTACGGCCGGTGCTGGCGGAACTCGACACTGAAACCCTTGTGCGGCGAGGCATGCTGACCGGTGGTGAAGCCCTCGACCACCGTGCGCGCGAAGAGCTGCAGGTTCTGCAGGCTGGTGATGTCTTCGGCGTGAAGGATGTCGGAGAGGGAGGCCACGGGGGACGGGAGGGAAGAGTGTTTAGTGTTTAGTGTTTGGTTTCAGAGGGTCGGTAGGGGGGAGGAAAAACTCGGGGGAGGGTTCGCGAGGTTTGGTGTTGGCGCAGAATTCGTCCGCGCGGTGGATCATCACCTGAAGCATGCGACCGATTTGCAAGGACATCTCATCACTAAACACAAAACACTAAACACCGATCACTCCCCGCCCCTCACAGCACCTTCGCCTCGGCCTTCTTCACCCGGCGGATGAGTTCGGCGACGATGTGATCGACCGTGACGCCCTCGGCCTCGGCGTGGAAGGTGGGCACGAGACGGTGACGCAGGGCCGGCAGCGCGAGCGCCTCAATGTCATCGAGGGTGACGTGGGTGCGTCCCTGCAGCAGGGCGCGCACCTTGCCGGCGAGCACGAGCATCTGACTGGCGCGCGGTCCGGCGCCCCAGCTGAGCATCTCCTTCACGTAGGGCAGCGCGTCGGGCTCGTTCGGACGGGTGGCGCGCACGAGGTCGAGCACGAAGTCGGTGACATGATCGGGCACCGGCACCTTGCGGGCGAGCGCCTGGGCAGCCTGCAGTTCTTCAGCGGTGATCACCGGTTGAATCTCCTCCTGCACGCCGCCGGTGGTGCGGGCGACCACCTCGCGCTCCTCCTCACGGCTCGGGTAGTCGACCTTGATCAGGAAGAGGAAGCGATCCTTCTGCGCTTCCGGCAGCGGGTAGGTGCCCTCCTGTTCGATGGGGTTCTGGGTGGCCAGCACGAAGAAGGGCTTGGGCAGTTGGAAGGTCTCCTGGCCGACCGTGACGCTTTTTTCCTGCATGGCCTCCAGCAGGGCCGCCTGGGTCTTCGGCGGCGTGCGATTGATTTCGTCGGCGAGCAGGATCTGCGAGAAGATCGGGCCGGGCTGGAACACCAGCTTGCGCCGGCCGGTCTCGGCATCCTCCTGGATGATCTCGGTGCCGGTGATGTCGGCCGGCATCAGGTCGGGGGTGAACTGGATGCGCCGGAAGCCGAGGTGCATGGCGTCGGCCAGCGACTTGACCAGCAGCGTCTTGGCCAAGCCGGGCACACCCTCGAGCAGGCTGTGACCGCCGGCGGCAATGGCGATGAAGACCTGTTCGATGACGGCGTCCTGCCCGACGATGCGCTTGCTCAGGGCGGTCTTGAGCTTGTGGTAACCTTCGACGAGGGCGGCGGCGGATGCGGTGTCGGACATGGAGGGGGCGGGGTCTAGTGGAGACGAAGCCCTGACGCGGTTTCTTTCCCGGCGCCGGGCTGCCCGACCATGGCAGGCGTGCCGGACCTGTCATTTGAAAAAAGCGGAACCCCCGCCAGGATCAGGGTTGGGATTTGCCGGAATCGTCCCCACCCTGAAACTTCCTGCCGTCCTTCATCCCAGCTTCAGACGGCCGGCGCCAGTCTGGCACATTCCGACGGACTGCAAAAAACGTCATCGCCTCGGTCCCACTTCTTGCATAAACTGCCGGTCAATTCCGTCCCACTCCTCATGAAACGTTTTTTGCTGACGGCGCTGTGCGGCCTGCTCGCCGGTGCCAGCCTGGCCCAGGTGACCTCGCCGATTGTCGGCTTCCTGACCCTGCACCTGCAGCCGGGCACCAACTTCATCGGCTTTGCCCTGCTGCCAGGTCTCGAACTGCAAACGACCTTCACCATCGCCGCCGGCGACCGGACGCAGATCTTCCTGCAGGGCGACCACCTGACGTTGACGGATGATCAATTCAGCGCGGGTTCACGGCCAACCCATGCCGTGGAAATCGTCACGGCCGGAACTGGCGAAGGCTTCAGCAGCGTCATCACGGCAACCCTCGCCACCGGCCGCCAGCTCAACCTGGCCGAAGCCGTGCCGGCCGGGGTTGCCGATGGAGCCACGCTCAAGGTCTGGCGCCTGTGGACCCTCGGTGAGGTTTTTGGAGCGGAGAACCAGGCCGGGCTGACGGGTGCGGAAACGGAGGCCGAGGCCGACCTCGTGCTGCTGCCCAATGGCGACGCTTTTGACCGCTACTTTTACAGCACGGGTGGCGCCCTCGGTCAGGGCTGGCGACGCGACGGCGACGGCACCACCGATCAGGCGGATGTGCCGGTGCTGCTCGGTGGCGGCGCGGCCCTGTTCGCCCGCTCCGCCAAGTCCGTGATCCTCACCGGTCAGGTCAAACCCGGTCGCACCCGCGTGCAACTGCGCACGGGTCACAACTACGTGGCCAACCTCTGCCCGGTCAATGCGGCCGGCGAAAATGCCTCCAGCGAAGGCCGCACGCTCGGCAACTCAGGCCTTGCCACCGGCTTGCAGGGGGCTGCGTTCTCGGAACAGGCCGACCTCGTCCTGCTCTGGAACGGCGGCGGCTACGAAGCCTACTTTTACTCGACGGGTGGCCCGCTCAACAGCGGCTGGCGCAAGGTCGGTGCCGGCGCCGCCGACCAAGCCGATGTCGCCCTGCCCGACGGCGCCTTTGTCATCCTGCGCCGCGGCGCCCCCCTGACCCTGGCCCTCGATCAGGGCAACTTCTGAACCGGACTGCGATGAAACACGCCCTTCTATCCTGCCTCGCCTTCGGGTTGGCCATCGCCTGTCCGGCCGCCACGCTGACCGTGTCCAACGCCACCTCTGCCGGCAACGGCTTCCACGGCATCGCCACCGAGGCCGGCGCCCTGCTGACCGCCGGTCAGGCGCGCGGCGTGCTCGGTCGAATGACCCTCAATGACTCCGAGATTGCCAACCTTGTGCAGGCCGGCAACCTGGCTGCACTCAACGCAGCCTTCCAACCCTTCGGCAGCGACTTTGCCCTGGAATTGAGCGACAGCGGCCCCGCCGGCGCCTTTGAAACCAGCGTCAGCGCCGACAGCCGCGCTTCCTCGAACAGCTTCGGCGGCAGCCCGGTGCACGTCTGGATCCATCTCGGCGCCGATCGCGCCACCACCGCCCAGTACCTGCTGGCCAAACTGAACGCCAGCTTCCCCACCGATGCCGAGGAGGCACCGCCCGCCTTCGCCAGCCTGGCCCTGCGCCCGGAGAGCATCGCCCAACTCCACGCCGGCAGCCTGGCCGGCAGCCACGACTACGGCCTCGGCGGCGGTGCCACATCCACCCTGCGCCTGCAGCCGCCCAACGGCGCTCCCAACAGCCTGCCGGTCGCCCAGGATCTGTCGCTGCAAGTTCTCGCCGGTGTCGCCTTCGCCAGCCAGGTGTCCGCGACCGATGCCGACCTCGATCCCCTTGAATTCATCCAGGTCAGCGATCCCGCCAAGGGACTGCTCGTCTTCAACGACGACGGCAGTTTCACCTACACCGCCGGTGCCGAAGAAAGCGGCCAGGACAGTTTCACCTTCAAGGCCAACGACGGCAAAACCGACTCCGCCATCGCCACGGTGACGATCCAGATTCAAAACGGCGGCAAGCTCGCGCAGACGCTGACCTTCACGCCGCCCATGCAGATCGACAGCGACGCCGCACCGCTGGTGCTCGCCGCCACCGCCTCCTCCGGCCTGCCGGTCAGCTTCGAGTTGCTCGGCGGACCCGCCAGTCTCGACGGCGCCACGCTCACCCTGAGCAGTGAAACCGGCACGCTGCAGGTGCGTGCCAGCCAGCCAGGCAACTCGACCTACGCCGCCGTCAGTGCCGACCGCCTCATCCATGTGGTGCCGGCCGATGCCGCCTTCGCCATCGGCAGCCTCAAGCAGGTTTACCTGGGCATTCCCCTGCATGTCAGCCTTCTTGGCGCTTCCCCCGAAGAGGTGACCCTCACCTACAACGGCGATGCCAACCCACCCGTCAACGCCGGCACGTACACCGTCGTCGCCGTCCGCGGTGAAACCCGCAAGACCGCCAAGCTCGTCATCGCCAAGGCGCCGCTCATCGTCACGGCCGACGACCAGAGCCGCCTCATCGGCGAGCCCAACCCCGAGTTGAGCTTCAGCTACGCCGGCTTTGTCGGCTCCGACAGCGCCGAGACGGTCTTCCCCGCCCCGGCGACGAAAACGGCCGCACCGCCCATCGTCAGCACCACCGCCAAGATCACCAGCCCGGCCGGCCTCTACCCAATCCGCCTGAGCGGCGGCGCGGCGGCCAACTACCAGTTCGTGTTCGTGCCCGGCACCCTGACCGTCGAGGGCTTCGAGGGTCGCTATGAAATTCTGCTGACCGATGACGCCTTGAGCCATGTCACCGCCAAGGTCGAGCTGGCTGCGGGCAAGACGGTGAAGAACGGCCTGCTGCCCTTCACCGGCAAACTCTGCACCCCCACCGAAACCGTGCCGCTGCCGCTCAAGGGCGGCTTGACCGTTGATGCAGACACCGAACGGGCGAGCGTGTCGCTGCCCCTCGCCCGCGGCGACAACAGCTACCTGCTCGACCTTGAACTCGATCTGGAGGGGAACCTGAGTGCCGAACTCAGCCTCAATGGCGCCCCCCACAGCGCCGGACTCGATGGCCGCAAGCTGCACACGTTCGGCAAAAACGAGACACCGCCCTCGCTCGGCCCCCACACCCTGGTCTTCGCTCCCGGCGAGCGGCTGGCCGACGTCGACCTCGACCTGCCCGCCGGCGCCGGCCATGCCACCGGCCTGATCAGCAAAACCGGCCAACTCAAGCTGGTTGGCC
>CAZSBO010000049.1:0-23962 GCA_964605265.1 uncultured Prosthecobacter sp.
TGGGAAATTAGGGACGCGATATCCAACTCCTTCAGGCGATCTGGAGCCGCACTGGCTAAAGCTCTCATACAAGCCTGTTGGGTATGACGCGATCCTGAACGAATCCCTGCTAGAAAATGCTCTGCATCCTCTGGACGCGCATAGTCAGCAATGAAGTAGAACTCCTCATTCTTCTTGGTGCGGTAGATCGAATAGCACTCCTCTCGGTAGATGCTTTTGAGATAAAACTGACCTCTCTCGCGCAGGCTGCGGTTGGGATCGAGCGCCAATGAAATCAACTCATCTCTCTCGGGAGTAATCCCATCATCAATTTGGGTTTGGAATAGCCTGCGACGGACAAATACCGATCTATCGGCCTGAAGACGGAGCTTCTCGTCAGGGGTGATCTCTGAGAACTGAAGCTCGGTCAGGAGAAGCAGCCGGTTGAAGGGTTCTGGATCATCAAGAATCCACGGCCGAAGGTGCTCGTCATCCTCGAATGAAAGCGAAAACAGGAATCTTCGGAACATTGCATCGAGTCCGAAGAACTGGGCTGGAGTCATCCCGCGAGTTCTCTCGAGCAGATCACGCTTGATCTCAAGCAGACCTGGATCGTCTTGGAGCCTATCCTTGCGGGATAGATACAAGATCAGACGCTGATTGCTGCGGATGGAATCAAACGGGAGAGACCGAAAGTGGGCAAGAACCCAGTCTCTAGCAAGACGCTGCACCTGCGGCACCCAATCCTGTAACCGAAGAAGAATCCGATTCTCATCACCAGCCTCAGCACTAGCAATAAGCGCCCTCAGGCTCTTCTCACGTGTGTAGCCAGAATAGTCGATCGAGCCGATCCAATTTAGGAGGCGTGGGTTAGACTTCCCGAGGTTCGCCTTAGCGTTGTCGTAATGCCACGTTCTCCGCTCGTAATCGTCCCAGAGCGATTCGAACGAGAACTCTTCAGTGCTGGCAATGTCTTCATGGTTCGGCTCTGGAGAGGTTGCACCATGTATTCCTGCCATAAGTTCTTTAAGACGTCGGAACATCAGTTTCTTGGCATAACAGTATAATTACACAACACGCTGCCTTAACTTGTTATGGCAACGCGCAGCTTGAACAGGTCAAAAGCAGCCCGGGCGGGCAAACTTCGTCCCTGAAATTCTTGCATGAAAAGAGGGTCTTCCACGCGGGAATTCCCGTCAAGAAAAAGCGGATGAAGTGCTGCCGCTGCTGAGTCATGGATGGCTGTCGGCCTCTGTCTTCGTGACATTCGTGCCCTTCGTGGTCTCCTCTGCTTCGGTGACACCCACGATCCAAGGAGATTTCGCACGGAGGCCACGAAGCCCACGGAGTGGCATGAACGAACGAATGCCTTGGAACTCCGTGTCCTCCGTGAGCTCCGTGCAAGCCATGGATTGGGGAGGCTGGCCGATCCTTGTCGAGGGCGAACACCGCTTCACCCCGGCAGCGCGCGCCAGCGTCCTAGAGTGCTCCAATCCTCTGGAGCTTTGGGAAACCGGGGTGGCTGGGTGCCAGCGTTGTTGCAGAAGGACCGAGCCTTGCCGGGCGGGTGCGCGAAAGCGGCGCAGAAGCGCCTCACAATCTCCAAAGCGCTGCGCGCGGCCCCGAAGCAGCGGGGCCTACCGTCCCATCTCCGATCTTCGATCTCCCATCTCCCGCGGCGGCGCCGCCGCCGCCCTACCAGAGCAGCTTGCCGCCGTCGAGGGTGAGGACGCTGCCGGTCATGTAGCTGCTGGCATCGCTGGCGAGGTAGAGGGCGAGCGGGCCGATCTCCTCGGGGCGACCCCAGCGACCCATGGGGATGCTGTCGGCGACCTCGGCCTCGAAGGCGGGTCGCTCGCCGATCCAGCGGCGGTTGGCATCGGTCAGGAAGGGGCCGGGAGCGATGGCGTTGACGGTGACGCCGTGCGCAGCCCAGTCGGCAGCCACGGCCTTGGTGAACATGACGAGTGCGCCCTTGGCGGCTTCGTAGCTGCGCCCGCGCATGGCGCGCCCGGGCCAGAGGGCGTTGATCGAGGCGAGGTTGATGATGCGACCCCAGCCGCGCGGCAGCATGGCACCGCCGAGCCGTTTCGTCAGCACAAAGGCCTGGGTCAGGTTGAGATCGAGGATGCGCTGCCAGTCCTCGAGCGTCAGGTCCTCTGTAGGCGTGTTGATGCGGCGACCGCCGAAGTTGTTGATCAGGATGGCGACCGGGGCATGCGCTTGCAGCACATGCTCGGGGAGGCGCTCGGCCTCGTCGGGCCGGGACAGGTCGGCCTGCAGCGGCGTGGCAGTCAGGCCCAGAGCGGCGAGTTCGGCACAGGCCGCCTGCAGGCGGTCGGCATCGGAGCCGGCGATGAGCAATTCCGCGCCGGCCTCGCCGAGCGCGCGCGCCATTTCGAAGCCGAGGCCGCGCGAGCCGCCGGTGATCAGGGCGCGCCGGCCCTGGAGGTTGAATTTATCAAACACACTCATGGTTGGGCGGCGGCGGCCAGCACCCGGCAGCCGTGTTCGTTGAGCAGGGCAATGCCGCCGCGGTCGCTGGCGTCGAGGGCGACGTCGGCCCAGGCGTTGAGCGCCTGGTGCAGCGATTCCTGGGCGGCGGTGAGGGCTTCGGCGCGGGCGTCGCCACGCGCCTGGTAGAGGGTCTCGATGCAGGTGAGGAAGTGGAAGGCGAACTCGAGGCGCTTGGCGTGGCGCAGGGTCAGCGCGCGCGAGCCCTCGCGGGCGCGGGTGTTGGCGCGGTACATCTCGTTCATGGCGGCGAGGTGCAGGGCCTTGACCTCGGCCAGCCAGGCGGGGGCCGGGCCGTCGGCCTCGAGATGGCGGCGCAACACGTCGGGAGCGGGCACGCCGAGCCGGGGGTCGTGGCACTCGATCAACTGGCGGGCCTTTTCCAAGGTCTGCAGCCCCAGCCACAGGGGCTCGGCGACGCCCTCGCCGCAGAGCGGGGTGACTTTTTCCGCGACGGCCTGGGCATCGGCGAACTCGCTGCGCGGCAGCACCGAGGCGGGCACGGGGTCGGCCTCGACGACGCGCAGGCCGAGTTCGGCGGCGCGGGCGCGGAAGCGCGCGGTGGCCGCCCCGGCGTCGGGCTGGGCGAAGACCTTCGCACCGGCGAAGGCCTTGCGCCCGGCGGTGTCGCCATCGACCCGGATCGGCGCGATCGTTGGGATTTGCGCCGGCACGGCGACGGCGCGGTACCCGAGCCGGTGCGCCTGTTCGGCCCGCTGCAGCAGTTCGGCCTCGCTCCACGCTTCCTGGCCCATGGCATCGCCGGTGTAGCCATTCCAAACGCCGTCGCCGCTCGGTGGTGGAATGCCGCCGATCTCCGCCGGGGCGAGGGGCGCGGCCTGGGCGGACGCCACCTCCGCGGCGCGCGCGCCGTCGGCCAGGCAGAGCAGGCGGGTGCGGGTGCGCACGTAGAGCCGGCCGTTGGCGATGGCGGGCGTGGCAATGATCTCCTCGCCGAGGTCGTGCTTGCCGAGCACCTGCAGTTCCGGGGCATCGGCGATGACAACCACGAAGCCGTTGCGCCCGGCGAAGAAGACGCGGCCATCGGCGGCGATGGGCGAGGCGAAGTAATCGCCAAAGTTGCCGAGGCGGACGCGGTCCCACAGCGGCCGGCCGTCGCGGGCGTCGTAGCAGCTCGCCATGCCGCCGCTTTTCACCAGGTGCAGCCGTCCGCTGGCGAGCAGGGGCGAGGCGAGGTTCGACGGCGTTTTGTCGTCGCGACTCCACAGCACGTGGGTCTTCGTCACATCGCCCGTGCCGCCACCGCGCACAGCGAGGATGAGGTTGCCACCGGCAGCCATGTTGTCGGGGCTCTGGAAGGCGGTGTCGAGTTCACTGGCATCGAGGCGGCCATCGCGGTTGGTGTCGGAGGCATCGAAGCGCGCATGAAATTCCGCCGGCGTCTCAGCACGCGCCAGGACGCGGTCCTGATTCGTGTCGAGCCACTCGAGCAGGGCGTGCTTGAGCGTGCGTGTGGAGTCACCATAACTCTGCACGGCGAGGTAGATGAGGTCGCCGTGCACGACCGGCGAGGTCATGATCGTGCGCAGCAGGTTGTTGCAGGTCCAGATCTCGCGGCCGGTGGCGGGATCGTAGCCCTTGAGCTTGCCACTGCCGGCGACCACGAGGTCGGTGCGACCGTTCGCCGTGCACAACACCGGCAGGGCGTAGCCGGCGAGCATGTCGGGGCGCGGGGTCTTCCACAGCTCGCGGCCCGTGGCTGCATCGACGGCGACCAGGAAGGGTGCGAGGTCGTCGTCCTGGCAGAAGAACACGCGGCCGTCGTGCACGACCGGCGAGGCCGCCGCGCCCCAGTCCATGAGGTAGGCCGGCCGCGGCATGGCATAGCGCCAGAGTTCGCGGCCGTCGGCGGCATCGAAGGCGACCAGGCCGATCGTGCTGAAGTGGAGGAAGACGCGCGTGCCATCGGTGGCCGGCGTCGAGGCGGCATGACTGTTCGGCGGCGTGATGCGCGGCAGCGTGCCGGTGTCGATCTCCGTGCGCCAGAGCTGCGCGCCGCGGATGGCGTCGAAGGCGAAGACACCGAGCTTTTGCGCCGCGGTCATCGCCGTGGTGAAGACGCGGCCGTTGTGGATCACCGGCGCGCCGACGCCGTCGCCGACCCGGGCGCTCCAGGCGAGGTTGTGCTCGGCGGAGAACTCGCGAGGCAGGCCGGTGGACGTGGCCACGCCGCTGCCGTTGCTGCCGCGGAACTGCGGCCAGTCCTCGGCGGACAGGCAGGTGGCGAGGAGCAGGAAGGCGGCGGGAGCGAGGCGGTGCATGAGAAAGGGAGTCAGCCGAAGAGTTCGGTCAGCGGTCGACCCTCCTCGAGCAGGGAGTAGGCGCGGCCAAGCCGGTCGTGCGCCTCGAGGTCGGTGATGCCCATAGCGTAGTACACCGGCTTGGTGCTGTCCTCGGGATGGATGGGCCGGTCGAGCGGGTACTCGGCGCGCGCATCGGTGGCACCGACGACCCGGCCGCCGGCGATACCGCCGCCGGCCATGAGCACGCTCATGCAGGCGGTCCAGTGGTCGCGCCCAGCCCCGAGGGTGCCGCCGGAACGGCGGTCGCCCACCTTCGGCATGCGCCCCATCTCGCTGGTGACCAGGACCAGGGTTTCGTCGAGCAGGCCGCGTCCGGCGAGGTCTTCGAGGAAGGCGGAGAACGAGCGGTCGAACTTCGGCAGCAGGTGCTGGCGCAGGCAGTTGAAGTTGTCGCCGTGGGTGTCCCAGCCGCCGGCGCTCTTGCACTGGGCGGCGATGCTTTCGTCCTCCTTCCAGAAGACCGTGATGAAGGGCACACCGGCCTCGACGAGACGGCGCGCCATGAGCAGGCTCATGGCATTGACGTCGTCGCCGTAGCGGCCGCGCAACGAGGCCGGTTCGGCAGCGATGTCGAAGGCGTTGGCGGTGCGGTTGGAGGCGAGCAGGTCGAAGGCGCGTTCCTGCTGTTTGACGTAGTTTTGCACGGCGTCCTCGTGATCGAGGTCGCGGCGGGCGTCGTTGAGCGCTCCTAGCAGGGAGCGACGGTCCTGCAGGCGGGCGGCCGAGACGCCGCCGGCGACGCTGAGGGTCGGTGCGGCGAAGCGCAGCGGTTCCTCGAAGCTGCCGTTGAGGAAGAAGGGATCGTGCTCCAGGCCGATGCGACCGGCGAACTGGCCGGGCCGGGTGAAGGGCGGCCGGCTCGGCTTGTGCGGCAGGGTGACGAGCTGAGGCATCGACGGATGGGCCGGACGTTTCATGGCGACGACGCTGCCCATGTAGGGCCAGTCGTCCGGCTGCGGCCGGCGGTCGTTGCCCTGCTGCTTGAAGGTCTCATCCGGGGCGTGGCCGGTGAGGTTGTAGTAGTAGCCGGCGTGGTGGTCGCCGGTGGCGCGACCGGCGTCGGTGACGCCATGGACGAGGGCGAAGCGGTGAGCCTGGCGCGCGAGCAGCGGCAGGTGCTCACACAGGCGGATGTCGTCGGCGGTGGTGCGGATCGGCTTGAACTCGCCGCGGTACTCCGGGGGCGCCTCCGGCTTCATGTCCCAGAGATCGATGTGCGAGGCGCCGCCGCAGAGGAAGAACAGCACCGTCGACTTCGCCGGCTTGGCCAATGCCGGAGCGGCCGTGGCGGGACCGGTCGAGGCGCGCAGGCCGCGCGCGAAGCCCAGCGACGCCAGACCCGACGTCGAGGCCGTGAGAAAGGCCCGGCGGTCCAGGGAGGGGCGGAAAAGCGGCTGGCCCATGGCGATGCGCGGACAACCTACGCCAGCCGAGGGCGGCGCCTGTCAACGCACGGGCAGATTGGCGGACATCGAGCGAGTCCGCGGCTGAGAACGGTCAAGGCACCGCCAGGAGAAAGTCCTCAGGGGTCATCACCACGAGGTGAGCTTGTTTGAAGTCGGCTGTATTGCGAGTGATGAGAACCTCCGCCCCACAAGCCTTGGCGGCAGAGAGTTGGAGCGCGTCTTCAAAGTCATTGAGTCCTGAACCCATCGCCCAGACGGCATCCAACTTGCCCACTTGGGCAACCTCCACCCAGGCCAGCAGATCCGCGACGAACTGAAAGGCCGTCTGGGAGGATCGGGAATGGCCGCGCACCAGATAAAACGCATTCGACAGGGTGTGCCAGGCAATCCAACCCGAATGCGCTCCATTGCATCGACGGATCACGGCATCACTCGCTGCAGCACCGGGACGCTGAAAATAGCCATCCAGCAACACGTTGGTGTCCAGAAAGAGTCGCATCCGTCAATGCACATGCTTTGCGGTCAGGTCGGCCAGACGAACATCATCGGCCATTTCATGCTCCGATTGAAGCCGGCCTTGGCCGGACCACTTTTGCACAAAGGCTTCCGCGGCGTCCGCCTGAGACGTCGTCACCTCACCCTTCACCAGGGAAACGGCCACTTCATAGGAGATGGTATCGTCCTCGACGTGAAACTTCACCCAATGGTCTCCCGCAGGCAGCCCCAGCGTTCCCAAGGATGCGCTCTTGGCCAGTGTGTTCATCGGGACATTATGATGCTCCGTCGAGCCATCGTCAAACACGGCCTGTCGGCCTCGCCTGAAGGATGCCGCTACGGGCGGCTGTATTCTTCCGCCATGAAAGCGACGCTTCCCTGCCTGCTCGCCCTGGTTCTCTGCTCGGTACCCAACGCACTTGCCGCCGCGCCCCTGCGCGCGGGGGCGGCGGCGGTCGACATCACGCCGAAGCAGTTTCCGATGAACATGCCCGGCGGTTTCAGCGCCAACCTCGCGGAGAAGGCCCATGATCCCCTGCACGCGCGCGCCCTCGTGCTCGACGACGGCACCACCGCCCTGGCCCTCGTCGTGGTCGACAACCTCGGCGCCGGTCCCGAGGTGCTCAACGAGGCGAAAACCCGCGCGGCGGCGAAGACCGGGCTCAAGCCCGAGAACCTGCTCATCTCCTCGACCCACACCCACAGCGGTCCCTCGCTGAACACCCGCAGCGAGTCGGCGAAGGCCTACTACGAACAGTTTGTTGCCGGCGTCGCCGAGGCCATCTCCCGCGCCCATGCCGCCCTGCGTCCGGCCAGCGTCGGTGTGGCCGCCCATCCCCTGCCCGACGAGGTTTTCAACCGCCGCTGGTTCCTCAAGAAGGGCGCCATGCCGGTGAATCCCTTCGGCAAGTTCGACCGGGTGAAGATGAACCCTGGCGCCGGCAACGCCGCCCTCGAACGCCCGGCCGGGCCAACCGATCCCGACGTCCTGGTGCTGTCGGTCCAGGACGCCAAACGCAACGCGCTCGCCGTCTACGCCAACTACGCCCTGCACTACGTCGGCGGCGCACCCAAGGGCGAGATGTCGGCCGACTACTTCGGCGAGTTCGCCCGCCTGATGCCCTCGCGGGTGCGCGGTGGCGAGGACTTTGTCGCCATGCTCTCGAACGGTGCCTCGGGCGACATCAACAACATCCCCTTCACCGTCACCCGGCCGCCGCGCGAGCCGTTTGAGCAGATCCGCATCGTCGCGCAAAAGACCGCCGACGCCGCCTGGCAGGCCCAGCGCAAGATCACCAGGCACGAGAACAACGTCCGCCTCGGCATGGTCCAGCGGCCGCTGACCCTGCGCTACCGTCGCCCCTCGGAGCGCGAGGTCGCCGAGGCGCGCGCCGTGCTGGCGGTGAAGGATCCGGAGGCGGTCGCCAAGCTGCCGCGCCTGGCGCAGAATTACGCGCGCAGCACGATCAACGCCCATGAGCGACCCGACGATACGCTGACGGTCACCCTGCAGGCGGCGCGCATCGGCGATTTTGCGGTCTGCGCCATCCCGTTCGAAGTCTTTGTTGAGATCGGCCTGGGACTGAAGAAGCGCAGCCCCTTCGCGCAGACGATGGTCGTCGGTTTGGCCAACGGCCGTCACGGCTACCTGCCGACGCCGGAACACCACCGGCTGGGCGGTTATGAAACCTGGATTGGCACCAACCAGGTTCAGGAAGACGCGTCGGTCCTCATCACCGATCACCTGCTCGACATGCTCGCCGAACTGCAGCGGCAGCCCTGACGCGTGCGCCTCGCCCGGTGGTCCAGGCTGGGTTGCCCCTGCTTGCCCGCCCTAGGCGGGGAAAACCTCCGGCAGTCGAACTCTTGTCGGCGAGCCGCCCTGCAGGGCGGCGGATCGTTGATGGAGCCCGCAGCCATTCCGCAGGGACGCCCTGAGGTCATCAACGATCCGCCCGCAGCTTCCTGCGCCCCTCCCGCAGGGTTCACGCCTGTCGCAGTCGACAGGCAGGGCTGGCTAGAAGGTGATGTTCACGCCCACGGTCACATTGTGTGAGTTGTAGTTGGTGCGTCCGAGCTGGCCGCCGTAAAACACATAGGCGCCGACGGTGGGAGTGATCTGCAGGTGCAAGCCGGCACTGAGCCTCATGCTGTCGCGGCCGATGTCAGGACCGTTGACGGTGAAAACCGGGCCGGGGCCGGCAGCAAAGCTGGCGTCGATGGCCTGGGTGCTGTCGAGAAATTCATGCTGCCAGGAAACACGGGCCTGGGGGGTGAGCTTCATGCGGCCCACCGGTGCCGAGTAGCTGACCCTGACGCCGAGGTTGGAGCGCAGGGATTCCTGATGCTGACTGGGATAGCTCAGGGGTGTCAGTGATCCGGATTCCGTGAAGCTGTCAAAGTTCACCCGTGAGTAGGCGAGGGAGGAAAAGACCCCGAGGGTCAAGTCGCCCACCTGGTGGTCGTAGCCCCCGTTGATCATGGAGCTGAACTCCAGGCCGTTGGTGCCGCCTTTGGCATGGCCCAGCAGGGAGGCGCGGTCGGTGTCATACGAGTTGTAGCCCAGGCCGACCTGACCATCGAGATAAAAGCCACCGCCAAACAGGGTGGCGTAGACGGCTCCGCGCAGGCTGTCGGCCTCAATGCTGCCGCCATCGAAGAGGCTGGCATCCGTCCGGGTGTAGCCGCCCATGACACCGAAGGCGAAATGCTCGTTCAGCAGGTAGTCGGCACCCATCATGCTGCCGATGCTGTTGAAATCGTAACCGCTCGCGTTGCGGGTCTCACTCACGTTGGCGCTGCCGCCGAGGCCTTCCATGAAAAAATTCCAGCGGCGTTCGTGGGACTCGATGACCGTTGACGAGGTGGTTTCGACCACGTTCTTGCCGCCCGCGGAGGAGGTGATCGTTTCCCTGGAGACGTCGCTGCCGTTGCGCCGCGCACCGTCACGCACGAGCTGCAGGTGTTGCTGGATGCTCGATGCCTGGATTTCGGCCGCGTGAAAGCCGATTTGGAAAATGGCGGTCAATTCATCCGGCGCGATGAGGTCGTAGAGGGCCGGAAGCCGGGCAATCGGCTGGCCGTTGAGGTAGGTGATGGCGTCGTTGCCTGGATTCAAATGTTGAAATCCGTCCAGGCCGCCGGCTGTGGCGGTTTGATTCGGCGTCAGGCCGGGCACCGAGGCGTAAGGATCCTGAACCCAGGTGATGTAGGCGTTGCTGGCATCGTAGGTCACCGTCGGGTAGAGCAGCGTGTCGCCCTGGTGGTAGAAGAAGTTTTGATTGAAGCGGGCATTGAAAAACCGCGAGAAGGGCGCGTTGGAGGCGAACTGGCCGCTGCGCACGCCGTTGGTCTGGAGGATCGTCTGCATGTCTCCCGTCGGATTGCCGGCCGATGCGCCGCTGGGCACATACACGCCGCTGTCATCGTACACAAACACCGTGCCGCCCGTGAGCGTGGCGTTCCCCGTCACATTGAACTGCGTGTAGGTGCCCGGAGTGGTGCCCTGCAGATGCATGCGGATCTCGCCGCCGCTCTGCTCGTAACCGCCGACGTTGATCTGAAGAATCTGGGCGGCCACGGTGTCCACGACGCCCTGCTGAATGTCCAGGGTGCCTGTGCCAAAGGCGGTGGATGTGTTGCCAAAGGGATTGCCCACCAGGACACTGCCCGGCGTGTTGATCGTGGTGCCGCCGCTGAAGGTGTTGGTCCCGAGCAGGGTCGTGGTGCCCGGACTGGTGATCCCCATGGTGCCCGTGCCGAGAATCACGCTCAAGGATGTCTGCGTGTTGTTCCCCGGAGCGATCCATTGGACGTGGCCGTTGTTGACCACCGTGTTGCTCCACAGTCCGTTGTTCACCAGATTGATGAGCAGATCTGCCCCCGGTGCCACCGTGACGAGTGAACTGGCCAGAATGGACCCCGTCAAGCCGTTGCCCACCTGCAGGGTGCCCGCGTCGATGTTGGTGGGTCCGGTGTAAACGTTTTCACCCGTCAGCGTGAGCTGTTCCAGCCCCGCTTTGGTCAGCCCGATGACGCCCCCAACCACGCCACTGATCACCATGCCCGCGGCGTTGTTGACGCTGATCGTGTCCGAGGTTCCCGCCAGGATCAGGCGGCTGCCGATGCTGACCAGGCCTGCGCCATTGTTGACCCGGATGCCTGTCAGCAGTCCCGCGCCGGAAATCGTCAGCGTGTTCGGCCCTGAAATGCTCACTGCCGCGCTGTCATTGATCGTCAGGCTGTCGATGTCCTGGTTCTGGTCAAGCAGGGTGTTTTGATTGGCCGGAGCCACACCCGTCACGGAGAAAATCACGTTCGCCCCAGAAGCCGCAATATTCTGGTTCACCGCACCGGTGATGTCGGGCGACCAGTTCATGGCCGACCACAACGCGTTGATGCCGCCCTTCCAGTAAGTGCCATTGACGCCGACGGGCGCGCCGGCAAGCCCGCCATTGTTGACGCTGTTGGTGTCCAGGGTCACGCCGCCATCGATCGCCAGGGCCCGGCCATTCGAAACGCCGGCCCCCGTGGTGAGCGTGATGCTGGACTGCGCAAGAATGTTGCCGCCAAAGGCCGTGCCAATGCCCAGCGTGGCCGAGCTGCCCACCTGCCAGAAGACGTTTGGCAGTTGCAGACCGCCGATGACCGAGAGCGCCGAAAATTCCGCGGTCGTCAGCGTGCTTCCGATCTTGAAATAAAAGGCCGCGTTCGGATCCCCCAGCGGATCGAGAAACAAATTCCCCGTCAACTGGGCCGAGGTATTGAATTGATAAATTCCGGGTGTCAGCGTCATGCCACCCAAATCCTGGCCCGTCAGGTTCGTGTTTGCCGCCATCCCGGAGATGAGGTTGAACGCTGTCACCGTGTCCGCATGCGCCGTGCCCGCCAGCGAGGCCGCGCCGGTGTAGATGTTGCCCGTCACGCTCCCAGGCGGGAAGCCGGTAATCGCCAACCCCGGGCTTACGCCGAGGTCACCCATCAGGATCGTCGCCCCTGTATTCGTAACCGTGGAGCCACCCAGCACGGAAAACGTCTGCGCCGCTCCCAAGTTCTGTGCCTGCGCCGGTGCCGGCAACATCATCATGCCAGCAGACATGAGACATAGAGTGCCTATGGCAGCCCGCCATGACGAGCGACATGTGAGGGAGGGGTGACCTGCGATGGGTTGGATGAGAGGGTTCATGTGGATGGGGGTTGGATGCCTGGCCTTTGGAGTGCCAGCATTCGCCCCTGCGCCCTCTCCCCACCATGGGGTGAAACCCTGCTCCATCTCTGCCTGCCCGGCCTTCGGGCGGTTTGCCTCGAAGGTCTCGCCACCCTCGTTGCCAGCCTGGCGGCCAGCGGCCTCGGCGTTGTCATCGTCGACCTGGAGCACTCGCCCTGCGATCCGACGCGGCAGGAGAGTCATCTGGCGGCATGCCCCGCGAGGCGGAGGTGCTGAACAACGGTCTGCGGGTGCGCATCGCTCCCTGCATGCATGTGCCGGCCGCCGGTCGCGGGCAGGTGCCCCATCCCGTCCCGCTTGGCGTCGTGGTGCCGCTCTCGATCACGATCGAAAATACGTCCGCGGTGGAAAACCGCCGCGCCAGCCCCGCCGTGCGCGGCCTGGCCGGCCTGTTCATCGGTCCGTCCGGTCTGATCCTTCCCCCCCCGGCGTGCCACGGGCGATCCGGCCGTGCAGTTTGCCATCTCCCACGCGGTGGCCGCCGCCCGGAGAGCGGTGTGCCACGCGGCAACCTGTGCGGGGAAGGCGGCGTGTTGACCGTGGCGAAAGCGGGCGAAGGCAGAACACCTCCGCCCGCGTCGGGGTTCAGCCCTTGTGGGGCTCGTGGCAGGCCTTGCAGTTGACCGCCTTCTTGTAGTCGCTGACGTCCTTGGGATCCTTCTGCAGCTTCTTCACCGCGGCGATGAGCGCGGCGTTTTTCTGCTCCCAACTGGTCGCCAGGCCCTTCTCGGGTTTTTCCTTGGCCATGGCCTCATAGGCCTTGAGCAGCGTGGCGATCTCGCCGGCGGTGCCTTCGCCGTTGCTGACCTTTTTGCACAGCGGGTCCTGGCCTTCGGGGGCCTTGTGGTACTTCTTCATGACGTCACTGATGACGTCGTCGGCCAAGACGCTGGTGGCGCCGAAGACCGCGACCAGCGCGGCGAGCAGAGTGGTGTGTTTCATGCGTGGGTGGTGGTGTGTTGGGGTGGGGTGGGAGTCGGGCGCGGGGCCCGGTATTCCCCAAAAACCCGTCGCGCCGGAGCGGGACGGGGGTTTCGGGAAAAGGAAGATGTCGCCCCCGCCTGGAAACCGGCCAGGCAGGGGCGTCCCGGGGGATCATGGAACTAGCAAAACCATGCTCTGTTCTCCGGGAAAGGGGGCCGCGCAGGGGCGGCAAAAACGACGGGGCCGATCGACGGCCCACCGCGCCAGGAAGCGCGGAAAAAGGGCGCGGGCGCCACGGCAGGGGCGCCCGCTCACGCCGGCAACGGACACGCCGGTTCGGCCGTCCGCAGGCGTGGACTCAGGCCAGGGCCCGGGGCGGCGGCGAGGCCGGCGCCTGACCGCGCACTTCCGCCGCTTCGGAGGTCGTGCTCCAGGAGGCGGGCGGGGCGGCGGAGAAAACAAAGACGGGGATGCTCACCAGGGCGAGCGTCAGTTCCTTGGCGGGCTTGACCGGCGCCGGGCTGTCCGTGGCCGGACCGTCCTTGACGCCCTCACTCACCGCCTGGCAGAGCGGGCAGGGATGCTCGCCGTCAAAGGTGTCGCTCAGGCCCTGCACGACCGAACCGCGCTCGACCGAGTAGGCCACCGCCATGCCGACCCAGGCGGCCGACTGCAGCACGGCCCAGTGCAGCCCGATGGAGGTCATCAGGGCGGCAACCAGCAGGCAGCGCGCGGCGGTTTTCATGTGCTACACGATAAAGGCGGAGGTCGGTCGCTCTTGCAAGAAACGTCCGTCGCCGGGGGAAAAAGAAAAGCGCCCCGGAAAACCGGGACGCTTTTGGACCCACCTGTGCCGTCCAGAATGAGGGCTCTCGTATCCCAGGGGCGACGAGGTGGGGGCAAATGAACAAGGGCGCTGTCTTCCAATGAAGGCATGACATGACCTCCCAGGTCACCCGCTCCCGATGTCATTGAAACGGGCCGGGCCACAAACATTCTGATGACGAACACCGCAGGAAAGTCGGGCCGCGCGCCGGAGCGACGCGCGGGGCGGTGCACCGCACTGTCAAAGATCCTCCGCGGCCGGGCCGCAGGACAATAAAAATACCTTACCGGAAACCGCCTGCCCGGACAAGCGGAACCGGCGAAAAACGCGGCGGGCGAGCCGGTCCGCAGGGTGCCGGGATCCGCCAAGGCAAGGTGCCCCGGTCACTCCGCTCACACCTTGAGCAGTCGCCGCGCCTCGTCCTGGCCGGGGGCGGGCCGACCGCACTCGCTGGCAGTGACACGAGCCAGGGCGACCAGATGCCGTGCGCGAAAGGCCGGACGGGCGCGGTGGTATTCGTCGCGGCAGGTCTGATAGTACTTCTCGGCATGCAACGCGCCGTCCTCGCTGACGGCATACTGCAGCAGCAGACTCCAAAGTGGCCCATCCGGCAAACCGAGCGCGTTCCAGCGGGTCACCACCGCCGCCGCATGCCCCTGCAGATTGGCGCGCAGGTGGGCGTCGAGCTGGTCGAGCAGCGCCCCCGGCTCGGAGGCCGTCACGCCGCGCATTTGATGGGCGGAGGGCACTGGCGGCCAGTCGGTGAAGGGTTGGCCGCCGCGGTCGCGCGCGACCTGCCAGGCGCCAAGGATCAGGCAGGCAAAAACATTCCGCCCGCGGCTGACCTGCGCAAGGTTGCGCCAGGCGTGCACCGAATCGCTCGCATGCACGCCGATGGAATCGCCATGCACACTGCCGGCGGGTTTGCCGGCCGATTCCCATTCCGGCGGCCGGCCGCGGTCGCGCAGCACGATCGCATTGGCGGCCAGCGCCACCGCCTCGCCGACATCGCGCGGATCGACGCCGTCGCCCAGGGCGCTGGCGACCGCGGCCGCCGCGGCCTCCGGCGTGCCGTGGAAGATGTCGCGCTCCAGCTTTTCCACCGCCGCGTCGTCGAGCGCCCGCGTGCCGGGTGCACGACCGTGCAGCTTGTGCTCATCGAACAGGCGACCCAGCAGCCGGCCGGTCTCATCCCACTCGGGTCGGCGCCGGCTTTCCGCCTCCAGGCAGTAGCGCAGCGACATGCGCAGCAGGGTGGTGGCATGCTCGCGGCCGACCAGATCCAGCAGATCCCAGGCGCGGTACGGCAGCACGGTGCGGTGGACTTCCGGGTTCTCCTGCACGCATTCGAGCAGGGCGTTGAAACCGGCCTGCGCGTCGCGCGCCATGAGCGCGGCAAAGGTCGCCTCGGCCATCGCTGTGTCGCGCCCGCGCACCGCCTTGCGCAGCTCGGCGAGCCCGGGCGAACCCGCCGCCGGCGTCACGGGCTGCAGCACCTCGGCCGCGCGCCCCCGTGCTCCTGGATGCGCTGGGTGTTGCGGTAGAGCACCTTGAACACCGGCAGCGGTGCCTGCCGCTCCGGCAGTGCCGCCGCCATCTGCCGGGCCGGGCCGAGCGCCATCAGGGTGTGAAAGCCGACGTAGTCCTCGCCGCCAAAGCTGCGTGCGTTGGCGAGCACACCGGCGGCCACCAGCCGGTCCAGGGTCACCCCCTCGCGCAGCTTTTTCAGCAGCGCCGGCTGCAGCCGGGCAACCGGTGTCTCCTGGAGAAACCCGACCAGGGATTCCAGCTCCCCGAAGTGCAGGCGGTCCGGCTCCGCGGGTTCCGCCGCCAGACCGAACTCCGCAGCAAAGGAGGGCCCCAGCGCAGCCAGCAGGGTGCCGCGGCCGACCTCGGCCAGGAAGTCGCGGCGGGTTGGGGCTGTCGACATGCGAACCTCCGGGTTGGATTGCCGGCATTTTGCCGGATCCGCGGCCTGTCTGGCAAGCACAAACTTCGTTAGGCGGTCGCCCCAACGCGAGCCCCGCCTCAGCGCGGCAGGATCGGCCCGATGTAGTCGGTGGCGATCACGACATCGTCGAACCACACCCGGTTCTGCTTCGGCGGGTTGGCGACGCGGTTCTGCCGATAGGCGTTTTCCGTGACGTAGTGGCTGAGCATGAAGTAGCTCACCGCCAGTTCCGGCACGGTGCGCCAGCGGAAGCCTTCAAAGGTCTGTGGACCGTCCGGTCGCACCTCAAAGCCCTCGCCCGTCCACGGCCCGGTCCTGGTGCCGGGCCCAATGTGGGTGGCCAGGCGACCGTCGAGCCAGAGGGCGAGTTCGCCATCGCTCTGACCGACCGCATTGCACTTCACCATCATCTCGACGCACTGCCAGCGGCCGGGTGGCGGGCCGGGGCGACCTTCGGGCCAGAGGCCGTTGCCCCAGAAACCGCCGTCGGCGCTCTGCTTCATGTCGTGCCAGTAGGTGTAGAACATCCAGCCACCGGGGGCGGGGATCGAGCCGTAGCGACCGTGCGGTTCAATGCGCGCGCTGAAACGCTTGTCGCCGGTGGCGTGCAGGCCGGCGGTGCCCTGCGGCCAGTTGCTGGGCGGATTGTGGCCGCCGAGGCCGCTGAAATGATGCAGGTAGGGGGCGTCCTCGGCAAACTTGACGTAGAAACGCGCAAACACCCGCTCGCGGATCGGATCGAGTCGCTTGTAGAGATGCCCCCCAGTGTTTTCGCCGAGGGTGGCGGTCACCTGCAGGCTGGTGCGACCCGCACTCGCCGCGGGATGATCGGCCGCGAACTCGAGCACCCGGCCGTCCTTGTTTTCCACCTCGTTCCAGCGCTGGCGCAGGGTGTCGAGCGAGCCATGCTCAAAGTCCTCGGCGATCAGCACGGCCGGATGGTGGGCGATGCCGGCATCGCCGGGGTAATCTTTGGCAAGGCCGTGCCCGGAAGGCAGCGGTTCCAGCGCCAGGCTGCTGACCGTGAGACCCAGACCGGCGGCGAAGAAGACGAGTTTCATGACGGCGATCCAGCAAGTACGCCGAGTGCCCCGGGGGAAGTTGCAAGCTTCCCACCATCGAATGCCGAACAAGGAATGACCAAGGCCCAGGTGGAAGAACCCGGGAGCCTTCAGCATGGAGCACGGGGCCAAGGGCGAAGAGGTCAAACCGAAGCTGGTAGAAACATGGAGGGTAAAAAGATCCGGGGGGCTCAGTCCAACCTCCGCTCTCCCCTCTCCGCTCTCCCGCAGCCGCCTCCCTCACACCACCCCCGCCAGGGCGTCGAGGGCGCGGGTGATGTCGGCGCGGGTGTTGTAGCCGTGCACGGCAAAGCGGATGCGACCGGCGTGATGCATGGCGTGCACGCCGGCGGCCTCGAGCGCGCCGTGCAGCTCGGCGGAGCGGGCATGGCGGAAGGCGACGATGCCGGTCGGTCGCTGCGGATCGGCCGGGCACATCGGGGTGAAGCCGAGTCGCTGCAACCCCGCGCGCAGTTCGTCGACCAGCGGATCCGCGTGCGCGCCAATGGCCGGCACGCCGGCGGCCTCGACGTAGCGCAGGGCGGCATCGAGCGCATAGAGAGCGGCGAAGTTGGGCATGCCCACCGAGAAGCTCGCGGCGCCGGTCTTGGTGACCGCGCGCTCAAAGCGGTCGGCATCAAAGGCATTGGCCAGATGGAACCAGCCGCCGGCATGGGTGGTGAGTTGTTCGGCGCGGGCTTCGGGCACGCCGACGACGCAGCCGCCATGCACGCCGAGCGTCCACTTGTGCGTGCTGCTGATGAGCACATCGGCATCGGCGCAGTCGAGCACGACGCGACCGAGCGCCTGGGTGATGTCGACGCTGATGAGCGCCTGCGGTGCCCGCGCGCGCACGAGGTCGCGCACGGCCGGCCAGTGGAGGCGGTGACCGTTGTAGAAGCTGACCAGCGAGACCTGGACAAGGCGGGTGCGCTCGTTGAGCAGGGGTTCCAGATCGACCGCACACAGCTCGCCGCCGTCCGAGTTCCAGAGGCGGGTGACCGGGGGTCGCGCGGCGCGCAGCCAGGGCGTGGCACCGGCGGGGAAATCGAGGTCGGTGACGATCACCTCATCCTGCGGTCCGAGATCGAGGGCGCCGGCAAGCAGGTTGTAGGCCTCCGAGCTGCAGGAGCAGAAGGACACCTCGGTGGTTTTCAGTCCCACCATGCGCGCGCTGACCTCGCGGCAGGCTTCCACCGCCGCGAAGTGGCCCTCGCGACCGCGCATGCCGAGCGTCTTGTCGCGCCAGTAGCGTTCCAGCGCCTCATGCACCGCCAGCGGCGGGATGCTTTCGGCGGCGGTGTTCAGGTAGGCGATGCCTTCCAGGCTGGGGAAGTCGCGGCGGCGGGTGGCGTCGGTGAGCATGGGCAGGAATTTCGATGAAGCGGGAGCGGCGGTGGATCAACCGGGGTTTTGGAGCGCGGTCGCCTCGTGGGCCGGTCGCGCGCGATCCCAGAGGAAGATCATGGCAAGCACACCGAGCCAGGGCACCAGCCCGGCGAGGGCGAAGCCGAGGTCGAAGGACTGGGTTTCATCGACCAGGCGACCGAACAGCTTGTGCATGGGCGAGGACACCGCCCAGACCCAGGTGCTGAGCAGGCCGGTGAGGCGGCCGACATGGCGGTCGGAGAGTTCCTGGACAAAGCTGTAGTAGCAGGGGAAGAGGGCGAGCGCGCCGGCGCCGACAAGCAGCAGGGCGACGAGCAGGGCCGGCCCCTTGGGCAGCCAGAGCACGGCCAGGCTGCAGGAGGTCAGCAGGCAGGCGCTGGCATAGACGCGGCGCCGCGCGGCATGGGCGCTCAGCTGGAAGCGCCGCACCAGCCAGAGCGAGGCGAAGCCGGCGGCGAAGCAGCCGACGTCCGTGCCGATGTAATAGGCGGAGTTGAAGGACAGGGCCTCGGTCTCGGTGTAGCCGCGGCCTTCCTGCATGAACTTCGGCAGCCAGACGCGGAACAGGTGCCAGCAGGTCTGCGCGCCAAAGATCAGCACGGCCAGGGCCCAGAAACGTCGGCCGAGCAGGATGTCCCACATTCCGCCGCCGGCGACCTCCTTGGGCGCGACAACATCCAGCTCGGTTTTGCGGATCGAAGCGAACCAGATGACGACCCAGACCAGGCCGAGGGCACCGATGACTTGGAAGGCGAGGCGCCAGCTTGAGATCTCGTCGGTCATCAGCCAGAGCATGATCGGCGGGGTCACCACCGCACCGATCGAGGCGCCGCTCTGCAGCACGCTGTTGCCCATCGTGCGATCCTGCGGCTGCAGCAGGGCAAAGGTCGTCTTCAGCGCGCAGGGCCAGTGGCCGGCTTCGAACAGGCCGAGCAGGACGCGGCAGATGAGCAATTCGTCATAGGTGCGCGTGTAGGCCGAGGCGATGCCCATGAGCGACCAGCCGGCAAGCACGATCGGGTACAGCCAGTACACGCGGAAGCGGTCGGCGAGGAAGCCGAAGATCAACGAGCCGGCGGCGAAGGCCCAGCCGAAGGCGAGTTCGAGGTCGCCATACTGCTCCTGGGTGAGCTGGAATTCTTTCGTCACCCGCACCGCCGCATTGGCGAGCGTCTGGCGGTCCATGTAGTTGATCGTCGTGGCCAGCAGCAGCAGGCCGCAGACGTACCATTTCCAGAAAGAGGGGCGGGCAGGCATGGGGGAATCGCAAATAGAAGATGGGAGATGGAAGATCGGAGATGGGGAGACCCAAACGGGATACCTTAACCCTGAAACTTGAAACCTGCGTTCATTCCCAGCTGGCACCGTCCCAAGCGATCATGCGTTCGATCATCTGGACGGTGGCGGTGGTGAAGGTTTGGAAGAGGGCCTCGCCCTTTTCAGCGCTGGCTTGGCGTGGATCGCCGACGTGGCCGGGGGTGCTGCGATCGGGCATGGTCCAGCCGCGGGCGGCCGGTTCAAAGGCGTTGCCGAAGGCGACCGGTTCGACGCGGGCCGGGTCGTGGACGAGATGCGGCGCGAGGCGCAGGATCATCGACGTCTCCCATTCGCAGGCATGGCCCATCTGGCGCTGCTGCAGGTCCGGGTGGGCAGTCGCAGCATCGGGGGCGAGGTTCCAGTAGGTGGCAAAGAGCAGCAGCAGGTCGCGGCGGTCGCGGTGGCGCTGGCGCACCTCGAAGACGGTCTGCCGACCGGGCACATCGTTGCCGCCGTGGCCGTTGAGCAGGAGCAGGCGGGTGAAGCCATGGGCGAGGAAGTTTTCCAGCAGCCCGGCGAGCAGGTCGAGGTAGACTCGCGGCTCCGCCGAGAGCGTGCCGGGAAAGTCGAGGTGGTGGTGCGAATTGCCCAGCCACTGCAGCGGCGCGAACAGGGCGCGCTCACCCAGCGCCAGCTCGGCGCGACGGGCGATCTCGCCCATCAGCATCGAATCGGTGAACACCGGCAGGTGGCGACCGTGCTGCTCAAGGGCGGCGATGGGAAACACGACGGGCGTGGTTTTCGGCAGGGCGGCCACCTGGGGCCAGGTCATCTCAGCGAGCAGCATGAATCCATTACGGCGACGCCTGCGGTCTTCCATCGGGGGATGAAGTTCTTGAGGCCAGACGTGGAAAGGACTGCGATGACAGCACGCAAGGCCGTGCCTTCGATCAGCACGCGCCCCTGCCCCGTTGGACAGCGCGGGGCGGCGCCGCTCAGGCCCCCAGCGCGGTGCGAATGCGGCCCACGAGTTCGTTGTCCTTTTCGCCGGAGCCCCGGAAATAAAACACGCTGGCGGCGAGCAGGCGGTCGCGCCAGGGCTGGGCGAGCTGCTCGCAGTCCTCGAGCACCGCCGAGCTGAACTTGTAGTCGTGCGAGTTCGTGCCCTTGAGGAAGACCAGACGACGCGCGGCATCGGCGATCGGCTGCGCGCTGGGGTTGCCCTGAAGATAACCCAGCATCTTGCGCGCCGCCATGAGGCGGTCGCTGCCGATGTCGGCGAAAATTTCCGCCACGGCCTCGTCGCCCTTGGCGTTCGGTAGGACGGGTTCGATGCTGTCGATGGCCAGGCCCTTGCCGGTGCGGTCGCCCCGGTAGAGCGGCAGAAAGGCGGCGTTTTGCAGCAGCAGCAGCCGGCGCGTCTCATCGCTCTGCGTGCGCTTCCAGGCGTAGTGGATGGCGTTGGTGAAGGTCATCGCGTGCAACGAGAGGATGCCGGGCGCCTGCATGAGCAGCTCGCCCGCGGCGCCGAAAAGGGCCTCAAAGACCGACTGCGGCGCCACGCCCTGATTCAGCAGTTTCACGGCGGCCGCACTGGTGTCGGCAGGCGCGCCGCTGCGCACGGCCTGCAGCAGTTCCGTCGTTGCGCCGGCATCGCGCCGGCCCTCCAGCCAGCCGGCGCGCACCTGCTTCACGGTTTCCAAGTTGTCGCGGAAGGGCTGGTCGGCGGGCAGGTCGGCCTGGGCGGGATTTTCCTTCGCACCGGCGCGGTCGAGCAGGGCGTAGGCAAGCGAGCGCAGCACCGGCTCCGCATGCTGCCAGCCGATGACCTCGAGCGTGCGGAAGCTGTTCGCCACGTAGATCGCCTTGTGACCGATGTCGCGGAAGTCGCGCATGCCGTAGCGGGCAAAGATCTCAAACAGCTCGTTCGCTCCCGCCGTGCGCACGAGGCCGGTGATGGCGGCATCGGCGGCGCTTTCGTCCCACTGGTCCATCGCCTCCAGAAAGGCCTTCCTGGCCTGGGCGCTGGAGGGCACGCGGCTCTCGTCCACAGGACGCATGAGCCAGTTGCCCTCCTTCACATTCGCGGCCTGCGAGGCCTTGAACTGGTCGATCGCCCAAAAGATCGGCAGCCAGCGCTCGGCCTCCGGGGAGGCGAGGCTGGCGAGGTGGGCGGAATTCACCACCAGCACGGCGTGGAATTTGAAGCCCACCGGCCGCGGCTGCACGTTGCGGATGCCGGCCAGCATCAGCGCGGCGAGCACGTTGCGATAGCTGAGCCCGCGCTGCACCCGCGCGGCGACCTCCTCCAGCAGGCGCTCGCGCGGCGTGTCTTCGAGCAGCCGCACCAGCGGCTCGATCTCGGGATGGAACCGCACCAGCTGCGGCGGCAGCCTGGTCTCGGCCGCCGAGACGGCGGGCAGCCGGCCCAGGAAACCCAGTTGGCCCAAGGCCGTGAGCGCACCTGCACCGGTGGCCGAGGTGAGAAAGGAACGGCGCTGGGTCATGACGGGGAACCTCCGGAGGTTGGAACCTTAAAATACCAGCTCCGTGAAGCGAGGAACAGCAAATAAGGACGGGGCTTCAAGAAGAGGCTGTGCCGACCAACACCGCATGCATCTTCGCGATCGGCTTGCCGTCGGCCGGATCGACGAAAGCGGGACCGAACGCTGTCCCGCGGCACTCGCAGCCCGCCTGTAGATCCTCGGGGATGACCCGGAGGGCCACGCAGCGTCGACGCCGGACCTCAAACCAGATCCGGCAGCGGCTTGTCGGCGTCGCCGAAGCGCTCGGTCCTCACGCCCATGCGTTCCATGAGGGCGAGGTGCAGGCGGCAGAGCTTGCGGTTCTCGTCCTTCTTGTCGAACTCGAAGGCGCGACCGCCGCGCAGGGTGCCGCCGCCGCCGCCGGCGAGCACAAGCGGCAGTTGGGTGGAATCGTGGGCGTTGCCGTCGAACAGGCTGGAGGTGAGCAGGACCATGCTGTTTTCCAGCAGGGTGCGCTCGCCTTCCTGGGTGGCCTGCATCTTCTGCAGCGCCTCGGACCAGACCTGGACCATGAACTCGTTGCTCTTCTGGTAGCCGGCGAGGCGCTCGGCGTCGTTGGCGTGGTGGGAGAGTTCGTGCTGACCACCCTTCACGCCGATGAACCCGAAGTTCATGTTCGAGAGGTCGTTCGTCAGCATGTTGGTGATGACGCGGGTGCGGTCCATCTGGAAGGCCAGCACCATGATGTCGAGCATGAGGCGGACGTGTTCCTCCTGCTGGGCGGGGATGCCGGAGGCGGGGCGCTTGAGCCAGGGCGTCGTCACGCTCGGCCGCCAGCCGCGCGTCTCGGCCTCGGCGGCGTTGAGCTGTTCCGCGCGGGCAATGCGCTGTTCCAAGTCGCGCACGGAGGCGAGGTACTCGTCGAGCTTCTGACCGTCGCGACGGCTGAGCTTGCCGCGCAGGCTCTTGGCGTCGCCCAACACCAAATCAAGCACGCTCTTGTCGCGCGCGCGCTTGCTGCCGTCGTCGAACAGCTGGTCGAAGGCCTGCTGGGGATAAATTTCCTTGGGCGCCGGCGTCGTCGGGCTGCTCCAGGACAGGTAGGCGGAGTAGAGCGAGGTGTAACCGCTGTCGGTGCTGTACTTGGGGCCCTCGGTGCCGATGGCGAGGCTGGCGACCGGCGTTTCGCGGCCGACGCGGGCGGCGACGATCTGGTCCATGGTCAGGCCGACCTCGACGTCGGTCGTGGTCTGCTTGACCTTCAGGCCCGAGAGCAGGTTCATCTTCGGGTAGTGCCCGCCCGGACCGGCGACCGTGGTCGGATTCCACAGGCCCTTGAAGACCATGACCTGGTTCTTGATCGGTTCGAGCGGCTTCAGGCTCTGCAGCAGATCCAGGCCGTTCGGGCCGTTGCTGGCGCCCCAGTGGTGCGGGTTGACGCCGTTGCCGAAGAAGCAGACCGCCAGGCGGCGCGGCGCCTGCGGGGTGCCCTTGACGACGGGCGCACCGAAGGAGGAGACCGACTCAAACCAGGGCAGGCCGAGCATGACGCCCGCGCCGCGCAGGAACTGGCGGCGCGTGGACAGGGAGGAGGCTTTCGGGGACATGGGGGTCAGAAGGATACGCGGCGTGGCGGGCGGAGCTATCGGATTCCCTGGCCGTGAGCCGCAGTCTGAATCGCAACGAGGTTCGCCGGGAGGGACGACGCCGGAGATCAAGAGGAAAATCTAGGCAATGTGTTTATTTGTTCTTATTACAATAAAGTAATGGCTTATTGTGGACTGCCTGTAGCTGGAAGAATTAAAAGGCTGTCACTGCAAGGCCCAGCGCCCTCATTCCAGTTCTAAAAAAACACGGCTGACTCCGAACCCGGCAACAGTCTCATTTCATACCCTCTCCGGCAGGCCACGTCACTGGTCACATTAGAGACAGCTCTCTCTCACGTGCCGCCCACAACCGGACTGCCAGCGGCACCATCCTTGAAACAAGCCGATCCGCAACGGCGCCCAAAACAAGCTCGGCGCCTGCGTGTCGACTCACTTCATCCCCTCACCCACTCCCTCCCACTCCAGATGAAAACACCCCGCCTTTTGTTTACCGCCGCTGCTCTGCTGCTCGCCCTG
>CAZSBO010000050.1:0-8715 GCA_964605265.1 uncultured Prosthecobacter sp.
TGGCCGTCCGCCGAGGCCCTGGCCAAGGCCGACACCGTGGTCATCTATGCCGACGGCGGCCCACGCCACCCGGCCCTGCAGGAGGACCGCCTGGCGCAGCTCGACAAGGAGATGCAGCGCGGCTGCGGTTTCGTGACGATCCACTACGCGGTGGAGCCGACCCGTGAGAAGGGTCAGAAGGAATTCCTCGACTGGATGGGCGGCTGCTTCGAGGTCGACTGGAGTGTCAATCCGCACTGGCAGGCCAACTTCAAAACCCTGCCGGCCCACCCGGTCGCCAACGGCGTCCAGCCCTTCGGCTCGCTCGACGAATGGTACTTCCACATGCGTTTCCGCGAGGGCCTGAAGGGCGTCACACCGATCCTCAGCGACGTCGCGCCGGAATCGACCATGAGCCGCCCGGATGGTCATCACAGCGGCAATCCGGCCGTGCGCGCCTCGGTCGCCCGCGGCGATCAACAGCATGTCGCCTGGGCCTCGGAGAACACCGGTGGCGGCCGCGGCTTCGGCTTCACCGGTGGTCACTTCCACCAGGGCTGGGCGAATGAGAGCCAGCGCAAGCTCGTGCTCAACGCCATCCTTTGGACCGCCCAGGCAGAGGTGCCAGCCGGGGGTGTTGTCTCGACGGTCAGCGAGGCCGACCTGAAGGCGAACCTCGACCTCAAACCCGGTCAGGGCCTGCCCGAGAAGGCCAAGAAAAAGCCGTGAGCCGGGTTCAGCGGCGGCGCTGCGTGACGGTCAGGTGGCAGCCGGCCAAAATGCAGACGCCGCCCGCGCCCTGCACGAGCGAGAACGGCTCGGCAAAAAACAGCACGCCGGCCAGCGTGAGCACGAGCGGCAGCAGCATTTGAAAGGCGCCACCGGTGCTCACTGGAAGGAAGCGAAAGCCCTCGGTCATCGCCAGCTGGCCGAGCGCCGCCAGCAGGGCGGCCGCGGTGAGCAGGGCGACGTCGAGCGCACCGGGCAGCGGCAGGGTGAACAGGAAGGGCAGCGCCAGCAGCCCGGCATAGACGCACTGCGAGGCAAAGATCGTGCCACTGGTCTCGGTGATGGTGAGCTGGCGGATGACCACCACCACCAGCGCCGCGGCGAAGGCGCCGGCCAGGGCAATGCCCTCGGCAAAGCCCACACGGCTGAAGTCGCCGCCATGCAGGCCGGTGAGCAGGGCGACTCCGGCGACGGCAAGCAGAATGCCGGCCAGCCGGCGCAGGCCGAGTCGCTCGCCAAGCAGGAAGGCCGCCAGCAGCGCCGCCCAGACCGCCCAGGTGTTGCCGATCAGGGTCGCCTTGCCGGCGCCGAGCAGGGGCAGCGTCACGTAGTAGGCGGCCGTGCCGAGCGCACCGATGACCCCGCGCGTCACCAGCAGGCGACCGCACAGCGCACGCCGGAAGCTGACCCGGCCGCCCGGTGCAAAGACCAGCCAGACGACCGTCATGCCGGCCGCGGCGCGAAAAAACAGTGCCCACCAAGCACTGATGCCGCGTTCCGCCCCGAGATGACGGACCAGCAGCGCCATGCCGGTGAAGCCGGTCAGCGACAGCAGCATCCAGCCGGCGCCCCGACGAAAATCGAAGGCGGGAACCGCGGCGGGTGCAGGAGTGCTCAAGCCGGATTGCATCGGCGGGACCCGCCGAATTGCAAGCGCCAGAGCGTGTCCAAAAACGGACACGCTCCGCGTCTGCCGACTCTCCGCTTCAGGCTGCCGCTCAGTTCGAGCGGCCGAGGTAGCTGTTGTCCTCGGTCTTGACGCTGATCTTGTCGCCAGGGCCGATGAACAGCGGCACCTGCACCTGCAGGCCGGTTTCCATGATGGCGGCCTTGTAGACGTTGTTGGCGGAGTCGCCCTTCACGCCTTCCGGAGCCTCGGCCACGGTCATCACCACGGACGGCGGCAGTTCGATGCCGATGACGACGTCGTCGGCGAACTGGATCGTGTACTTCTGGCCCTCAATGAGGTAGTTCCTCGCATCCTTGACCTGGTCGGCCATCAGCACCACGTCCTCAAAGGTTTCGGGGTGCATGAAGTGGTAGTCCTCGCCGTCCTTGTAGCTGAACTCATGCGGCTCGCGGTTGAGGTTGACGGACTCCAGGGATTCGTTGGAGGTCATGCGCAGGTTGTACACCTTGCCGGTGCTGAGCGCGCGGACCGACATCTGCACGTAGGAAGCCATGCGCGGGGGCGTCTTCAACTCGAAGTCGGAGACGAGGCACACCTCGTTGTTGTAACGGACGGCGTGGCCTTTGCGAAGGTTGATGACGGGGGTGGAAGCCATAAGACCGTGGGTTTTAGGCAAGTTCGGGGCAATTGCAAGGGAACAAATGCCCCCGACCGACGCCGGCCCCGGGTGGCCGGGATCCCGGCCTTTTCCGATTTTTCCGCCGCGGCAGCCCTTCCGGGCCGGGTGCGCCATGCATCCCTTGGCATCCATGCGACGGAAATTGGCGGACTGGGCCAGCTTTGACACGCGGCCCGGGTCCGTGGCGTTGGTGGTCCGCATGAAAGCCCTGCTGCCTTCCGCCTGCGCCCTGCTCGCCCTGGCCCTGAACACCCCCGCCGCCGAAGTGCCGGCCGCCTCGAAAAAGATCGACGCCCTGCTCGCCGCCGGCTGGCAGAAGCAAGGCATTCAGCCGAATCCACCGGCGGGCGACGAGGTTTTCCTGCGCCGTGCCTACCTGACCGTGGTCGGCCGCATCCCAACCTATGACGAGGCGCGGGCCTTCCTCGAGTCCGAGGCGCCGGACAAGCGCGCCCGCCTGGTCGACGCCCTGCTCGCCTCCGAGGGCTACGTGCACCACTTCTTCAACTACTGGTCCGACGTCCTGCGTGCGCAGAGCGCCGGGGTCGCCGGCAGCACGACGGCCCAGAACTACCTCAACTACCTGCGCGAGTCGCTACGCACCAACAAGCCCTACGACCAGCTCGTGCGTGAGCTCGTCTCCAGCGAAGGCACCTGCTTCGACACCGGCGCCATCGGCTACTACATGCGCGACCGCGGCATGCCGCTCGACAACCTGTCGAACACCACCCGCGTCTTCCTCGGCACGCGCATGGAATGCGCCCAGTGCCATGACCACCCTTTCGACAAGTGGACGCAGAAGCAGTTCTTTGAAATGGCGGCCTTCACCCACAACATGACCTCGGGCGCCTACCGCAGCACGATCGCCGATCAGACCAACAAGCGCATCCGCGAAGACAAGTCGCTCGACAAGGAAACCCAGGACCTCATGCGCCAGGCGATCACCGAGGTGGTGCGCCCCCTGCGCGACACCCAGGTGGTGCAGAACAAGACCCCGATCCGCCTGCCGCACGACTACAAGTACAGCGATGCCAAGCCCAAGGACGTCGTGCCTGCCGCCGTCATGTTCGGCAAGCCGGTGCAGCTCACCAAGGAGTCGGATCCAAGCGCCGTTTTCGCCGACTGGCTGACCTCGCCCGACAACCCGCGCTTCACCAACCTCATCGCCAACCGCCTGTGGAAAAAGGTCTTCGGCCTGGCGCTGATCGAACCCTTCGACGAGTTGACCGACTTCAGCACGGCCTCGAATCCCGAACTGATGAAGTTCCTTGAGCAGCAGATGGTCGCGCTGCGCTACGACATGAAGGCCTACCTGCGCGTCCTGCTCAACACCGAGACCTTTGGCCGCACCAGCACCCGCGAGGTCGGCATGGGCGAGCCCTACCACTTCCCCGGTCCGGTCTTCCGTCGCATGACCGCCGAACAGGCCTGGGATTCCGTGATCGCCCTAGTCAGCCCGGTGCCGGACCAGCCCAACTGGTCGGGCCGCGAGCGCGAGCGCATTGAGCTCGAAAAGCGCGGCCTGCTGGCGAAGATGCTCGACAAGACCGAGCCCGAACTGCTGTTCGAGGCGGCACGCGAGGTCGCCAGTGCCATGCGCGAACAGAACAAGGAGTTCGACCAGTTGCGCAAGGAGCTGGACGCCGCGCGCGCCAAGGAGGACAAGAACAAGATCAACGACATCCAGCGCCGCCTCGGCCAAAGCCAGCGGGTGCTGCGTGAAACGGTGTCGCGCTGCTTCCACGCCGCGGCGGCGAAGTCGAACAACGCCGAGGTGAAGGCGCTGCTGGTCGAAATGAGCGGCGGTGGCGAAATGGAAATGGCCATGATGAACGCCATGGAGACGCCGCGCGTCGAGGCACGCGACCGTCCGCTTGACCAGGAGTTGAAGGCGCGCCTGGAGAAGGACGCCGCCCTGCTCGGCCTCAAGGACGAGAAGAGCCGCAAGTCCTATGAAGCCTACCTGAAGACCCTGCATCAAACCTGGGTGCGCGCCGCCGAACTGCCCTCGCCCGCCCCGCGCGGCCACTTCCTGCGCGAGTTCGGCCAGAGCGACCGTGAGGTCATCGAAAACGCCAGCGACGAAGCCTCGGTGCCGCAGGCCCTGCTGGTGATGAACGGCCCGATCGGCAGTCAGGTCAGCAATGGCTGGTCAGCCCTCTCGCTCCACCTGCGCCAGGCCAAGACCGCCGATGAAAAGCTCGACGTGCTCTTCCTCAGCCTCTTTGCCCGCAAGCCCGCTGAAGCCGAACGCGCCCAACTGCGCCAGCGCCTGGAAAGCTACGCCAGCAGCAAAACCCTCTGGGAAGACCTCACCCTCGCCGCCCTCAGCACCCAGCGCTTCCTGTTCGTGGAGTGAGCCAAGGCAGTTCTCGGTTCTCGGTTCTCGGTTCTCGGTTCTCGGTTCTCGGTTCTCGGTTCGCAGTTCGCAGTTCGCAGTTCGCAGTTCGCAGTTCGCAGTTCGCAGTTCGTCAATCCGTAATCCGCACTCGTCATGAATCCCTCCGCCCTTCGTTCCTCCGGCAGCGAGCTGTCGCGCCGCACCCTGATGACCCGCATGGCGCAGTCCTGCCTTGGGGTGGGTCTGTTGCCGTCGATGGAACACCTGTTCTCCTCGCGCGCCTTCGCCGCCGGTGAAGGTGCGGCCAGGGCGATGCAGGCGCCGACCGCGCGCAACGTCATCTTCCTGTACATGAACGGCGGCCAAAGCCACCTCGACACCTGGGATCCGAAACCCGGCAACACCGAGGTGATGGGCGCGACGAAGGCGATCCCGACCAGCGCCGATGGCGTGCAGATCGGCGAGTACCTGCCGCGCACGGCCAAGCAGATGCACCACGCCTGCGTCATCAACTCGATGGCGACCAACACCGCCGCGCATGAGCAGGCCAACTACTTCATGCACACCAGCTACGGCCTGCGCAGCACGATCAAGCATCCCGGCCTCGGCGCCTGGCTGAGTTTTTACCAGGGCCCGGGCAATCCGGCCCTGCCGCCCTATGTCTTCATTGGCAATGACAGCCGCCACCCGGGTGCCGGCTACATGCCGAAGAAGCACGGCCCGCTTATGGTCAACAACCCCGAGTCCGGCCTGCAGAATGCGCGCCCGGCCAAGGGGGTGACCGAAGACCGCTTTGCCATGCGCCGCGACCTCGCCCAGGTGCTCGACAGCGACTTCCAGAAGACCTGGGACGTGCCGGGCGTCAAGGCCTACGCGGACATGTATGACGATGCCGTGCGCATGATGAAGAGCGAGGACCTGGTGGCCTTCGACCTGAGCAAGGAACCCGAGGAACTGCGCAAGAAGTACGGCAAGGAAAGCTTCGGCCAGGGCTGCCTGCTCGCGCGCCGCCTGGTCGAACACGGCGTCCGCTTCGTCGAGGTCTCGCTCGGCAGTTGGGACACCCACACCGCCAACTTCATCACCACGCCGCGTCTCTGCGAAACCCTCGACACCGCGCTCAGTGCGCTGGTCCAGGATCTGGAGTCACGCGGCCTGCTGCAGGAGACCATGATCGTCATCGCCTCGGAATTCGGTCGCACCCCCAAGATCAACCAAAACCAGGGCCGCGACCACTACCCGGTCTTCTCCTGCGTGCTCTTCGGTGGCGGCATCAAGGGCGGCCTCAAGTACGGCGCCACCGACAAGGACGGCGCCCAGGTGGCGGCCGACAAGGTGGGTCCGCCCGACCTCAACGCCACCATTGGCTACGCCCTCGGCCTGCCGCTCAGCCAGGTGATCTACTCCCCGAGCAAGCGCCCATTCACGGTCGCCGACAAGGGCCAGCCGCTGGTGCAGCTGTTCGCGTGACGGCCCTCAATCCTCCTGGCGCAACGCCTCCTCGGCCTCCAGGCCGAAGAGGAATTCGAAGTCGCCCTTGTCGAGGGTGCTGGCGAAGCCGCCCTGGCCGAGGATGTTCGAGGAGAGCAGGCTCTTTTTCTGCTGCAGCAGCATGATCTTCTCCTCGATCGTGCCCTTGGTGATCATGCGGTAGGCCATGACCGGCTGGGTCTGGCCGATGCGGTGGGCGCGGTCGATGGCCTGGGCCTCAACCGCCGGATTCCACCAGGGATCGTAGAGGATGATGTAACTGGCGGCGGTGAGATTGAGACCGCTGCCGCCGGCCTTGAGCGAGAGCAGGAAGACGCTGGCGCCCTCGTCCTCCTGGAAGCGGCGCACGACCTCGGCGCGGTTTTGGGTGGCGCCGGTGAGCCAGTAGTGCGGCACGCCCATGTCCTGCAGGCGAGCGCGCAGGATCTCGAGCATGGAGACGAACTGGCTGAACAGCAGGACCTTGTGGCCTTCGGCATGCAGTTCCTCGATCAGCTCCAGCGTGGCGCCGAGCTTGGCACTTTCCTCGCCGGCGGCGGAGGCGTCGGCCAGCACCGGATGGCAGCAGATCTGGCGCAGGCGGGTTAGTGCCTGCAGGATGGCAAAGCGGCGGCGCGTCAGAACCTCGAAACCCGAGGCGGAGATGACCATCTGCTGGGCACGCGCCAGTTCCTCGCGGTAGCGCCGCGCCTGGGTCTCGCTCATCTCACAGAGCAGGGTCTCCTCGCTGCGCGAGGGCAGTTCCTTGGCCACCTGCGACTTGGTGCGGCGCAGCAGGAAGGGCTTCAAACGCGCGTGCAGACGCTCGGAGGCGGCGGCATCCTTGCGGCGGTCGAAGTGGCGGTGGAAGTACTTGCGGTCGCCGAGCGCGCCCGGCGTGGCGAAGGTCATCAGGCTCCAGAGATCGAGCAGGCGGTTCTCCACCGGCGTGCCGCTGAGCACGAGGCGGTTCTCGGCCTTGAGCTGGCGCGCGGCACGCGCGGCCTTGCTGTCGGGATTCTTGATGTGCTGGCCCTCGTCGAGGATGACCGCCAGCCACTTGACGGTCTCCAGCAGTTCGGCACAACCGCGCAACTGGGCGTAGTTGATGACCAGCACATGCTGCTCGCTGAGCAGTCGCTCAAGGTCGAGCTCGTCCTTTTCCCGCAGCACCTGCACGCGCAGTTCCGGCGCCGCCTTGGCAAACTCCGTCGCCCAGACGTCGAGCACCGACTTCGGGCAGACCACCAGGCAGGGCCAGGCCTTGCGATAGCGACCGCGCAACCAGAGCACCCAGGCGATGCTTTGGATGGTTTTGCCGAGGCCCATGTCATCGGCGAGGATGCCGCCGAACTTGTTCAGGCTGAGGTAGGCGAGGAAATGATAACCCTCGACCTGGTAGGGTCGCAGGGTGACGGTCAGCCCCTCGGGCACGGCGGGTTTTTCATCGAGGCGCGCCTGCTCCATGCGCTGGGTGAGCATCTGCCAGGCGCGCGGGTGGATGACCTCCTTGACGTTCTGCCCCGCGAGCTGGCGCCAGTGCAGGCGGTGGGCCTCGCCGGTGAACTCGTCGAGATCGAGACCCGCCTGATCGAGGATCGTCTGCTGCTCCTCGGACAGCTCAAGCTTGACCCGGCGCCAGGTGCCGTCGGCCAACTGGACGAAGCCGCCCTTGGCGGCGATCAGGCGCCGAATGTCGGCAGGTTTGAGATCCGCGCCGTCGACCTCAAAGATCAGGCTCAGGTCAAACCAGTCGATGTCCGCCGTCTGCGCCGCCTCGAGGCGCACGCGGGCAATGAGCGGATCGGCGAGGATGGTCTGCAATCGCTCGTCGGCCTGCAGGTGCACACCTTGGGGCAGGCCCTGCGCCCAGGCCATGAAGTGCTCGGGGAAGGTCTTGGTCAGGCGCACGCGAAAGCCGTCCTGCTCGGGGTCGTAGACCGCGCGCAGCTCGTGCAGGGCGGCCTCGGCGGCGGCGAGCGGGCCGCGGTCGCTGCACAGGATGGTGTCGTCCTCCGGGCGACCGTCGAGTGCCGGCTGCCAGCCACCGTGACGCAGGACTTCGCGCACGCGGCCGTCGGGCGACCTTGCCTCGATCTGGAACACGGCGTGCTCGGTGCCACCGATCGGGCCGCGGGCGATGCAGCCGGCGCGAATGCCGACCTCGAGCACCTCATGGCGCACGCGCGCGGCGAGTTCGGCCGGCAGCGGCAGGCCGAGCCTGTCGAGGAAGGTGATGCCATCCTGGCTGGCGAGGGCACCGACCGGGATGGCAACCGGCTCCTCAAAGCGGGTGTCGCCGGCAAACCAGAACGGGCCTTCAAAGAGGGTGTCCGCGCCGAGGTAGAGCGTGCGCGCGCCCGGCAGCACGCGCAGGGGCAGCGGCGCCGGCGTGTCGTCGGCGCGCACCAGGGTCAGGCGCAGTTGGCGACTGCCGGCATCCTCCTGTCCCTGCCAATGCAGGGGCGCTTCCGCGCGTTGGAAGGGGGCTTCGTCGAGAGTGAGTAGGCGGCTGGCGAGCGCCGGCTGCTGAAAGAGCGAGCCCAGCCAGCCGCCGTGGACGTCGAGATCGAAGCGGCAGAAGTCGCCGTTCGCCCCCTTGGCCGG
>CAZSBO010000050.1:8725-23652 GCA_964605265.1 uncultured Prosthecobacter sp.
GAGGCAGGCGAGCAGCAGCAGCTCGGCCTCGGCGGGCAGGCGCAGGGCGCCGCGCTCCTGCTCGCGCGCGGCGGCGGCCAACTCCGCCAGACTGACCGGCCGAAAGCCCGGGGCATCGTCCCAACGCGCCTGCAGGCGCGCCTCCGCCGGCGTGATGACGAGACGATAATCCACCAGCACGGGCCCGTGGGCCGGGCTGCTGTCGAGCTCGCGCAGAACCTCGCGGATGCGCTCACGCCACAGCGGCAGGGTGCGCTCCTGGCGCCAGCCGCCGAGACGCGCGCGCACGGCGTCGAGATCAGCAAAGCCGCGCAGGAAGGGCGGTGCCGGCAGCTTCTTTTCGTCGAGCGCGAGCGCCACGTAATCCCAGAACTCGCGCAGGTTGGCCGGCGGCTCCGGCCAGAGCGACAACGGTTCGGTGCTCTGGATGCTCCAGCGCGCGTGCAGGCGCACCATGTCCTGATCGTAAATGCGGCCACCGGCAGCGCGCACACGCTCCAGGCGCTTCTCCAGCTTGCCCAGGTAATTCTCCTCGTCGGGGGTCAGCCGGCGCGCCAGGCGCTGCTCCAGCTGGGCCTGAAAGGTCTCCTCAACCGCCGCCGCCGCGGCCACCGCCTCGGGCCGACGCTCCAACCGTCGACGGGTGGCGACCAGCACCGCCAGGCAGGCGAGCCGGTGCAGGGCCTCTTCCTCGCAGTCACTCTCCTCGGTCCAGCGACCTTCGACCGGCGCCCAGCGGACGTTGACGCGGCGGTCGTCGAGCACGACTTCAGCGAGGATTTCGTCCTCGAAGACATCGAGCCCGCGCACGGCGTCGTCGTCGGCGAGACGCTCGGCCTCCTGGCGCAGGCGCGCCTCGGCGCTGTCGAGAATACGGGAGACTTGGGAGGCGAGATCGGGCATGGCAACAATCCCCCCGGCGCCAGGGGAACTGGAAGCCCTAACACGGCACGGCCGTTTTTGCCAGTCGGCAAATGCAGGATTCTGCGCGGGGCGACCTTTTTTCCGTGCCGCCCCCCTCAGGCGAAGACCTCGGGGATCACCCGCCCCTTGTCACCGACGGTGAAGGGCCGGTTGCTCGGCGACATGACGATCTCGTTCACATCCAGTCCCATGGCGTGGCCGACCGTGCTGTGGAAGTCCTGGATGCTCACCTGCTTGTCAGCGGCATAAGAGCCCTGCTTGTCGCTGGCACCGTAGATCGTGCCGCCCCTGACCGGACCGCCGGCGAGCAGGGTGCTGAACACCTTGGGATGGTGGTCGCGACCGTTGCGGGTGTTGATCTTTGGCGTGCGGCCAAATTCCGAACAGAGCACCACCAGCGTGTCGGTCAGCAGGCCGCGCGCCTGCAAGTCGCCAAGCAGGGCGGAGAGCCCGGCATCGAGGTTGGCCCCCTGGTCGGCCATGCCGTCATCGATGTCGTTGTGCATGTCCCAGCCACCGTAGGCGACCTCGATGAAACGCACGCCGTGTTCGACCAATCGACGGGCGAGCAGGCAGCCCTGGCCAAACTTGTTGCGGCCGTAGGACTCGCGCAGCGCCTCATCCTCGCCCGCAAGCTGAAAGGCCTTCAAATCCTCGCTCGCCAGCAGCTTGAGGGTGTCGTCATAGAAGTCGGAATAGGCCTTCAGATTGAGATCCTGGAACTTGGCGCGGAAGTCGGCATCGAGGCGGTTGAGCAGTCCGAGCCGCTTGCCCAGACTGCCGGTGTTGGCGCTGGCATACTGCAGGCCGGCCTCGGGATCGTGGATCGGCAACGGACTGAAGGCGGCGGGGAAAAAGCCATTGCCGTGGTCCGGGCCACGGTTGATGCAGATCGAGGACGGCAGGCTCGGACTGCTTTTGCCAAGCAATTGCTGCGCCCAGGCGCCGAGCACCGGATGCTTGATCGTGCCGCGCGGTTCGTAACCCGCACGCATCACGTACTGGCCATCGGCATGCACACCGGTCTTCGAGGTCATGCTGCGGATGATGGCCAGTTTCTCCGAGTGCTGCTTCGCCAGGGTCGGCAGATAACCGCCCAACTGATAACCCGCCGGGGTCGAAATCGGATCGCCGGGCCCCTTGGTGTCGCCCTCCTTGGGATCCAGGGTGTCGATGTGCGACATGCCGCCGAGCATCTGCAGCCAGATGACATGCTTGGCCTTGCCGAAACCCGGCAGGCTGCGAGGGTCGAGCCCGGGCGTCGTGTCGGCGGCGGCGCCGAAACGCGGCAGCAGGGTGACACCGAGGGCGGCCTTGGCGACGGTCTCCGCAAAGCGGCGGCGGGAGAGCGGATCAAGTGGGAAGAGCGCGGGTTTCATGGCCGAAAAAAGTGGAGGCGGGTCACTGGACGAACACAAACTCACGCGAATTGAACAGTACCCAGGCGAGTTCGCCGGGCGTCAGACCCTCGCGGATCTCCGCGTAGACGGTCTCCAGCTCCCGGGCGCTGGGCTTGCGCGAGAAGAAGCTGAGGTAGAGCGATTCGACCTGGGCCTCGGCGCTGTCCTGGGCCTCGGCGGTGGCGACCGCCAGCGCCTCGCGACTGCTCAGCACCTCCTGGGCCTCGCCGTTCATCAGCATCAGCACCTGCGGCACGCTGCCCTCCGTGCTGCTGCAGTCGGCCAACTGGCGGTCGCTCTGCCCGAACATGCGCAGGAAATGCCCCTCACGCTCCGGCTGGCGCAGTTCCGAGGCACGGGCCAACACCAGCCCGAGCATCATTTCCGGCGACGCGGCGCCGTCCTCCTCGGCCGCGGCGGTCATCGCGGCACGACGATTCTTCGCGCGCGCCTTGCCGCCCTTGCCGGCGCCGCCGAGCGGGCCATCGGCCTTGCGCCGCAAGGCCTGCATCTCGCCGAGCTTGGCCTTGACCGTCTCGGCCGTGATCTCGCTGTCCTGCAGATTGACCGCCTGCTTGTAGGTGTCGGCGCGGTGCAGCTTGAAGGCATCGATCTTGTCGCCAATGGCCAGGGTCACACAGGAATCCCAGGCCTGTTCGGCAGTCATGCGACGCAGCACGGGACCGGGAAAAAGATAGGGTTGGCCCATGGCCAATTCGGCCGTGTAGGCCTCGCGCTGGTAGGTCTGGGTGTTGCAGAGCAGGCGCAGGAAGGCGCGCAGGTCGAAGTTCAGGCGCACCATCTCGCGGCCCAGATGATGCAGCAACGCGGGATTCGAAGAGGCCTCTGGATCGTCGAGGTCGGTCACCGGTTCGGCGATGCCGACGCCAAACACCATCTTCCACATCCGGTTGGCAATCGTCATGGCAAAGCGCGGGTTGTCCGGCGCCGTCAGCCAGTCGGCAAAGATCTCGCGGCGCGCACTGGCGTCATCGGTCCGCTTGAGCGCCGCTTCCGCGGTCTGATAACACTTCAGCCGGCGGTCGTCCTTGCTCCAGGCGATGAGCGACGGCGCCACCGGATCGCCGGGTTTGCCATCCTTGTATTTGTAGTCCTCCGGCAGGACCAGGTCGCCCTGCTCGCGATCCTGGATGGCCAGCGAATTGGCATCAAAGAGCCGGCGCGCCTGCTGAAACTCCTGCTGGCTCAGCTCGGTGCGCAGGCCGCGCATGGCACCGCGGGCCATGCTGCGATCGTAGGTCTCGGTGGCGCCGAAGAAGCTGGCCATCTCGTAAAACTGACGCTGGGTCCAGTCGGCAAACGGATGGTCATGACACTGGGCGCAGGCGACGTTGGCACCCAGGAAGGTCGACAGCGTCAGGCTGAGGTTGTCGAGGCGCATGCCACGGTCGCGCAGCAGGTAGCCGGCGGCGCCGTTGTCGAGCAATCGACCCTGCGCCGTGAGCATGTCGCGCACCGCCTGGTTCCAGGGCCGGTTGGCGGCGATCTGCTGTTTCAGCCATTCCTCGTAATGGAAGAACTTCGCCTTCTGCGCGTCATCGGCGAGGCGCAGCATGTCGGCCAGGGCGTTGTACAACCGCGAGTTGAAACCCTCGCTGCCGACCAGCCGGTCGATGACCTCCGCCCGCTTGGCGGCGCTGTCATTGCCCAGGAAGGCGAGCGTTTCCTCGCGGGTCGGGATGCGGCCCGCCAGGTCGAGGTACACGCGGCGGACAAACTGCTCGTCGCTGGCGAGGGCGTTCGGCTTTTCGCCGGCCTTTTCCAGACCGAGCAGCACGCCGCGGTCGATGACAGCGGCAGCCTGGGCGACGTTGGGATCCTTGGGAATGCCGAGCCCCTCGGGCTTGAGGCTGGCCGCGATCTTCTGGTCCTCCGCGGAGAGGTTGGCCAGGGGCAGTCGGTGCACGTAGCCGTTGCGCGTTTGCAGGAAGATCTGGCCGCCCTCAACACCTCGGAAGGTGGCTTCCACCGTGCGGCCCTGCTGATCACGCCAGGTGCGGAACTGGGCGTTGCCGTCGGGGGCAGTGGCCTGCTGGGCGGCAACCGGCTGCAACAGCGCCCAACCGAGGACTAGCAAGGGGATCGAAAGTTTCATGGCGAGACGGGTTCACCGCCTCTAACGATCGAGCCGCCCCGGGGTTGCGGTATTTTCTGCGACACCGCCGCTCAGCCGCCCGCGCGGCTGTCCCAGAGCAGCTTGCCGACCAGGGCGAGCACGACAGTGAGAAAGACGATGCGGACAAACGGTGCACCATGGCGGATGACCAGCCCGGAGCCGAGGCGAGCGCCGAGCAACTGGCCGGCGATCATGACTGCCGCCACATCGTAGCGAATGCGCAGCGCGAGCGTGAAAACCAGCAGCGAGGCGAGGTTGCTGGCCAGGTTGACGACCTTTGTGTAGGCCGTGGCGCGCGTCAGTTCGAGACCGAGCAGTGACAGACAGGCAATGGTCCAGAACGAGCCGGTGCCAGGACCGAAAAAGCCGTCGTAGAAGCCGATGGCACTGCCGCAGAGCAGGGCGAACGGTGCGGGACCGAGACGGGCGCGCACCGGGTGACGACCGAAGCGCGGACTGAGCAGGGTGTAGGCGGCGACCGCCAGCAGCAGCCAGGGCACGACACGGGCCAGCAGCTCGTTGCTGACGCGGGTGACCGTCCAGGTGCCGAACAGGGCGGCGACGAAGGTGACCGCCACCGCCAGGCGCAGGTCGCGCCAGTGCACCAGCCCGGCGCGATGGTAGCGCAGCACGGCGATCAGCGTGCCCCAGGTGCTCTGCATCTTGTTCGTGCCGAGCGCCATCTGCGGCGGCAGGCCGGCCCAGAGCAGCGTCGGCACGGAGATCAGGCCGCCCCCGCCGGCAATGGCGTCGATGAAGCCCGCCGACAACCCGGCAAGAAACAGCATCAGCGCCGTGAACAGGGTCATGCCGTCGCGGCGGGCTGGCGCAGCAGCCGGCACTGGCCGAGCGCGTAGAGCAACAGGAACAGGGCCAGGTAACACTCCTTCATCTCGCCGATGTCCTCGCCGAGCAGGGGCGGCAGGCGTTCGTCGAGGCCAAACTGATGCGCGAGGTTGTTGGGCAGGCGAATCGTCGCGGAAAGCACTGCCACCAGAGCGCAGGCGGTCGAGGGCCAGATCCAGAAATGCAGGCTGTCGCGACGAAACATCACTGCGCGGCGCTTGAACCAGGCCGGCAGCAGAAAACCGCCGATGATGGTGCCGAGCGAAAGCACCTCGCGCGCCACCTTGGTGAAGAAGAACTCGATGCCACCCTTGAGGTTGTGCAGGTTCGTCTCGCCCTGGCGGTTGAGCTCCTTGAACTCCTCGGGGGTCACCCAGCGGAAGTAGTGTTGTCCCCAGCTGATCTCTTCGCCGAGAAAGATGAAGCAGCCGAAACTCAGGCCTGCCAGCCAGAGGCGCTGCAAGCCGGTAGCAGCGGAACGCACACCGCGGGCAAAGCAGACCACGGCCACCGCCAGGAAGGCGACCGTGAAGTTTTCAATGAGGCCGTACTCACGGTACAAGCCCTCCTCCCAGTTGAGGGCGGGCACCATCAACAAAAAGGGATAGGCCAGGATGAACAGAGGCAGATGCAGGCTGAGCCAGCGGGGCAGTTCCTGGCGGTAGGAGGGCAGGGAGTCCATGGTCGGATCGGGAGCGGCCGCGAGTGACAGCCAAGTCACCAGGCACGGGTTGACAGCCCGGTTAGTGCAGATGCGACGCATTGTCAATTCGGATGAATCTCGGGCGAAACGCATTCCCCTTGCAGCCCCGCCCGGGGGCCGCTTGACTTGCAACATGGAGCTCGAAAGCGATCTGGAATGTCTCAGCCTCACCCAACTGCGCCAGGTCTCCGGGCCCAATCCCGTGCCCTGCCGGGTGCATGTGCAGGTCGATCAGTGTGTGGAAAAGCAAACCTCCCAGGGAGCGCCCTACTACGAGCTGCGCCTGGCGGATGGTGGCGGCTCGCAAACCTGGCGGGTGTTCGACGGCAACCCGGTCTTCGCCGAGGTGCGTCAGCTTCAGCGCGGGCATTTCATCGAGATCGCCGCGCAGTGGGTGGCCGCCGGCAAGTACGGTCTGGAACCGCGCCATCCGCGCCTGCGCCCGCTCACGGACGCGGAGAAGCAGGCCCTGCTCGGCGGCGATCCGGAACTGGTGGCACGCCAGCGTGAGGATTACGCGGCCATCGAGGCGATGACCGGCACCCTGGCCGACCCCCGCCTGCGCGGCCTCTGCCGGCTGTTCCTGGACAAGTACGGGGCGCGCTTCCGCCGCAGCGGCGCCGCGCGCGAAAACCACCATGCCCGCCGCGGCGGCCTGGTCGAGCACGTGGCACAGATGATGCGCAGCGCCGCCGCCATCGCCGGCGTCTACCCGCAGCTCAACCGCGACCTGCTGCTCACCGGCGTGCTTTTCCACGACTGCGGCAAGCTCTGGGAGAACAGCTACCCCGAGGTCGGCTTCGCCATGCCCTACCAGTTGCACGGCGAATTGGTCGGCCACATCCCCCTCGGCATGGAACTGGTCAACAAACTCTGGCGCGAACTGCTGGAGCTGCCCGAAGCGGCCGAATGGGCCGTGCTGGAACCCGCCTCCGACCTCGTCCGCCTGCACCTGCTCCACCTCGTCGCCTCCCACCACGGCGAACTCGCCTACGGCTCGCCCGTGCTGCCGAAAACCCCGGAGGCGGTCGCCCTGCACTACGTCGACAACCTCGACGCGAAAATGGAAATGCTGCGCCGCGGCTACGAGTCGAGCCAGCAGCTCGCCCCGGGCATCTTCGAGCGCTTCCGCCCGTGGGCGACGCATGTCGTTGAGCCGCTGGCCGCGGTCGCCCCACCGGCGCAGCCCTGATCAGGGCTGCACACGTTCGAGGCGAACATCCCCGCCGAGGAAGGGCGAGGTCTTGACCGTGGTCGGCGGAATCTCGGTCGGCAGCTGCTGCAGGATGAACCAGCCGTAACCGCGCAGTTCGCCATCGTCATCCGGCACCACCAGGCCCTGATAGGCGACCTTGCGCTTCATGACCGCCGGCGGCGCCACCGGCGAGGCATCTTCCAGGGCGAACTTGCCGCTGAACAGGCCGGTCGAAGTGGTGAGCTTGAGGCTCGTGCCGGCCGGATTGTCGAGCTTGGCCGGCGGCACCAGTTTGCCGGCGGCGGTCACCCCGAGACGGAGGTCGGGATCCAGCGCGGCAGGCAGGCCCGCCTCTTGGAAACTCAAGTCAACTTCGCCCGCACCTTCAAGACCGAGCGGTCGCGCGGTTGGCGCGTAGAACCCGCCCTTCACCTCCAGGTCCACCGGTCCAAAGCCGTCGGCATAGAGACGCGGCTTGGCCAGGGCTGGCCGCAGCCAACTCAGGAAGCCCCCCGTGCGGTTGTCGGTCGGATCCTCCACATCGCTGCCGACCTGCGTCTGCAGGGTGCCATTGAGCGAGCCCGGCTGGACCTTGTCGTAGAGCACCTGATGGACGACAAACGAACCGTCCGTAGCGAGCACGGAAGACCCGGTCCATTTGGCGCCGTCCGCGGCGACGCCCGTGTAGTGAACCCACCCTGAGTCGAGCAGACGGACGCTGGCAAACCCGTGGCCGCGCGGCACGCTAGGAATGCTGTCGGGCATGGTCAGCGCCACATTGTGCAGGCCGGCGAGGGCATCGGCGGGTGAGTCGCCGCCCCAGGCATTGCGCCAGCCGGTGAAGGCCTGGGTTTCAAAGCCGATGGCGATCTGGCCAAAGAACCCGGGATTGTTGGTGAGAACCAGGCTGAGCGCGATCGGCTCCTGGGCGGTCTTGCCCTTGCCGCGCGGGATGATCAGGCCGTCGACACGCGGTGGCTGCGCCTCATTGAGATCGATATCGAGGCTGCCGACAAACTTGTGCACGGCTGCCCCCAGCAGCAACTGGCCGGAAATCGCTCCGGTCGGTGCGACCGTAAAGTCCAGTCGCCCACCGAGACCGTCGTTGAGGACGGCCAGGCGGTCGAGCCGGGCCGTGTATTGGCCGGCCAAACCGGCGGGAGGCGACGCCACCGAGAGGAGCACGCGCACGCTGTGCGAGCCGCCTTTGTTGGCAGCGGTCAGGGTGACGGCATAGGGCAGGCCGTTCTTGTCCGGCGCCAGCGGGCGACCTTGGATGATGCCGCTCACGGGATGAATGGCCAATCCCGGGGGCAGGCCCTTGGCACTCCACTTCATTGGCGCCTTGCGGTCATCGGGATCCACCGGCACCTGATAACCAAAGGCATCGCCGTAGGGTCCACCGACAATGCCTTCCGGCAGCGCCGCGTTTTCCGCCAGGGCAATGACCGGCGCGGTGTCGACGACCTTGAGAATGAAGGGCCCCGCATCGAGGAACTTGTCCCCCCCCTCGGTCGCCGCGACAGCATGACGCACCTTGCAATAGTACAGGCCGGAGTCCTCGAGTTCGAGCTTGGACAGCGTCAGCTTGCTTTCGAAAGCACTGCTGCTGCGGCCGAGAGGCAGCCCACCGGTGGCCTTGCGCCATTCGAAGCTGAGATCGTTGCCGCCGGCAAAGGCCTGCAGCACCGCCTTGCCGTTGCGGGCGGCCACGAGGGTGCGCGCGGCCGTGTCGACGACCACCAACTGCGAGGCCTGGCCGCGCACGCCGCGGCTGACCTTGTTGCTCGCCACCAGTCGGTACTCGCCGCCGTCGGCCACCTGCGCCGCGACAATCAGATGGTAGGCCTCGCTGGCACCGGCAATGCGCTTGCCGTTGATCTGCCATTCCAGCAGCAGCGGTGCGCTGCCGGAAACTTCCGCCTCAAAGGGCCCCGCCATCGCACCGGCTTCAATCATCCGATGCACGGGTGTGCTGGTGACGCTGGGCGCGGTGTCGTCGTCAATGATCGTCAGCACATGCCGGAACGGCAGCGTCCCAAGGGCCGGTCCCTGCGGGAAGCCGAGGTCGATGACCACCGTTTCCCCGCCATTCTCCGTGATCGAATCCTGGCGCGGCTGGATGCTGAAGGTCTTGGTGGTTTGCCCCGGCGCGAACACCAGCGGCGAAACGGATGGACTGATGAGATAATCGCCGAGAACGCCGGGCGTGGCGCTGCCACCGATGGTGAACGGCACCGTCACCGGCTCACTCTGGGGCTCCGAGAGTTCGACGGTCACCTGGGCCGGCGCACCGGCGAACTCGTAGATGTCGCTGCTGTCCGCGCTGAAACGCACCCGCCCCAAATTGGCCGCACCGGGATCGATCACCGCCACCGTGGCCACCGCGGCTTCGCCGAGCGACACGCCGCCGGTGACGACGCCGAGCTGCACCGTGAAGTATTCCGTGAGTTCCGAATCATCGTCCTCCTGGACCTGCACCGTGATCGGCTTGGGATTGCTGTCGCCATCCGCCCAGCTCAGCGTGCCGCTGGCGGCGACAAAATCCTCTTCATCCGCCGTGCCCGCCAGCAGGGCGTAGTTGACGGTCGCCGCCCCCAGGCTGCCACCGACACGCCGCACCTGGATCTGCACACCACCGCCTTCGTTGGCCTGATGGCTGGTCGCCACAAACTCCACGACGCCACCCAAGCCGAGCTGGCCGCTGAACAAACGCCGCACCGCCGCCGTGCCCGAGGCGTCGGAAGCAACCAACAATCGACCATCCGGCTGCAGCAGGGTTTGCCGGCAGAGTGTGGTCTGCACGGCATCAAAGCCCAGATCCACGCCGCCGCCCGGCAGCAAGCGCGCCAGGTTCGCCCGACTGGCGCCTCCGATCTGACTGAACTGGCCGGAGACAACCGTGCGGCCATCGGCCTGCACGAGCAGGCCAAAAACCGTGCTGTCCGGTCCGTTTGCGCCCATGGCGGCCTGGAAGCCGGCGTCGAGCTGGCCATTCACCTCCAGCCGCGCCAGGCGCCGTGCGTTGACGCCGCGAAAGCCGGTGAACTCACCGCCCACCAGCACCTTGCCATCGCTCTGCAGCGCCAGCGCCTGCACCCGCATCGGCACGGCGGTGTTGCCCAATTCATGCGCGCCAGCCCCGATGTCGAAGGACGTGTCCACCGTGCCATCGGCGAGCAGGCGCAGCACGCCGCTGCTCAGGCCGCCGGCGAAAAGCTGGCCGCTGCTGGCCGTGCGAATCAGCCCGCCGACCAGGACCTTGCCATCCGGCTGCGGCACCAGCGTTTCGACTTCCATGACCGAGATGTTCGAGATCGGCGTCGCCAAAAAACTGGTGTCCAGGCTTCCATCCGCGTGCAGCCGCGCCAAACCGCGCCGCGGACTGCCAGCAAACTGGGTGAAGGTTCCGCCGACCAGGATGCGGCCATCGGCCAGCACCGCCAGGGAGCGCACCTCGCCGTTCGGCCCGGTGCCAACGTCAAAGCCGTCGTCGAGGGAACCCTCGGGATAAAGTCGGGCCAACCGGTTGGCCGCCTCGCCGCGGACGGCCGTGAAATTGCCGCCAAAGAGCAGCTTGCCATCGGGCTGGCGCACCACCACGCGACCGGCGGCGGGCGTCATGCCAGGCCCCTGGTCGAACGTTCCATCCGGCGCACCATTCACGTCGAGACGGCCCAGGCCATTGACCACCTCATCGTCCACCAGGGTCGCGCCGCCGGTGAACACGATGCCGCCCTGCGGTTGCAGCGCCAGCGAGCGCACGCTGCCAGTGACAGCGAAGTCGCCGGCAGTGAAGTTGTTGTCGTTCATGCCCGGTTCACGGATGGTCACCGTCACCGGACTGCCCACCACAATGACGCCCGGGCCACTGCCCGCCACGGCGGCGAAGTTCACCGTGAAACTCTCGGCGGGCTCGCGCGTGGCGGAGAACTGGATCGGGATGTCGACCTCCAGGATCGAGGTGTCCGACCCCGACCAACTGCGTGTGGTGCTGACCGCCGTGTAGTCCCCGGGCGCCACCGCCGTGCCATCCTCGGTGCTGATGTCGATGCCGGCTCCCTGCGTGGGCGAGCCCGAACGGGCGAACTGGATCGTCACCTTGCCCGCGGCCTCATCGACGTCGTACTGCGTTTGCACCGGATAGATCCGGCCATTCTGACTGACCTCGATGTCAAGGTAGGCGTCCAGACCGCTGCCACCCGCCGCCTTGACGGTGAAGGTCAGGCCAGCCGCCACATCCACCAGGCTGTTGCCCACATTCAACGAGGCATCCTGGGGATTGCTGGCGGGCGTGTCGCAGTCGATCAGCGTGCTACCGCGGTAAACGTTGTAACCCCAGAACACCTGGGCTCCCGCCGAGATGTCAGCCAGACCGCCGGCGATACCGGCATATTGACGGCGGTAGCAGAGCCAGTAGTTGCGCGTGCCATCCTTCTGAATCTTCAGGGCCATGCGCCGGTTCAGCGGCGCATCCGGATGATCGTAGCGATAAACACGGTAGGTGCCCGGCACCGTCACCGTCTCGACCGCCTGGTTCGGCAGCCAGTCAATGCGGTTGAGGAACCAGGGGTTGAAGTACATGCGCGGCACCGGCGCGTTGAAGTTGTTGCCCATCGCGTCAAAGGGATCGGCATACTCATTTTCCGTGCCGTTGAGCGACACCGGGTCAACGCTGCTCGACCGCCACAGGTTGGCATGGGGCAGGCCGAGGTTATGGCCGAGTTCATGCACGATCACCAGATCCATGAAGTAGCCGTTGTACCAGGTGAACGGACCGCCCACCTGACCGAGCCCCGCCCAACCGAAACCCGAACCCGTGATGCGACTCGGTCCAATGTTGGTGAAGGTGACCAACTGACGGTCATAGCTGTTGGTGACATAACCGGCACCGGTGGCGGCGGCCAGGGCGTCCACGCGCAGGGTGTTGGCGCCATTGCTACCACGCGCGTAAAAAGCCGCCGTCTGCGGCAGGCGCAGCACCGGCGTCACATCGGCCGTGGCCAGCGACAGACTGCTCTTGCGGTAGGACACCTCCGACATGTAGTTCGCCACCACGCCGTTCATCTCGCCGGTGGCAAAGGCCGGCGTCACCTCGGTGTTGCCTTGACTGGCGACATTGCGCGGCGTGCCGGGCACATCGCTGAAATCGACGCGGATCACCAGGGCCTTCTTTGGCCCCTCCGTCCAGGCAGAGGGCTGCACGTCGAATCCGGCATCCGGGCCAATCGCCTCCTCCGCCGCCATCAATTCCTGCTCGAATGCATCGGCATGGGCCATGCAGCAGACTCGGTAACTGCGCCCCCCGGCAACCACCGGCACCGCCGGACCAGAGGCCACCTCATGACCATCGCGCTCAACCACTTCGGCCGGACCGGCCGGCAGCGGTTCATCCGGTTCCGGCGCCCGCGCCGGCCGGTCCGACAGGGCCATCACGTCGTCCACGGCAATGCCATCCGCCGCCAGCCGGTTCTTGGTCAACACATGCTCGCGACGCCCAAACACAAAGGCACGGTAGCTGCGCCCCTCAAGATTGAGGGCACGAAAGGTCTGTGGCTGTTCCCCCGATCCCGGCGCGGGCGTGGAGACCATGACCGAAAACTCGCCCGTCGCCGACACCCTTTCTTCCAACAGGGCCGCCACCTCCGCCGGCAGACGCCGGCGCAGCGTCCATGGCAGGGCCCGAGCCAGGGCCGCGCGCGGATCGCTCTGAATCAGCTCCTGCAGGGCCTGGCGACGCTCGCGCGCCAACTCAAGGCCCTCGCGCACCTCACCCCCGCGGTGCGCCGCCGCCCAGTTTTCAAAGCGGCTGAAAATGTCCGCCGCGCCGGGTGCGGACTGGGCCGCGCCCACTCCCACCTGCGGCAACTGTGCCAAACCGCCAGAAGTACGGGTCGACACCGCCTCGCCGGCTGCCGGCAGCGACACCGGTTCACCCGCCAACCACCAGACGGTGGCAACGGTCAGCAGGGGCAGAGAAACGGCGGCGGCGCGCCAAACACGAGGGCTTGAAAAAAACGACATGACGGGGGATAACCGCCATCCTGCCAGCCCGCTCGCGGCAAGGCGAGCTTAAAATTTCACCCTAAACCGCGTCGCGGGCGGTCGGGTCGCGCCCGACCCACAGACCGAGCACCGCGCCGGCCAGCAGCCACTCAATGAACGCGTCGGCCGTCGCCACCAGCACCTCGCGCGGCGGCAACTCATGATGAATCATCTCCGGCAGCACGCCGAGCAGCCCCACCAAAACTCCCGCACCCGCGGCAAAGGCGAGCCGGCCTGCATAGTTCAACAGCGCCGGCGCCATCAGGGCAGCCAGCAGCAGCGCGCCGATCAGCGAGCGACCGAACTCCAGGGCCAGGGCAAATCCACGCGATGGCGCGCCCGGACCGGGACGCACAATGGCGCGCACATAGGGCCCATCCTCCAGCGCCTTGGCATACTCGGCGTCGAGCTTGGCCTGCTCATGCCCGGCATAAGACAGGGCCTGGCGCGGGTGCGGCAGGGTGTAGATGCCGCGCCCATTGCCCGCCCCCTTGCGGATCAAGGCAGCCAGTTCGGTCTCATGACTGAAACCGTGCACACCCGCCTGGCGCCAGGTCATGACCTCGCGCGACAGCAGGCTCCAGCCGAAGGAGACCACGGCGGCGAGCAGGGCGGCGAGCAGGAATTTCATGGGCGCCACCCATGCACCCCCACATCGTCGCACGCAACCGCGCGTTCACAGCACCGGTGTCGGCAGGGGCCGTCTGGCAAAGTGCGCCGCCAGATTCTCCAGCACCAAACCCGCCATCGCCGCCCGCGTCTCCTGCGTGCCGCTGCCGACATGCGGCAACAGCACCACCCGCTCACTGGCGCACAGCTCGGCCGGCACCTGCGGTTCATTTTCAAACACGTCCAAACCCGCCGCCCGGATCGCCCCCGCCTCCAGCGCCCGCACCAGGGCGGCCTCATCGACCACACTGCCGCGCGCGATGTTGATCAGCGTGCCGCGCGGTCCCAGCGCCGCCAGCACCTCCGCATTCACCGCATGCCGGGTCTCGGCGCCACCCGGACAGGCGACAATCAGGAAGTCCGACACTTCTGCCAGCTCCAGCAGGGTCGGGCAGTAGGCATGCTCCACCGGCTGCGGCCGGCGGCCATGGTAGGCGATGCGCAGGCCGTGCGCCGCCAGGCGACGCGCAATCGCCGCGCCAATCCGGCCCAAGCCGAAGATGCCGGCGGTTTTGCCGCGCAGGGCATGCGCCAGCGGAAACGGCCCGGCCGGCCACGCGCCCGCCCGGACAAAACGCTCCGCCTCCGCCAGCCGCCGCGAAGTCATCAGCACCAGGGCCACCGCCAGGTCGGCGACATCGTCGGTCAGGACGTCCGGGGTGTTGGTCACCCGCAGGCCGCGCCGGCGACAGTACTCGATCGGCACACCGTCGTAGCCAACCCCGAAAACCGTCAGGATTTCGAGCGCCGGCAACCGCTCGAGCAGCGCCTCCGGCACCACCGTGCCACCGGCCTGGACAATGCCGCGGATCGAGCCCGCCTCACGGGCCAGCACCCCCTCCAAATCCGTCACACCGTCGTGGCAGACATAGGCCGCACGCAGCGGTAGCAGCAAAAAATCCGGCAGAGGCGCCAGCAGCAGCAGGTCATTCATGCCCCCCGGTGACGGCATCACCCCCGCCGCGGAAAACAGGATTGGAAACCGCTCGCGCGCTCGCCCGGCGCCGC
>CAZSBO010000051.1:0-14667 GCA_964605265.1 uncultured Prosthecobacter sp.
GCCCTCTGCCCTCTGCTCCCCACCCCTAGTCCCACTGGCTGTTGCGGCTGCCGATCCAGGCAAGGCTGAGGCCGATGAGCAGGTGGGCGGCGAGCACGAAGGCGGCCAGTTCCGGGGTGACCAGGGCGGTGCTGGTGACCTTTTTCACCGCGTCGTAGAAGGCGGTGTCGGTCATGCTGCGCAGGCTGCCTGACCAGGCCCAGAAGGCGGCGATGAAGGGGTTGACCACACCCTCGAGCCAGGACGGCAGGGTCAGCACGGCACCGGACAGTGGCAGTTGAAAGCCGACGAGGTAGATGCTGAGGATGGTGGCCTTCTCCGGGCTGCGACTGAGGGCGCTGATGCCGAGGCAGACGGAAGTCATGGCGGCGGAGGCGAGCACCAGCAGGAGCAACTTGACCAGCAAGTGGCCGGGCAGGCCGCCGACGACCATGTCGACAAACACCCCCATCCACAGGCTCTGGGCGAGCACGAAGACGCCGAGGAAGAGGATCTTGCTGATCAGGTAGGCGCTGACACTGAGGCCGCCGAGTTTTTCGCGTTCCAGAATCAGGCGTTCGCCGGCGATCTCGCGCGCGGCGTTGTTGCTGGCCATGAGGGTGACGAGGACGACCTGCAGCATGATGAGGCCGCTGACCAGGCTGCCCGCCTGCAACTGCTCCAGTTGGTGCTGGGCAAGGCGCTGAACCTCGTAGAGCACATCGCTGCCCTGGCGCGGATCGAGCTGGCGCAGGGGTTTGATGCCGTCGAGACCGAAGATCACCACCAGCAGGGGGAAACCGAGCAGCATGGCCAGATGCAGCCAGACCTGGCCTGGATCGCGTCGAAAAATGGTCCAGCGCCGCTGCAGCAGCACGCCGACCTGGCGCCACAGGCCGGGCAGTTCCTCGGGTGCAACCACCTCCTCCTCCTGGGGTGCCTTCGCCTCGGCAGCCGCCGCCTCCACCAGCATGGCCTCGTAATGCTCGCGCTTTTTCTGCCAGGATTCCTGCCAGGCCGCCGCCTCGCGCTGGGTCAGGCGCAGGTAGACCTCCTCGGGATGGGCGACGCTGAAGTAGTGCGTCAGCAGGCCCGGCGGACCGTGGTAGACGAGGCGTCCCTGATACATGACCAGGACACTGTCAAAGGCATCCAAACTGGCCAGGCTGTGGGTGACATTGATGACCACGCGGCGCGGATTCTCGCGCGCCAGCAGGCGCAGCAACTCGGTGATCTCACGCTCCGACTTCGGATCCAATCCGCTGGTCACCTCATCGCAAAGCAGCAGGCAGGGATTGGTCACCAACTCCAGCGCCAGCCCAAGCCGGCGCCGCTGGCCGCCCGACAGCACCTTGACCCGGCGCTCGGCCAGTTCCTCCAAACCGGTTATCTTCAGCAGATGCTCGAGCTTCGGCTCAAAGTCGTCGGTGCCCGGCAGCTGCGTGCGCAGCGCCATGCTCGCCGCCACGCATTCGGCGACCGTGAGCTGGTCGTGGGCGACGCTGAACTGCGGCACGTAGCCAAGTTCACCCGGATGCAGGTCTTCTTCTTCCTGCAGGTCGCGCCCCTCCCAGAGCAGATGCCCGTCGGTCTGCTCCACAATGCCGGCAATCACCTTGAGCAGCGTTGTCTTGCCGCAGCCTGAGGGACCGACAATCGCCATCAAATGCCCCTGCGGCAGGCTGAAGGCGACCTCGCGCAGCAGGTGCAGGGTCGGTTGTTCAGCCCCCGGCGGAGCGTCAATTTCCAGGCAGACGTTGTTGGCTTCCAGCATCAGGGCAGCATAGCCGCAAAATCCGTCGCCGCTGGCAAGCGTAAAGATTGGGCGGAGGGTTTGGCGTTCGCGTGCATCCTGCGTGACAGAATTTCATTCTCGTATTAATTTTGATCCCGTTAGGCCAAATCGAAGCCCTCGCTCATGCAACCCCGCTCCAGAAGCCGTTCCCGCGGCACAAACGGCCGCTGGATCGTCGCCCTGCTCGGCGGTGGCGGCCTGCTCGCTCTGCTGGCGGTTATGACACCGGCCCTGTTCATGGGCTGGGTCCGGCATCAACTCCAGGACGCCTCCTTCCGCGATCGGCTCGAAGCTTTGACCGGCCACCGGCTCGGCGCCGAGGTGCAGCTTGAGCCGCTGCAGTGGTCGGGCGACGAGGTGCGCACGGCCAGTGCCGGCCTCGTGCTCGCCGACGGCAGCCGGGCGGAGGCGCACGGCCTGCAGTTGGGCATCGACTGGGGCGCCTTTCGGCGCGGGCTCTGGCACATCATCGGCGCCGGGGCCGACCGACTGGATCTCGAACTGGCGGCGGCTTCGCCCGCCGCCCAACCGTCGGCGCCGGTCGAGCCGGCCAGCCCTGCTGCACCGGCGCTGCCCGGCTGGCTGCGCTCGTGGTTGCCCGACCGCACCGCGGTCGATGGCGTACGCGTCCAGCGTTTTGGCCTGCGTCATCCCGGCGGCTGGCAGCTCGCCGGCGCCAGCCTGGCCGTCAGCCACTGGCAAGAGGGCGAAGCCAGCCTGCTGACCACGCTGCAGGGCGGTTCACTGACCACGCCACTGCGACCAACCGCCGGCGGCCCGGCGCTGCAGTTCGAACTCGAGCGGGTGGTGACCCGTCTGGCGGTGGGTGAATGCCATCTGCAGGAGGCGATCCTGCGCCGTGGTGAGGCCGAGTTGCGGGTGCGCGGTCGCCTGCGCAGCGCCGGGCCAGCCTGGCAGGCGGACTTGGAATGGCAGCGACTGCCGCTGGCCGACTGGGTGGCGGCGGATTGGCGTCAGCGGCTGACCGGCGAACTGGCAGGTGAACTGAGCCTGAGCGCCAGCGGCTCCACGCCGCCGCAGGGCAAGGGCAAGCTGCGGTTGCAGAATGGCGTGCTCACCGCCCTGCCCGTGCTCGACCGCCTGGCTGCCTGGAGTGGCGTCGAGCGCTTCAAACGGCTGGTACTTGATGTCGCCGAAACCCAGGTCACCGCCAGCGCCACCGAGCAGGTCTTCGATCCGCTGGTGCTCGCCTCGCACGGACTGCTGCGCCTGCAGGGACGGCTGACGGTGCGCGGCGATCAATTGGACGGTCAGTTCTGGCTGGGGGTCACGCCGGAGACCCTGCGCTGGCTGCCCGGCGCCAGCGAGCATGTCTTCACCGAGACCGCACCGGAAGGACCTCCCGGCCTGCGCTGGACGCGCGTGCATCTCACCGGCACACGCCAGGCACCGCGCGAGGACTTGAGCCAGCGCCTCGTCGAAGGTGCCGGCAAGGCGGCGCTTGACCTGCCCGCCGAAGTCGCCGCCCAGGGCGGTGCCCTGCTGCTTGAACCCCTGCTCGGCAAGCAGGCGGCACAACCCGACGCGCTGCTGAAAAACGCCACCGACACCGGCGGCAAGGCCCTCGAATCCGGCGCGCGCCTGATCGAAAGCCTGGGCGGCCTGCTCGGCAAGTGAGCCGGCAAATCATCAGCGTCGCATGAGGAATTCGTCGAGGTTCATGACGACGTTGGCGACGACTGTCCAAGCGGCGTATTCGGCCAGATCTGCATCGTCAGGCAGGGGGCCCAGCGGTTCCGTGGCCATGCGCCGCGCGTTGCCGGTGTGGGCGCGGTAACGTCCCCGGGCCTCCTCCAACAGCGCCTGCAGGGTCGCACTTTCCTTGTCGCTGGGCTCACGCGCCAGGCACAGCCGGAACAGCAGGCTCAGCCGGCCCCCGGTATCCGGCGCCGCGGCGATCAGGCGACGCGCCATCGCCTGATGCGCCTCGACGAAAACCGGGTCATTGAGGGTGACGAAGGCCTGCAGCGGCGTGTTGGTGCGGCCGCGGCGAATCAGGCAGACCTCGCGGTTGCCGGCGTCGAAGGCGCTGAAACTGGCATAGGGCGCGTTGCGCCGCACCTCGGTGTACAGACTGCGGCGATGGCGGTCCTCGCCCTCGCTGATCGTCCAGTCGTTGCTGCGGCCGAAGGCGGTGCTCAGGCCGAGGTTGGGCGCCAGCGGCCGCACCGGCGGCCCAAACCGCTTCGAACTGAGCAGGCCACTGACAAACAGGGCCTGGTCGCGCAACTGCTCGCCGGTCGGCCGGAAACGCGGTCCGCGCGCCAGCAGGCGGTTGTCGGGATCGCGCGCCAGCAGGGCCGGCGCGGCGGTCGACTGCTGCCGCCAGGCGCGACTGGTGACCAGCAGGCGCAGCACATGCTTCACGTTCCAGCCGCTGTCCATCAGCTCGGCCGCCAGCCAGTCGAGCAATTCCGGATGCGAGGGCAGCTCGCCCTGGCTGCCAAATTCCTCGCTGGTGGCCACCAGACCGGTGCCAAACACCGATTCCCACAGGCGGTTGACCACCACGCGAGCCGTCAATGGATTGTCGCGACTCACCAGCCAGCGCGCCAGCGCCAGACGATCGACCGGCGCTCCAGCCGGCAGCGGATGAAAGACCGCCGGCACACCACCGGCGACCTCGTCACCCAAATCCTGCCAGTTGCCACGCAACTGTACCTGGGTCTTGCGCTGCTCCTTCGGCGGCAATTCCCGCATCACCGGCACGGTCACCGGTGCCGTCCTGGCCAAGTCGCGCTGCAGGGCGGCCAGCCGGCTGCGCTCAGAACGGGCCGCGGGTGCCACCTGACGGGCGTAATGCAGGCGCAGGCTCTGCAACTGGGCCGGTGTCGGCGCCGCCGCCGCCACCGCCTCCTGCAGTTTCTTGTCCTTGAGCTGCGGCTTGCCGGCCAGCCAAGCCTCGAAGCCCTCCAGCCAGGCGGGTGACGGCTTGGCAAACTGCGCCTCCAGCGCCGCGACCTCGCGCTGCCAGCCGGCGCGTTCGGCCGCCGTGGCGGCATCGATCAGTTCCAGCAGCGGCGACTCATCCTTGCGGTCGGCGTCGGCGGTCTGGTTGAGCAGGTGGTAAACTTGGAAATACTCCTTGTGGGTGATCGGATCGTACTTGTGCGTGTGGCACTGCGCGCAGGCCATCGTCGTGCCCATCCACACCGCAAAGGTCGTGTTGACCCGGTCGATGACCGCCGCCACGCGATACTCCTCATCGCTCGTGCCACCCTCGTTCTGTGTCATGGTGTTGCGGTGGAAGGCGGTGGCCGTGAGCTGTTCCGGCGTCGGCTGCGGCAGCAGGTCGCCGGCCATCTGCTCAATCGTGAAGCGGTCAAACGGCAGGTTGGCGTCGAAGGCGCGGATGACCCAGTCGCGCCAGGCCCAGATCGTCCGCGGCTGATCGCTCGGATAGCCCGAGCTGTCGGCGTAGCGCGCCAGGTCGAGCCACTGCCGCGCCCAGTGCTCGCCGTAGGCCGGACTGGCGAGGTAATGATCGACGACGGCTTCCAGCGGCGCCTGTCGCAAGCCCTGCAGTTCCTGCAAACTCGGCGGCAGACCGGTGAGATCGAGCGCGGCTCGGCGCAGCAGCGTCACAGGGTCGGCCTCGGGCGCAAACGCCAGTCCCTCGCGTGTCAAACGCTCCAGCAGGAAGGCATCGACCGGGTTGCGCGCCCGGTCCGCCGCAGCGCCCGGCACCGGTGGCCGGCGCACCGGCTGATAGCTCCAGTGCGCCCCCCAGGGTGCGCCTTCCTGGATCCATTGCCGCAGCAGGGCCACCTGCTCCGGCGGGATGACCTTGTGCTGCTTGGGCGGCGGCATCACCTCGTCGGGATCGGTCGACAGGATGCGCTGCAGCAGGGCGCTCTGCTCCGGCCGACCGGGCACGACCGCGGTGACGCCGTCGCGGTTTTTCTTCGCCTCCGTCTCGTCATCGAGGCGCAGGCCGGCCTCGCGCTTCTTCTCGTCGGGCCCGTGGCAGAAGAAGCAGTTCTCCGACAGGATGGGCCGGATCTGGCGGGAAAAATCCACGGCCGCAACGCCGGGCAGGGCCGGCAGCAGGCCGAGCGAAACACAGAGCAAAGGGCGAAAAACGGGCATGGGGTGCCCTCCTGTAACGAAATGGCGCCCGCGCTTTTCGCAGCCGGCCGCGTCCAGACGACCGTTTCCTGTCTTGACCGCCCATGCCAGGCTCCCGCAAGCCGCAGTAGACAGGTGTGAGAGTGGCGGGCTAAACTCGTTTTTTAACTGATGCTCACGCCGCGCCCATCGATCCGCCGTCTGCGGGCCCTGCTCGCGGCACTGGCCTGCTGGTGCTGCACGGCGACAGCACAGGAAACACCCGCCGGCTGGACCGATCGCGAGACAAGGCTGGCCAATGAGTACCTGTCGCTGCTGGTCGCCCAGCCCGAGTACGGCCGCGTCGTCGACCTGCTCTGGGCACTCTACGACAAGCACGGCGCCACGCGCCTGCTGCTCGACCACGTCGCCGCCCAGGCCGTCCGCAGCGGTCACCCGACCCTGCGCCTTGTCCAGGGCCACCTGCTGCGCCGCAGCGGCGACCTCGCGGGCGCCGCGAAACTTTACGACGCGGTGCTCGCCGCCCAGCCCGACCACCGCGCCGCCCTGCGCGCCCGCGCCGAGGCGGCGCGCGAACTCGCCGATCCGGCGGGCGCCCGTGACTTCCTCGGGCGCCTGGCACAACTGCTCCCCGCCGACGATCCCGCCGCGACCGAGACCTGGCTCGAGCTCGGCACCCAGTCGCTCGCCGCCGGCAAGACCGCCGAAGCGCGCGCCGCCTGGGAAAAGGCCGCCTCCCTGCGCCCCAACGACTTCGACCTCGCGCGCCGGGTCGCCGACCTGCTGCTGCGCGCCGGCCTGCCCGCCGAGGCCGCGGCCTTCTTCTCGCGCCTGGCGCAGCAGAGCGACCCGCGCCGGCGGCTGGAGGCCTACCACGATCTGGCACGCATTCACGAACTCGCCGGCGACTTCGAACAGGCCGACGCGGCCCTGAACGATGGCCTGGCCCTGCTCGATTTCCGCGATGGTCGCTACGAGGAATTCTTCCGCCGGCGCGTGCGTCTGCACGAACGCTTCGGCCGGCTTGAGGAAATGCGCGCCCGGCTTGACGCGGCCGCCGCCGTGCAACCACCCGCCGAGCGTGCCCTGCGCGACCTCGCCCGCTTCTGTGCCGTCATCATCGACCCGGACGGTCAGCTCGCGGCGCTACGCGGCTTGGTGGCCGCCCTGCCCGGGGTCGAGGCCTACCGCTGGGAACTCGTGCGCCTGCTGCTCGACCATGAGGGAGCGCAGGAGGCGGCTGCCCTGCTCGACGAGCGACTGAAGGACGGCGCCAGCCCGGCACTGCTCTTCCTGCGCTGCGAGGCCGACCTGCGCCTCGGCGCCCCCGAGGCGGCTGCCAGCCGCCTGCGCACCCTGCTGGAAAACGCCGATGCCGACTTGGAAAAGCAGGCGCTCGCCTTTGCCCAGGCGCGCGCCCTCGACGGCATCGTCGAACTCATCCTGCGCCGGCGCGTCGAGCGCGAACCCGGCCGCCAGGAGGCCGTCTTCGAGCTGGCCGCCTTCCATCGCGCCCGCAAGGATGCCGCCGCCGCCGACGCCCTGCTGCGACGCTACATCGACGCTGCGACCGGCGAAGCCGAACGCAGCCGCCGGCTCGACGAAGCCGCCGGCTTTCTCGCCGCCGGCCAGGACACCACCCATGCCCTGGTGCTGGCCCGCGAACAAGTGGCCCGTCCAGACGCCGGTCGCGCCCAATGGCTGCGGCTGGCCGACCTGCTCAGCGAACAGGGCGACCCCGCGGAGGCCGCGACCTGGCTGGAAAAAGCCTGGGGCGCCTCGACCAGCGATGAGGAGCGAGCCGAGGTCGATGAACGACTGTTCGCCGTCCTGCTCGGCGACGCCGGAGTCGAGGCGCCGGCGCGCCAGGGCACGGCCGGCGAATTTCGCCTGCCGGATGCCTTCACGGGTCGCGGCTTTGCCGGCGTGGTCGAGGAGCCCGGTTTGCCAACCCTGCCGGAGGCCGTGCTCGACAAGGCGCGCGAGCTTGCCGCGAAAGCTCCGCCCACCGACGCCGCCGCCCTGTTTCGCGCCGCCTGGTGGGCGCTGCGCACCGGCCAGCACGAGACCGCCTACCCACTGCTGCAGCGCCTGCAGGCCGCCGCGGGCGACAGCGGCCTGTCCCTGGAGGCGGACAAGCTGCTGCTGGAACTGGCGCTGACCGATCAAAACCGGTCGCTGGCCGGGCGCCTGCTGCGCCGCCTGATCGAGCGCGATGAGGCCGGTCGCATCCGCCATGTGCTGCGCCTGAGCGAACTGCTGCTGGAGGCCGAACAGGCCGCGATGGCGACCGTGCAAAACCGCGGCTGGCGCTCGGATCAGCCGGCGCCACCCCCGGGGCGCGAAGCCGCCGAACTGCTCGAGGCCGGCCTGCGCCGCCATCCGGATGCCGAACCCCTCATCGCCGCGCTCGCCCAGTGTTACCTGCTGCAGCAGCGGCCCGACGACGCGGCCGCCCTCTGGCGCGAGGCCATCCGCCGCGCCGGCGACAGCGCCGCCATCCCGCTCATGGAACGCCAGGCCGAGCTGCTGCTGCGCCAGAACCAGCTCGCCGAATTCGTCGCCGTGCAGACCGCCATCACCGAGCGCGAGACCGACATCAAGCGCCGGCGCGAAGCCTACAAACGCTTCCTCGACCGCCTGCTCTGGGACAGCCGCGGCGGCGAACTCGCCGAAGAAGAAACCACCCGCCGCCTCGATCTCGTCGAGAAGAGCCTTGCCGGCCTGGCACGCAAGCATCCCTTCGACGGTTTTTATCATGAGGCGCTGGCTCAGGTCTACGAACGCAAGGGCGATCACGCGCGCGCCTTCCAGGCGATGAAGCAGGCCTACTACACCGCACCCGACACCCCCTTCTCCTCCGGCCAACTGCGCGACGCCGCCCTGCGCGTCCAGGATCTCGCCGCCGCCATCTACTTCCAAAAACAGATCGCCGCCGCCGCCCCGCCCGCCGCCCTGGCAGCCGAGTCGCGCCGCCTCGTCGAACTGCTCGAACAAACCTTCCAAATCGCCGAGGCCGACCGCGTTCGCCGCCGTTTGGAAAGCCGTTTTGCCCAGGACGCCGCCGCGCTGGAAAGCCTGGCCGAACACTACCGCACCACCGGCCAGGAGGAGGCCGAGCGACGCGTCTACGAGCAGGTGGCGCGCGTGCGTCCCTGGGACGCACGCTCGCAATTCCGCATCGCCCTCAAGTCACTCCGCCTCGCCGACGATGCCGCCGCCGAAACCCGGCTGCGCGAAATCCTCGCCAAGACCCAGCCATCCTCCTCCCCCCGCCCCACCGATCCGGCACGCCTGCCGCTGCCGCTCACCGACACCCGCAAGGAGGGTGCTCCCGGACCGGTCGCCGAACTCGCCGGCCAGGTCGAAGCCGCCGCCGGCCTCACCCACGAGGAGGCCGGCCGCCTGCGCAGCTTCTTCAACCTGCCGCGACCGGAACTCGTCGCCCTGCCCGACAACGTCGAGCTCATTCGCCTGCGCGCCGTCGAGGAACTGGCCCGCCTGCTGCGCCGCCGCGGCGAGCCCGCCGAACTCGCCGCCTGGAGCCGCGACTGGCAGGCGGCCAGCCGCGCGCCGGTCGAGCGCCTGTGGGCCCTGTTTTACGCCGGCGACGGCACCGGCTTCCGCGCTGCGCTGCACGAGCTGCTCGGTGATCCGCCCGGTCTGGAAGCGCGTTTCTGCCGGGTCTGGCTGACCCTGCGCTCGCATGGCATGGACGAGGCCCTCGCCTGGGCCGGCCAGACCGGCCTCAACATCACCGAACAAGAAGTTCGACGTCGCCTGCTGCAGGCCGCGGTCGCCCTGCTGACCGACTTCGGAGGCTTCCGCTACGCCCGCGGTGAACTCGCCGCGCTCGGCGCCTCGCGCCTGCTGGCCAATGCCGCCGTGCTTGAAATCACCCGCTCGCTGCAGGATCGCCAGCGCTACACCGAGGCGCTCGAACTCGGCGAAAGCCTGCGCCGCAACTCACCGGCGCTCGCCGCCGACTACGCCTACTTCCTCTCGCGCATTGCCGAGTCGGCCGAACGCTGGGACCTGGCGCGCCAGTATCTCGGCCAGGTCGTGCGCGCCCCGGCGCGCCCGGGTCCCTACCGCGGCACCTACGATCCCTACGTGTACAGCCTCACCACCGCCAGCCGCCTCGCCGTCTCCCTGCAGGAGCGCGAGCAGACCCTTGGCGACGCCTGGAAGCACCTGCAGCGCACCCCCGACTCGGCGATGACGCGCCTGCGCAAGGCCGTGGTCGCCGGCCTCGCCGGCGCCGAGCACGCGGCTGCCGGCGAACTCGAGCGACTCGTTACCGGCGACTTCGTCGCCGCCCGCCCGATGGGCGAGATTCGCGGCATCCTGCTGCCCCAGGGCTCGGTCCGCCATGAGGAACCGCAGCACCTGCGCAGCTTCTGGGAGGAGACCCGCGAAATCCAGGCGGTGCTTGTCCAGCAGGGCCTGGGCGGCGTCGTTCAGGAGGCGAACCGCCGGCTCGACGAGCGGCTGGGCAACCTGACCCTCAGTTCGCGCACCGGCTTCGAGTTCGGCGAGTGGCGCCTCGGCCACCTGCTGCGCCGACTGCGCCAGGAGGATTATCCCACGCGCCGTCGCCTGATTCGCGAGCACCTCGCCAGCGTCGACATGCGCATGGAAGTCTCGGTCGACACCCTCAGTGAGCTGGGCGGCCGACTGGAAAGCAACGGCATGGCGCGCGAGGCCGTCGAGGTCTACCGCATGCTGCCCGGCCGCGCGCCCGCCAACCCCGAGTACGCCCTCTGGCTGCTGCGCGCCAGCGAGGCCGCGCGCGACACCACCAGCGGCCTGGCCTTCACCGAGCAGCTGCTCGCCGCCGAGCCGCCGATGAAACCGCCGCAGCCCGGCGACGAGGTGCTGCGCGAAAAACACGCCCATTTCCTCGCCCAAAACTTCGACTTTGCCGCCCTGCAGCAACTCGGTTTTCGTTCGGAAGTCACCCGCGTGCTGCAGGGCCGGGTGCCCGACGAAATCCCCTACCTGCGCGAGCTGGCCCTGCTCCAGGAGCGCGCCGGCGACGACGACGCCGCGCTCGCCGCCTGGGAACGGCTGCACCTCGCCCACACGGTCAACGCGGAAAAGAACGTGCCCCAGGACATCGAGGCCTGCCTGCGCCGCGCCCGCCTGCTGCAGCTCAAGGGCCGCGCGGCGGACGCCCTCACGGCGCTGGCCGAGGTCGATCTCACCGGCAAACCGCACCCATACTGGCGCGATGTGCTCGCCCTGCGTGCCAGCCTGCTTGCCGGGGCTGGAAACTGGGAGGAATTCCGCGCGCTCATGGCCCTGGCGGTCGACCAAAAAACGCTCTCCGCCATCCTTGAACTCGCCGGCCTGCTGGAACGCCACGGCCGCGACGCCGAGGCGCTCAATTACCTGATCCAGGCCGAGCGCAGCCTGCGCGACGACGCCGACCGCTTCCGCCTGCGCCTGGAGCAGCTCAAGCTGCACAGCACCGATCCCGACTGGACCCCGGAACTCGGCCGCCCCCAGGTCGCCGCCCTCTTCCGTGCGCGCAGTCGCGATCGCGAGGCGCTGCAGGCCCTCGCCGACTGGTTGCGCGGTCGCGCCGGCGGTCCGCAGCAGAGCGCCTGGATTCACGTGCTGCGCTCGGAGACCCGCGCCGGTCTGGATCGCCCGGTGGCAGCGCTCGCCCTGGCCGCCTTTGCCAAGGCCCTGCCCGACAGCGCCGGCAACGATCTCGCCGAAGGCTGGGCCGCCGCCCGCGAGGGCGATCACGCCTGCCTCGAACTCGGCGCCGAAGTCCTGCTCGAACTCGGTCGCCCGGCCTGGGCCCGCCAGGCCTGCGAGACCCTGCTTGAGCTGCCCTCCCTGCGTCTCGACGGCCGCAAACGCCCGCTCATGGTGCGCATCGCCCACGCGCTTGGCGACAGCGCCGGCGTGCGCGAGCTGTTCGCCGAAGTCGTGCGCAAGAGCCAGCCTGGCGGCAGTCAGCCGGTCGAATGGGCGCAGGCCTTTGCCGCCATCGGCGAGCGCGGCCTGGCGCGCGAGCTGTTTGAGGCCGCGCTCGATAAAAACGACGGCAGCCAGACCCTGCACGCCGGGCTCTGCACCGCCTGGGTTCGCTTCCTCATTGAAGAGAGCGCCTTTGAGGCGGCCGAAGACTTCCTCAGGCGCCACAACTGGGCCCTGCCCGGCGAGACGGCGGAACTGCTCGTCGATCTGTACCGCGCCTGGGACAAACTCGACAGCATCGCCGCGGAACTGCCCAAGCACCACCTGCCGGGCGGGATCGAAAAAGAAGTCTTGTTTCTCGCCGCCCGTGCCGGCAAGCTTGGCCCGACCGACCGCTGAACCCGTGCCGACACCCTCCCAGACCCTTCGCCTTCTGCTGGCGCTGACGCCCCTGCTCGGCGCCTGCGGGTCGTCGCGCCCGGAGCGCAAGCCGACGCCGCTGATGTCGCAGACCATGCAGCAGCGTTTCTCGGCCGCACGCAAGCGCATGAACGACCCCAATGACCGCAGCCGCTTTGATCCCGGCGTGCAGTCGACGCTGGCGCGCCAAAGCGACAACGGCAGGGCCATGTCCGGCAAAAACTACAAGGCCTCCTCCTTCGCCGGCGGCAAACCCTATGCCCGCACACCGTCCTACCGGGCCGAAACCTGGTCGGGCGCCGACCGCGACAGCGGCCTGGCCGGCCAGGCCTACGCCCGCGGCGACGAGGTGGCCTCCGGCACGGATGCCGGCTTCAAGACCCCCGCAAGTCCCCTCGGCAGCCAGACCGCGCGTGCCGGCAGCGAGGTGTTCGCGGGCGCGGAGACCCTCTTCCGCACCCAGGCCGATCGCGACGCCCTGCGCAGCCAGCAGAAGAACGAGCGACCCAAAATCATCGAACTCGAGGAGCAGCGGCGCAACCCGGCCTACAGCGAGGAGCAGGTGCGGCGCCTGCTCGGCCGGCCCTGAGAAACCGGATGGCCTGGACTGCCGCCGCCATGCATTTTCCGGCCGCAGCCCGGTGCCCCGGCAAGAACCGCCGCCCGGCACCGTTTTTGGCAGCAGTGTTTGACGCTTGACTTGGTTAGGCGCGCTCTGGCAGACTTTCACGACCGAACCCATCTCCTCCCATGTTCCGCATTCCCGGCGCCCTCGGCAAAGACCTCTGCGACAAAGACCTCGGCCTCACCCGCCGCGACATCCTGCGCGTCGGTGGCGCCTCGATGCTCGGTCTGACGCTGAACAACCTGTTCCGCGCCCAGGCCGCCTCCGCGGGTTCGGCCGCCGCCGGTCGCGCCGGCTGGGGCAAGGCCAAGCACGTGCTGATGATCTACCTGCAGGGCGGCCCCAGCCACCTGGACCTTTGGGATCCCAAGGAGAACGTGCCGGACAAGGTGCGCTCGGCCTTCAAGACCATCCCCACAAAGATTCCCGGCCATCACTATACCGAGATCCTGCCGCAGCTCGCCAAGGTGAACGACAAGTTCACCACCATCAATTCGATGAGCTACACGCCGAACGGCCTGTTCAATCACACGGCGGCAATCTACCAGATCATGACCGGCTACACGACCGACAAGGTCAGCCCGTCCGGCCAGCTTGAACCGCCCAACGCCAAGGACTACCCGAACTTCGGCAGCAACATCATCCGCCTCAAGCCGATGGACGAGCCGATGCTGCCCTTCGTCATGATGCCGCGCCCGCTGCAGGAATCGAATGTCGTCGGCAAGGGCGGCACCGCCGGCTTCCTCGGCAAGGCCTACGATCCCTACACCCTCTACCCCGAGGGCGACGACATGGACATGGGCAAGATGGACCGGCTCAAGATCGACGACCTGCAGCTGCGCCCCGACCTGTTCAGCCTGCGCCTGCAGCGCCGCGCCAAGCTGCGCGATGCGATCAACGACCAGATGCCGACCATCGAGGCGGCCGTCAAGGATCTCAGCCTCGACGGCTACTACGACCAGGCCCTCAGCCTCATCGCCAGCGGCCGCGCCCGCGACGCCTTTGCCCTCGAGCGCGAATCCGTCAAACTGCGCGACCGCTACGGCCGCAACACCTTCGGCCAAAGCTGCCTGCTCGCCCGCCGCCTGCTCGAGGCCGGCACCCGCGTGGTCGAACTCATCTGGCCCAAGGTCGCCAACTCCGACAACCATTCCTGGGACCATCACGTCGGTCTCACCCAGCGCATGAAGAACCAGAGCGGCCCGATGCTCGACCAGGGCCTGAGCGCGCTGTTCGAGGATCTCGACGCCTCCGGCCTGCTGGAAGAGACCCTCGTCGTCGCCCTCGGCGAATTCGGGCGCAGCCCGGAAAAGGGTGTCTCCACCTCCGGCAACGGCAACAGCGCCGACGGCCGCGACCACTGGCCCTACTGCTACACCGCCATCATCGGCGGCGCCGGCATCAAGCGCGGCTACGTCCACGGCAAATCGGACAAGACCGGCTCCGCCCCGGCCGAAAACCCGGTGCACCCGACCGAACTGCTGGCCACGATCTATCACGCGGTCGGCATCGACCCCGAGACCATCGTCTACAACCACCTCAACCAGCCGCGCGAGCTGGTGAAGGCCAAGCCGGTGACCCAGCTCTTCGCCTGACAGGCGCGCCCCATGCACGCCGCCGGCCCCAAAAACCCCCTGCACGGCATCACCCTCGAAAGGATGGTGACCGAACTTCAGGCCCACTACGGCTGGGAGATGCTTGGCCGCATCATACCGATCAACTGCTTCAACTGGCAGCCCAGCCTCAAGTCCAGCCTCACCTTCCTGCGCCGCACCCCCTGGGCCCGGCAAAAGGTCGAGCAGCTCTACCTCGACTCCCTGCCCGA
>CAZSBO010000051.1:14767-23553 GCA_964605265.1 uncultured Prosthecobacter sp.
CTGAAACCACCCGCCGTGAATGGATCACCGGAGGTGCCGCCGCTCTGTCCGGCGTGTCCCTGCTGCGCCCCGCTCCCGCGCAAGCCGCCGAGCCAGTGAAGAAAGACGCACCCTGGCACGAGCGCCGAGCCCAGGTGGAGCGCGCCTGGCTCGACCTGCTGGGTGATTTCCCCACGACCATCCCGCCGCTCGCACCAGAAATGCGCAAGGTGACTTTGGAACCCGGCTGTCCCTCAGAACGATTGACCGCGGAACAGCTCGCCGCGCTCAAGCAGCAGATGGCCGAGGAGAAAGGTGGCATTGAGCGTTTTCACGTCAGCTTTCAGACCGAGGCGGACGACCGCGTGACCGGTTGGCTGCTGGTGCCGGAGGGCGCGCGCAGCCAGCCCGCGCCCGCCATGATTTGCATCCACAGCACCACCCAAGGCTCCGGCAAGGACCAGGCTGTGGGCCTTTGCGGAGCCACCCCCGTTTCGCCGCCGGATACCAGCGACGGCGGCAGATCCTACGGCCTGCATCTCGCACGCCACGGTTACGTGACATTGAGCATCGACCTACTCACCGATGGCGAACGCGTTGAACCCGGCGAGGAAGTCATGCAATCACGGCCTTTTTATGCGCGTCACCCCGAGTGGTCTATCGTCGGCAAGAACACCTGGGACATCATGCGCAGCGTCGACTTTTTGCAGACGCTGGACTTTGTCATTCCCGCTCAGATCGGCTGCATCGGCTTGTCTTTGGGGGGGCACACCGCCGTGTTCGCGGGTGCCTTTGAGCCGCGACTCGCGGCCATCATCAGCGTGGGTGGCGTGCTCGACTGGCACCGCCCGGGCGAGCACTGGTCGCGGGGTGCGGGCAGGTACATCTACATCAAAAAATTTCGTCCTTATGTCGATGATCCCGCGCGGCCGGTGCCGGTGGATTTTGACGAGCTGATGATGCTGGTGGCGCCGCGTCCGCTGCTGATCCTTTCCAGCGAATGGGAGTTTCACAACCGTCGTGACCTCCTGGGAAAATGCCTCGACGTCGCCAGGGTCTATCGCGACTGGCGGGATGTGGAGGGCCTGCCCAGCGTGCTTGAGGCGCGCAAGGCGCGGCGGAGTTATCAAAAGACCCTGAGCTACTACAAGGAGCGCTCCAACATCTCACCCAAGAAGATGGAATCCGAATTGAAGAGCCTTGGTGCGGGTGACTGCTTCGCCTGGTTCTCCTACCCTGGAGGCCACAGCTATCCGCCCGTGGCCCGACAGTTCAGCCTGGCCTGGCTGGATCGCTGGCTCGACCGCGATGACCGCTGGTATGGCCGCTACGCGCGCCCCTGATGGCGGCAGCTTCACACAAGCTTACTTCCCAGGGCCTTTCCAGGCCGAGCCTCTGCCGATGGGAGGCGCATCGCGTTGGGGCAACCACCGGCGCATGTCTTTCTTCACCGCTTCGTGATCCGGGTTGTTGGCAAGGTTGGTCCACTCATGCGGATCCGCGTCATGATCGTAGAGTTCCTCATCGCCATTGGCATAGCGGATGTAGCGGTACCGGTTGCCGCGCACCGTATGATTCCCCCGAGTGTAGGTGGAAAGCACGGGCTTGCCGCGTTCTTTGGCCTCGCCCTTCAAAACCGGAGCAAGATCGATCCCATCCAGAGACTGCCGCGTGGGTTGATCCAGACCGCAAAGGGTGAGTAGCGTCGGGTAGATGTCGATCAGGCTGACCGGCGTGTGACTGTACTGCTGGGGATAGCCCGGCACGGAAATGCTGAACACCACTCGATTCGCCTGCTCCCAGAGGGCGAACTTGGACCAATGGGTTTTTTCGCCGCCATGAAAGCCGTTGTCGCCTGCCAGAACAACGATCGTGTTGTCCGAGCAGGGGCTTGCCTCCAGGGCATCCAGCACCCTGCCAATCTGTTCATCAATGTAACTCGTTGCGGCGTAGAAGGAGCGCAGGTATTCGCGCAAGAGACCGGCATGGATCACCGCGTCGTGGATGCCCAGGCGGGTGGCCCAAAATCTGCCAGGTTCGGGCACATCGTCCAAATCCCCCTCCTTAAAACTTTCCGGAATTGGGATCTCATCCAGGGGATACATGTCAAAATAACGTTTCGGCACAATGCGTTCCGAATGAGGACGCCAGAACCCGACGGTGAGGAAAAACGGCTGCTTGTGGCCTTGTTGCAGAAACGTGATGGCACGGTTGGCGTGCTGAGTGTCCTCCTGCATTTTCTTCGGGTCGTCACGATCCCAGTCATCGGGCAGGGCGCCGAACCGCGTCGCCAGGTAGTCGGGCTTGGGGATTCGCAGGGTTTCGGGAAGCGCAAACCCGGCCAGTTGCGCGTCTGAATAACTCTCGACAGTGGGATCGTTGCGGTGGCCCACCCGGTAGCCCGGCGTGAAATCGTCAAGGGTGTCCCACTGCCAGGGCGTGTGATCGATCTTGCCAAAGCCGGCCGTGAGATAGCCGTTGCGCAAAAAAAGGCCATGCAGGCTTTCGGCTTGCGCGATGGGACGAACGGTTCGCTTCCAACCGTGGGGATTGTCATAGGCGCCTGAGTTCGACGGGTGAACGCCAGTAAGGAATGCCGCCCGCGAGGCCGCGCAGACCGGGGCCGCGTTGTAGCCGTGCGTGAACCAGGTTCCACGTGCCGCCAGACGCTCCATGTGGGGAGTCTTCACGGGCGATTCGTTCAACACACTCACCATGTGCGCCGGATGGTCATCAATGATGATGAAGAGAACATTGGGGCGATCCGCCTGCCCGGGCGCATTGGCTGCTCCAGCGAAAGGCAGGCAACCCAGCAAGCTTGCGATGGAGAGTGCCACAAGAAACCGGGGTATTCCGGACGGGTTGAGAAACGTGTCAGGCATTTCGTTGTGTCCATTTAACTGCAAGGAATGCCCCCCTACAACGGCCAGATCACCCGCAGCATTGGAATGGCAATCGCCACCACAAGGACTTCCAGCGGCAGGCCCAGCTTCCAGTAATCGCCAAAGCGAAAGCCGCCCGGCCCGAGAATGAGGGTGTTGTTCTGGTGGCCGATGGGAGTCAGGAACGCACACGAGGCACCGATGGCCACGGCCATCAGAAAGGCATCGGCGCTGACGTTGAGCGCACTCGCTGTGCTGATGGCGATGGGACACATGACGGCGGCCGTGGCGGCGTTGTTCATCAGGTCGGAAAGGAACATCGTCACCACCAGGATCACCGTCAGGCCGAAGACGGCGTGGCCTTGGGCGACGTGGTCCATCAGGAAGCGCGCGATCTGATCGGCCGTACCGGTGGATTCCATCGCCCCGGCGACCGGAATCAACGCGCCGAGCAGCACGATCACCGGCCAGTCCATCGCCTGATACACCGCACGCGGCGGCACGGTGCGCAGGGCCATCGAGGCAAGCACACCAATGGCGAAGGAGATCGCCGCCGGCAGCAACCCGAGGGCGGCAGCGCCGATGGCCAACACCATAACCATGCCGGCCGCCCAGGCCTTGCGACGATCCGGGATGCGCAAGTCCCGCTCGGCGAGCGGCACGCAGCCGTTGTCCGCGGCAAACTCTGCGATGGCTTCGGGGGGACCCTGCAGCAGCAGCAGGTCACCGGACCGGATGGCCATCGAACGCAGCCGTCCCAGCGAACGGTGGCCTTGACGCGATAAGGCCAGCAAATTCAAGCCGTAGCGCGTGCGCAGTCGGAGATCGCGGGCCGAACGGCCGCTCAAGGTTGAGGCCGGCAACACGGCGAGTTCGGCCATCGTGACCTCGCCGGTTGATTCCGCCTTGTCCGCTTGTTCCTGTGTGCCGGTGCCCGGCTTTTTCGCGCCCTCCCCCTGACCCGGCTGTTTCGTTTCGGTGGCCTCTTCGGGTTTCTTGGCCTCCTCCAGTTTGAGTCCCAGGCTGGAGAGCACGGTGGCCAGTGCGTCCGCCTCCGCCTCGATGACCAGAATGTCACCCGCCTGCACCTTGAGCCGCGGGTTGGGCGCCGTGAGGCGCACGCCGCGATGCACGAGACCGACGACCTGGGCCTCGGCTTCTTCCAGCTGTTGTTCCAGTTCGAGCAGCGTCAGGCTCACAGCCTTGCTGTCTTCCGGCACGCGTGCTTCGGTGAGGTAGGCTCCCGACTCGAAGCCTTCGATCCCGGCCTGCTTGCGGACCGGCACCAGCCATCGGCCCGCCAGCACGATAAAAAGCACCCCGCCCACCGCCACGGCCAATCCCACCGGGGTGAAGTCGAACATGCCGAAACCGCCGGCACCGTGCCGGGCGCGAAAGCCCGAGACAATGAGATTGGGCGGCGTGCCGATCATCGTCGTCATGCCGCCCAGGATCGTGCCGAAGGCCAGGGGCATGAGCACCTGTCCCGGCGGCAGCTCAAGTCGGCGGGCCATCTGCACCGCCACAGGCATCAGCAGCGCCATCGCCCCGACATTGTTCATGAAGCTGGAAAGCACCGCACCCAGCCCAATCAGGGCGGTCAGGCTCACAATCACGCCGGCCTTCGGCGGCAGCACCAGCCGGGTCAGGGCGTCGACCGCCCCCGAGGTTTGCAGGCCGCGGCTGAGCACCAAGACGCAGGCCACCGTGATCACCGCCGGGTGACCGAAGCCCAGAAACGCCTCGCTCGGAGAAACCAACCCGGCCACCACGCACGCCAGCAAGGAGCCGGCGGCAACCATGTCGTGCCGCCAGCGGCCCCAGAGGAACATGCCGACCGTGGCGGTGAGAATGACCAGTATTTCGATTTGATCGTGGCTCATGCGGAATCCTCGTGCGGATGATAAACGGTTATGGCTCTGAATCAGGAGAGTTTTGCACGTGAAAATGAAGTACGGCCATGGGACAATCCGATATCACTCACCCAAGTTGAGCCGCAGCCCCCGGCGACAAGCTTCGCCCGCACTTTGATTCTGACCTTGTTCATCCCTGTCTCTTTGCACTGACATGAAGCCGCCCCCAATGCACCTCCAACGCTTGCGCATCGTCACCCGCCTTTGCCTGGTTTTTGCCTCACTGGGGTTTTCCGAAGCCGCGACGCCGGTCTTCCGCGCGGGCGCGGCGACGAGCAACATCACGCCTGCCATCGGTGCCGACCCAAAGATCCGCACGAGCCGGCCGCCGCCGACCCATGTGCATGATGAGCTGCACGCCCGCTGCCTGGTGCTTGATGACGGGCAGGCCCGGCTGGCACTGGTGGTGTGCGACCTGCGGCACATTTCGGCCGAGGTCGCCGCGAACGCGAAGCAGATCATTGAAAAGATGACCGGCATCCCGCCGCACTGCGTCGTGATCTCCGCCACACACACGCACACCTCGGGCGGCGCCAAGCTGGAAGAGGGCGAGGCCTACTACGATTACACCGCGTTCCTCACCCGCCGGATCGCCGATGGCGTGTTGCGCGCGCACAACCAACTGCAACCGGCACAGATCGCCTGGGGCGTCGCTGAGGAGCCCACGCAGGTCTTCAACCGCCGGTGGTTCCTGATGCCCGGCAGCCGCCCGGTTTATGGCGCGCACGACAACATCGAGCAGGTGGACACCAACCCCGGTTACAAGGGACTGCTGAAGCCTGCCGGCCCCGTCGATCCGCAGATCACCTTCCTTTCCCTGAGAACCACCTCAGGCAAACCGATCTCGCTGATGGCCTCCTACGGACTGCACTACGTCGGCGGCATCCCACCGAACACGATCTCGGCCGATTACTTCGCAATCTTCGCCGACCGAGTGGGCGAGCTGCTCGGTGCTGACCGGCATCAGGATCCGCCCTTTGTCGGCATCATGGCCAACGGCACCAGCGGCGACGTGAACAATCTGGAGCGCTACTCCGACGAGGAATTGGCAAAGCGCGGCCCGCAGCAAAAAAAACAGCATCAACCCTTCGAAAAAGCCCGCGAGGTGGCGCACCTGTGCGCGGACAAAGTGTTGGAGGCGCACAAGACGCTGCAGTGGCACGATCACGTGAAGCTCACATCGCTGCAACGCACGCTCACCTTTGAGCGACGCTATCCAACGAAGGAGGAGGTCGCCTGGGCGGAGTCGGTCAAGGCAAGGCGCATCAAACCCATGAGCAGCAGCCGCTACAGCACCTACAGCACCGTGCTCGCCTATGCCTCGCCGGAGATGCCACCAACCCTCGACGTGATCGTGCAGACGCACCGCATCGGGGGCCTGGCCATGGCGGCCATGCCCTTCGAGGTGTTCGCCGAGATCGGCCTGGAGTTGAAGCAGCGCAGCCCGCTCCAGCCGCTGATGAACCTTTCCATCGCCAACGGCTCGCACGGCTACCTGCCGACACCCACCCAGCACAAGCTCGGCGGCTACGAGACGTGGATCGGCGTCAACAAAGTGCAGCTCGACGCCTCGGTGAAGATGGTTGACACCCTGATAGAAATGCTCGGCGAGCTCTCCCAGTAGCAACCGCCAGCGCCCCCGTCCCGGCTGCACGTTCTGGATCCTCCCGAACCTGCCGTCTCCAAAGCGATTGCCTGGCAAAAAAGGCCTTGCCCCTGCCGGTACGCCAAAAAACGCCTCACCCGCGCCATTGCGAAGCGGCCGGGCGGCGTTATTCTCGGGCCGCCATGTCGCTCGAAGTTTCCCTCCAAGCCGCTGCTGACGCCGGTCAGCTCCTGAAGTCCAGCCACGACAACATCCTGGCCCTGCTCGCCGCCGGCACCAACCCGGTGTACCGCGCCAGCATTGAGGAACTCGCCGCGGCGGGCGCCTGGGAGGAACTCAATGACCGCTTCTACCAGGCCCTCAAGTTCGGCACCGGCGGCCTGCGCGGTCGCACCATCGGCCGCCTCGTCACCCGCGCCGAGCGCGGCACCGCCGCCGAGGACGCGCAACCCGACCATCCCTGCGTCGGCACCAACGCGATGAACTTCTACAACGTCGGCCGCGCCACCCGCGGCCTGGTCGCCTACTGCAAGGCCTGGCGCGCCAAGGCCGGCCTCGACGGCAAGCCGGCGATCGTCTTCAGCCACGACACCCGGATGTTCTCGCCTGAGTTCGCCCGTCGCTGCGCCCAGATCGCGATCGAAAACGGCGCCGATGTCTACCTCTTCGACGGCTGCCGTGCGACGCCCGAGATGAGCTTCGCCGTACGCCAGCTGCGCGCCGATGCCGGCGTCATGCTCACCGCCAGTCACAACCCGGCGCATGACAACGGCTACAAGGTCAACTTCAGCGACGGCGCCGGCATCGTCGAGCCGCACGCCAGCGGCATCATCGCCGAGGTCAACGCCCTCAAGGACGAGGCCTACACGCCGCTGCCCGCCGATCAGCAGGGCCGCATCACGATGCTCGGCGAAGCCATGGACGCGCAGTACCTGGCCCGCGTCGAAACCATGATGCTGCGCCCCGAACTGCTGCGCGAGGAGGCGGCGAAAAAGCTCAAGATCGTGTACACCGCCCTGCACGGCACCGGCGGCGTGCTCGTGCCCGTGCTGCTGAAAAAACTCGGCTTCAGCTTCCTCACCGTACCCGAGCAGGACGTCCGCGACGGCCGCTTCCCCACCGTCAAGTCGCCCAACCCGGAAAACGCCTCGGCCCTGAAGATGGCCGTCGACCTCGCCGACCGCGAGGGCGCCGACATCATCATCGGCACCGATCCCGACTGCGACCGCATGGGCGTCGGCGTGCGCGATGCCGACGGCCGCATGACCCTGCTCACCGGCAACCAGACCGGCTCGCTGATGGCCTGGTACCGCCTGCGCACGATGTTCGACCTCGGCATCCTCAACGAGACCAACCGCGGCAACGCCGTGCTGCTCAAGACCTTCGTCACCAGCCCACTGCAGGACGCCCTCGCCGCCCGCTTTGGCGTCGGCTGCGTCAACACCCTCACCGGCTTCAAGTGGATCAGCGCCAAGCTCGCCAAGTACGAGGCCGCCCTGCCGGAGGACATCCGCGCCAAATACCGCGACCTCGACGCCGCCGAATCGCGCGCCGCCCGCCTCGCCCACAGCAAGTTCCTCGTCTTCGGTGGCGAGGAGAGCTACGGCTACATGGGCGATGACTTCAGCCGCGACAAGGATGGCAACGGCGCCGTCGTCATGTTCGCCGAACTCGCCGCCTATGCCGCCAGCCGCGGCCTGACGGTGGCCGGCCTGCTCGACGAGGTGTATGCCGAGTTCGGCTACTTCCTTGAGGTCAACCAGAGCAAGGTCTTCGAGGGCGCCAGCGGCGCCGCCAAGATCGCCAAACTCGCCGACAGCTACGGCGCGCAGCCGCCCGCCGAGGTCGATGGCAGCGCCGTCGTCAGCGTGCGCGACTTCCGCAAGCCGGGCCATGTCGACGAGGAGGGCGAGGCGGTCGCCACCGAGAAGATGCTCTTCGTCGACCTCGCCGACGGCCGCAGCTTCGCCGTGCGCCCCTCAGGCACCGAGCCGAAGATCAAGTACTACATGTTCGCCCGCCAGATGCCCGCCGAGGGCGCGCGCTTGTCGCCCGAGGAACTGGCCGCCGCCAAGACCCGCGTGCGCGCCTCGCTCGACGCCCTCTGGACCTGGCTCGAGCGCGACATCGAGTCGCGCCTGGCCTGAGATCGGCCGCAGGTTGCAGGCGCCCGCGCACGTACCCGTCTGCGCATGCGCCTGCTCCTCCTGTTCACCGTCGCCTCCGCCACCGCCGCGCCGATTGAGCGCGTCTGGCTCAGTCATGCCTCGCCCGATCCCGCACGCCTCGTCGTCAACTGGCAGACCGACAGCCCCGGCGACTCGGTCGTGGAATTCGGCCCAGGCGCCGAGCTCGGCCAGCGGGTCGCGGTCGAGCAGGCGACCACCCACCACCAGGTCGAGATTC
>CAZSBO010000052.1:0-4328 GCA_964605265.1 uncultured Prosthecobacter sp.
CCGTTCCATTTCTCGTTCGTAACTCTCTTTGAGAGCCTTGACTTCGGCGGGCAGTTGCTCCTGCGCCCTTGTGGTCGAGGCGAACGCCGTTGTGAAAAGAACGAGGGCGACGATCCCAGATCGGCGGCAGGGCTGGGGAAAGGACAGAGTTGTTTTCATCGGTTGGGTTCTGCGGGGATCCGAGGTCTTCATCGAGATAAAAAAACGTTTTGTTCATGCCATGGCATCACTCGGTCGCCTTGTGTCCAAACGGTTCGGTCCACAAGACTTGGTGCAGGCAAAAGCCACCCGGCAGGACGAGCTTTACCCCTGAAATTTTCGCAAGCAAAAGACTCTGCCATCCGCGAATTCCCGTCAAGAAAAAGCCGTGCCCACCTGCCGGAACTCGTACCGCACGTACCTGGCGCAAGCCCAGAGCACGCCTCCCCAACCCGCCGGCAACCCGCCGGCAACCCGCCTCGAACCGGAGCGCGAGCATGGCGCAGCCTGCTCGCTCTGAGTCCAGCGTGTGGCCTCCGTCCCTGAGCGAGTAACCTTCGGCACACTCGCGCTCCCTCAGACCGGGGCGCAGCCGGCATCCCTGGACTGCATGACACCAAGGGATGAGGAGACCCGGCTTCTTGGCGCTTTCGCGCCTTGGACTGCGCGCAGCCCTGCTGCCGCTTTCCCCAAGCCTGCCCTGCTGGCGCACACTCTGCGGCAAAGCCGCCTCTCCCCTCCCCGCAGCAGGGCTGCGGTCACAAAGCGGCAGGAGCCTGCCGCAGTCCAAGGCGCTGCGCGCGGTCGCGGGCCGATCCCCCTCCATCAACGATCCGCCCTCTGCGGTTTCTGCCGCTGCGGTGCTCTCTTCTGCGGCTGGGCTGAACCAGAGGCGGACAAGAGTGTCCGCGCTCCCCTCGGATCTCTTCGCCCCATCTGCGAAATCTGTGAAATCTGCGGACCGTCTGGGTTCCTGGTCGCTGACCGGACTAGCTGGCAGAGCGGCGGAGGGCCGCCGCAGTCCAGGGCGCTGCGCGCGGTCGGGGGTGGGCCTTTGTCCTCCGTGAGCTCTGTGTCCTCCGTGCGAAACCCGCTTCGAGAGCGATGGTCTGACTGTGGAGCCCACGGATTCGCGGGGTCATTGTCCCCGCCTACAGCGCAGCACCCTGCCCTTCTACCAACCTTCCGTGCGTTCCGTATCTTCCGTGGGCCCTGCCGTTACTGCGTGCGGCGCGGGTGGGTGGCGCGTGCGTGCAGGGCTCGTATTTCGCCGGCGTGGAAGAGGGAGCCGGCGACGAGGGTGCGTTCCGCGTGCTGGCGGGCGAGGTCGAGGGCTTCGGGCAGGCTGGCGGCGGTTTGACAGCGCTGGGGGTCGCCACCGGCGGCGAGGTAGGCCGTGCGGATCTCGTCGGCCGGCACCGCGCGCGGTGAATCAAAGCCGGTGAAGATCCAGTGCGCGCCGAGCGGCAGCAGCGGGCGCAGGGTTTCGGTGTGGTCCTTGCCACTGGAACCGCCGAAGACGATGACGGCCTGTTCGCCGGGGTAGGCGTCCTGCCAGGCGACAACCAGGGCCTGGGCGGCATCGGGGTTGTGGGCGCCGTCGAGGAGGAGGCGACCGCCCTCGAAGCGCTGGAAGCGCGCGGGCCAGACGGCGTCGCGCAGGCCGGTGGCGATCTGCTCCGGCGTCAGCTGGAAACCCGCGGCGCGCAGGGTGGCGACGGCGAGGGCGGCATTCCAGCGCTGGTGCGGCCCGGCGAGGCCGAGCGGCAGGCCGTCGAGCGGCTGTTCCACCTCGGTCAGGGGCGACCCACGCTCGCGGGCGTTGGCGCGCAGCACGGCCATCGCGTCCGCTTGCTGCGGCCCGGTGACGGCGGGCACGCCGGGCTTGAGGATGCCGGCCTTCTCGCCGGCGATGGCCGACAAGGTGTCGCCGAGCTGGGCCATGTGATCCAGGCCGATGCGGGTGATGGCGCAGGCCTCGGGCCGCAGGGCGTTGGTAGCGTCGAGCCGACCGCCGAGCCCGGTTTCCAGCACGACCCACTCGCAGCCGCGGGCGCGGAACCAGTCGAGCGCCAGTGCCAGGGTCAGCTCAAAAAAGGTCGGCGCCGGCTGCCAGTCGGCCACGACCGTGCGCAGACGGTCCAGGCCGGCCTCGATCTCGTCATCGCGGATCTCATGTTCGTGATCGCGGATGCGCTCGTTGAAGCGGATCAGGTGGGGCGAGGTGAACAGACCGACCCGGAAGCCGGCCTTGCTGAGCATGGCGTGCAGGAAGGCGCAGGTCGAGCCCTTGCCGTTGGTGCCGGCGATGTGCAGGAACTTCATGCCCGGCGAGGGCAGGTCGAGGGCGGCGAGCAGGCGGCGCATGCCGTCGAGGCCGAGCTTGATCCCGTAGACCTGGGTGCCGTAAAGCCAGGCGAGACCGGGCGAGAGCGGAGCGTCAGCCATTGGCCCTCCCCATTTCATGGACCAGCAGGGTCAGCGCCGCCAGGGTCGCTGTTTCGGCGCGCAGGATGAAGGGCCCGAGCGTCACCGGCAGAAACCCCTGGGCGCGCGCGAGTTCCTCCTCGGCCGGAGTGAAGTCGCCCTCCGGACCGATGACCACCCAGGCCTCGGTCGCTCCAATGCCGAGACCGTGCAGGCTGCGACTGCTTTCCGCCAGCGAAGGCAGGATTTTCAGGGCGCCGGCGGGCGCGGCGGCCAGCGCCTCCGCGAAGGGGCGCGGCGCTTCCAACTGCGGCAGGAAGGGCGTGTGGCACTGCTTGGCGGCCTCGAGCATGTGGCGTCGCCAGCGCGCCATCTTTTTTTCCAACTGCTCGCCACCGGGCTGCACGACCGTGCGAGCGGTGATCACGGGTCGCACCGAGGCGGCACCGAGTTCGACCGCCTTTTCCAGCAGCCACTCGAAGGGTTCCGTCTTGAGGAGGGCCGGCAGCAGGTGCACGGCAGGCGGACGCGGCGGGGTCGGCAGCGCTTCAAGCACGGTCGCAGTCACGGTCTCACGGGCGACCGATGTCAGGCGGGCGCTCACGGCCCGGCCGGCGCCGTCGAAGATCTCAATCTCGTCGCCCACCTGTCGGCGCAGCACGCGCGCGCAGTGGCGGGCCTCGTCGCCGGAGAGGACGAGGTCGCCTTCCGGCCAGGAACCGGGGGGCAGATGGAAGCGCGGCAGCGACATGACCGGCTTTTCGCACGCGCGGGCGGCCTTGGCAACGGTCTTGAATTTCCCTTTGCGCGACCGGGTGTCGTCCATACGTTGAACTCCCCCATCCCCACTGAACCATCATGCCCACTTACGATTACCAGTGCCAGACCTGCGGCCATGAGTTCGAGGCCCGCCAGTCCATGAAGGACCCGCATCTGACCGACTGCCCCGTCGCCGAGTGCGCCGGCCCGGTGAAGCGCAAGATCGGCCTGGGTTCGGGATTCATCTTCAAGGGCAGCGGCTTCTACATCACCGACTACCGCAGCGACTCCTACAAGGCGGCGGCCAAGAAGGACAGTGCCTCGGCATCGTCCAGTTCCTCCAGCGCCTCCCCCCCGGCTCCGGCCGCTCCGGCGCCCGCGGCCAAGACGCCCTGAGGCGGCCGGGAGCGACGCTGGCGCGTTGACAAGTTCCGCTTTGGCGTGAATTTTCACAAGTGCAGCAGCGAATCGACATCCCCCGCAAATCGATCTACCGCCTGTCCATCTACCAGCGCTGTCTGAGCCGGTTGAAGGAAAATGGCGTGGACACGGTGTCGTCCGACGCCCTCGCCAAGGCGGCGGGCGTCAAGTCCACGCAGCTGCGCAAGGACCTGACCTACTTCGGCCAGTTTGGCACGCGCGGCCTCGGCTACAACGTCGAGGTGCTGAGCAACACGATCTCGCAGGTGCTCGGCCAGAACCGCCTGCAACCGGTCATCCTGGTCGGCGTCGGCAACCTCGGTTCCGCCCTGCTCCGCTACGGCGGATTCCGCAAGGAGGGTTTTGAAGTGGTCGCCGCCTTCGACCTCGAGCCGCGGCGCATTCCCGGGGTCAACATCCCGGTCCTGCCGATCGCCGACATGGCCGAGTTCATCCGCGAGAACCAGGTCAAGATGGCCATCCTGACCGTGCCCTCGAGCAGCGCCCAAAGCGTCACCAACGACATGGTCGCCGCCGGCATGCAGGCCATCCTCAACTTCTCACCGACCGTGCTCGACGTGCCGGAAAACGTCGTCGTCAACAGCGTCGACCTGGCGGTGGAGCTGGAGAACCTGAGTTACTTCATCCGCTGATCCGGCGGGATGGACGACGATGATGGAGCGGGCGGCGGATCCCGCGTCCTCCTTGCTCCTTGCTCCTTGCTCCTTGCTCCTTGGGCCTTC
>CAZSBO010000052.1:4338-23530 GCA_964605265.1 uncultured Prosthecobacter sp.
GTGGAGCTGGAGAACCTGAGTTACTTCATCCGCTAGGATGAAGGATTTTTGATTTATGATGGATGACGGATGATTGGGGCCGGCTTAGCCCGCATCCCACTCAAGCCTGGCTTCCTTGGGCCATCGGCCTTCACTCGCGGGCGAACTCGCGCTCGAGCGCGTCGAGGTAGCGGGCGATCGGATCCGTGCGTTCGGGCAATTCCTTCTGCAGGGTTTCCGGCAGCTTGAGGTAATCCTCGAAGACCCCCGACATGTGCAGCGTTTCGTTCGCCTCGTGCAGGTCGAGCTGGTCGCGCACGGCCTTGCTGCGTGTTTCCGCGTCGCGGATGTGCTGGCGGAGGGTGCGAATGCGCGCGTCCGCGCCCTTGGTGCGACCCTCGCGCAGGTCGGCGAGCAACTGGCTGGCCTCGGTGACGATCGGTCGGAACAGCACCGCCGCGCGATTCTGCAGGGCCGCCAACTCGCGGATATTGCCTTCGAAGATCGTCTTGGCGTCGGGCCGGCGCAGAACCGCGGCGTAATCCTCGAGGGCCACCTCGGCCGCCACCAGCGATTCATCCGCCGGGGCCGGTGCGGTCGGTGCGGGCGCGGGTTTCTTCGGCGGCGTGGGTTTCGCCACCGCCGGCTTCGGTTCGGTTGGCTGGGTGGCTTCAGGCTTCGCGGACTCCGGCTTGGCTTCCGCGGCCTTCGCCTCCTCGGGCATCGGCACCTCCTCCGGTTTTGCGACTTCCTTGGTGCTGTCGCCCCAGAGCAGGCGACGGAACAGCGAGGGCTTGCGGGGTTCGGCGGGCTCGGTCGATTCGTCAACCGCCGGCTCGTCCGACTTCATCTCGGCCTGCTTGGGCGCGGCCTTGTCGGGTTGGGCTTCGGCCTTCGGTGCCGGAGCTTCCGTCGCCGGCTTGGCTGCGGCTGCCTTGGCGGGGGCGGTCTCCGGCTTTTTCTCGGCGGCTTTTGCCTCCGGTGCTTTCGCCGCCTCGGGCTTGGCGTCTGTCTTGGCTTCAGGCTTGGACTCGGCCGGCGGCTCCTCCGCAGCCTCCGGTTTCTTGCGACCCAGGCGCAGGCCGAGGAAATCCATGGCCAGCACCGGCTGCCCCGAGCCGGCACCGACCGAGGCCAGCCAGGCGGCGGTGCGTGGCAGCGCCGTGCGCGCGGTCGCAGGCTCGGCGGCCTCGTCCTTGGCCGCAGGTGGGGCGGCAGGCTCGTCGGTTTTCGCGTCGGGCGTCTCCGGCTTGGCGGGGACTTCCGGGGCCTCGTCGCGACGGAACCAGTTCAGGGGATTCAGCAGCGACGGCTTGTCCGCCGGTTCGACCTTTGGGGCCGGCTCGACCGGCGTCTCCGTCCTGGCTTCGGCTTTCGCGACGACCTCGGCCTTCGGTTTCTCGGCAGCTTTGGCCTTGGCGTTCGCCGGGCTCGGCGGCATCGGCTCGTTGATGATGATCGTCACCGGCGCGTCGTCCTCGACGACCGCCTCGGGGGCCTTCGGTTTGGCAACCACCGGGCTCGTCTGCAGCGGCTCGTTCTTGATCACGGTGGCGGGCGCCGGTTTCAGGGCTGCCTCCTCCTCGACCTTCGGCGCTTCCGGTTCCTCAACCTTCGCCGGATCGGCATCGCGACCGAAAAGACGGCGCAGGAAGGAGGGTTTGTCGAAGGGTTCCGCAGGCGTTTCAGACGCGGGTTTTTCCGCCTCGGTCTTCTCGACCGGCGCTTCCGCGTCCTTCTTCCCGCTCGCCGGTGCCGCGGTCTTGGCAACCTCAGCCTCGGGTGCCGCCGGTTCCTCCACCAGGCCCTCCATCGACGCTTCCTCCAACGCGGCGGCGATGACGGCATCGGCATCCTCCTTCTTCGGGCCGCGCGCGAAGGGATTCAGGCGGCTCAGGAAGGAGCGTCTGGGTTTGTCTTCGGCCGGTTCCGTTTCCGCCTTCCCGGCTTCCGCTGGCTGCGTTTCCGTCTTCGCGGCTTGCGGCGCGCTCGGTGCGCTCGGTGCGCTCGGTGGACTTGCCGGCCGGGGCGACTCGACACGTGCCACGACCGGGCGTGGCCGCGGCACTTCGGAGGCCTTGGCGCGGTAGCGGAAGGTGAGCGCGTGATCGAGCTGCTCAAGGGTGTCGACAATGCTGAGCGGCTCGCTCAGCGTCGGCGCGGCGAGGGCGGCGAGCTGCAGCGACCACCACTTGTTCAGGCTGCTCGGGCTGCCGGCGATGGCCGGGAAATGCTGGTTGAGCAGCTCGCGCTCCGTGCGCGGGTCGGCGGCGAGGGCGGTCAAAAACTTTGCCATGCGCAGGCCGCCATCGGGCTGGTCGAGCAGGGCGAGCACGAGCGCGCAGCAGGAGGTTTGGTAAATGGTGCGCGACAGCGCGTCCATGGCCACCGGCGAGGCCTCGATGATCTCTTCGATGCCATAGATGCGGCCGCTCTTGAAGATGGCGGCGAAGAGCGTGCTCGGCCGCGCGCGACTGCGAAACTCCAGCGCCTCAAGGATGCCGGTGAACAGCCAGTCGGGCAGCAGCAGGGAGCGCTGCGCCTTGATCTGCTTCTGGTCGCGCAGGATGCGTTCGGCGAGCAGGGCACGGACGATCTCGCGGCGGGCGTCGGACTGACGCAGGTCGGGCCGCAGATGGATCGTCACCTGCAGGTGGAAACCGCCGTACTCGATCTGGGAGATGATGGTGTCCACCGCCTTGTCGGCCTTGAGGGCGGACTCGCCGCTGTTGAGCAGGACCACGATCGGGATCCCCCACGGCGTGGTGTCGCGCAGCAGCTTGCGCACTTCGGTGGCGATGTCCTCGCACTTGCTGGAGAAGGCACTGCGCAGGGCGAGGTCGTCGCCATGGACGATGAACTGGCCGCTGGTGCTGGTGGAACTGCTGGCGCGCGGGCGGGCGACGGGCACGCGCGGCACCTCGCCGGGCAGGCTGGGTCGCGGCGGCAGTTCGGTGTTCACCGCGGGCAGCGGCACGGCCGGCGGCGCTTCGAGCTGGCCGGGGGCCGGCGGTGCGACGCGTGGCGCCGGGGCGGCGGGGGGAGCGACCGGCGGCGGCACGGCCTGCTGTGCGCGCACGGGGGTCAGGGCCGTGACGAGGAGCAGGAGGGCGAGACGGGGCGGGCGCATGGACTTCACGGAAAACGCGGATCGAGGACGAGCCGGCCTTGGGCGACGCGCACCTGGTTCATTTGAAACAACGCGCCGATCTCCTCGGCGAAGACGGCGCTGAGCTGGCGGAGCAGCGGCTGCAGGGGGCGGAGCAGGCCGCGCGGCACCTCGAGTCGGCCGTAGCTGCCGCCAACGAGCTGCACCTCAAAGGCGCTGTCCTGCCGCGCCGCCTGGAAGCGCAGGCTGACCGTGCGTTCGGCACCGGCGATGTCCCAGATCAGGGTGGCCTCCAGCACCTCCGGCTGCAGCGACACCGCCAGGCGGCGGAACTGCGTCCAGCGTTCGAGCGGCGGCCGGGCGCGCGCTTCGAGCACGCGGGCGAGGTGCTGGTTGAGTTCCGGCTCGCTGATCTCGAACACGGCCGAGCGCTTGATGGCGGCCTGCTTCAATTCGTCGAGTACATCGCGCGGGCGCTTGGCGGGTTCGCCGGGCGCTGGCGTAGCGGCGGGCCTGTGCGCCACCCAGGCCGCGCCGGCGAGTGCGGCGAAGGCGACGAGGAGGGCGAGATGGACCAGGAATTTCACGGCGGCGCGCAGGGGGCAAAGGCAAGGCGTAGCACGAAAGCCGGGCTTTGGGAAGCGCGATCGCGGCTCACAGTCCGCCGAAGCGGCGCTGGCGCTGGCCGTAGTCGCGCACCGCCTCGAGGAAGTGCTCGCGGCCGAAGTCGGGCCAGAGGGTCGGCGTGATCCACAGCTCGGTGTAGCTGAGCTGCCAGAGCAGGAAGTTCGACAGGCGCAGCTCGCCGCTGGTGCGGATGAGCAGGTCGGGATCCGGGTAGTAGCGGGTGTACAGGTGCTTGCTGAACACCTCGGTATCGATCATGCCCTTGTCGAGGTGGCCGCGCTCGATGCTTTCCAGCAGGCTCTTGACGCCGTCGAGGATCTCCTCGCGACCGCCGTAGCTGAGCGCCAGGATGAGGGTCAGACCGCTGTTCTGGGCGGTGGCCTCGATCGACCGGTGCAACTGCTCCTGGCAGGACTTGGGCAGGTCGTTGAGCCGGCCGATGGCCTGCAGGCGGATGTTCTGCTCAATCATCTCCGGCGTCTTCTGGCGCAGGAACTGTTCGAGCAGCTTCATCAGCGCGGCGACCTCGCGCGCCGGGCGTTTCCAGTTCTCCGCGGAAAAGGCATAGAGGGTCAGGAACTCGACCCCGACCTCGCTGCAGGCCTCAGTGACGCGGCGCACCGTCTCGGCACCGGCGCGATGTCCCTCCGTGCGTGGCAGGCCGCGCTCGCGCGCCCAGCGCCCGTTGCCATCCATGATGATGGCGACGTGGCGCGGGATGACCTTGAGGTCTTTGGCGGCGGCGGACATTGGCGGGATCAGGCCTCGTAAGCCGGCAGGGCGGCGACGTCAAAACCGCTGACGCCGGCTTCGGCGGCGATTTCGTTGAGCGCCTCCACCTCGGCGGCGGTGAACAGCAGACCGCCGGCCTTGGCGGTGTGCGCGGCGTTCTGCGCCTCGGGCTGGCCGGGCAGCAGGCAGCCCTCGTTGCCGTGGCCAAGGATGTCGCCAAGCACCGCCTTGAGGTTTTCGCTGAAGTTGCGGCCCTTGGCAAACAGACCGCTGCTGATCGCATCGGGATGGATGACCTGGAAGTAGAAGCTGCTCGTGCGCTTCTCGCCGGCCGGGAAGGGCTGCGACTTGATGTCGGGATGGGCACCGCCACCGCGCAGGGTCGGCAGGCTGCCGCCGATCATGGCGCCCATGAGTTCGATGAGCAGCGACAGGCCGTAGCCCTTGTGGGCGCCGAAGGGCAGCAGCCAGGCGGCGGCTTCGGCATCGGTGGTCGGGTTGCCGGCGGCATCGACCGCGGCGCCGGGCGGCAGCGGCTTGCCTTCGCGCTTGAGCTGCTGGACACGGCCCATGGCGACGGTGCTGGTGGCCCAGTCGATGACGACCGGGAAACCGCAGGCGTCCTGAGTCGGCAGACCCCAGGAGTGCGGGTTGGTGCCGAGCACCGGGAACTTGCCGCCGAAGGGCACGACTTCGCCGAGGGTGGAGGTGCAGTTCGTGTAGGCGATGTAGCCCTTGCGTGCCGCCTCCATGACGTAGCCACCGCCCCAGAGGTAGTGGAAGGCGTTGTCGACGCTGACCTGGCCGATGCCGTATTGATCGGCCATGGCCATGCAGCGGTCCATGGCGCGGAAGGCGACGCTTTGGCCGAGCTTGAGCTGGGCATCCCAGACCTCGCTGGCGGCGAATTTTTTCTCGATGACCCGGATCTCCGCGCCCGGCTTGCAGCCGCCGGTGGCGCTACCGAAGAGGTGGTCGAGGTGCAGGGCCTTGATGGCGTTGTGGGTGCGGATGCCGTGCGCCGACGCCATTTCACAGAAGCGGGCGGCGTCCTCGGCCTCGTCGGCGGTGTAGCCGCGGTGCAGGTAGGCGGCGCGGACAAGATCGTTGTGGGCGGCGGTCGGGACGGTGAGGTAGGACGTGGGCATGGCGGGTGGGGCGAAGAAGGCACAGCTTGGGCGCGATGCACGCCCTTTGCAAGCCGGCCGCAGGGTTGGCGGTCAGAGTCCCTTCGACAGGATCTCGACCGTGAGGTTGAGCGGCAGACGCAGGGGGCCGCCGAGTTTGCCCGTGCGGTCCTCGTAATGATAAACCCGCACGGGAGCCTGCCCTTCCCGGCCGGTCAGCACAAAGAAGTCGAGCTGCAGCAGACGCTCCTCGCCGGGCGGCACTTCCACCGGCTTGATCTCCAGGACCAGCTCATTCGGACCGCTGCGCAGGCCGCCGATGACAAAGAGTTTTTCGGCGTGATCGGTCATCGCCGGGTAGTCGTGGCCATTGATGCGCATCTTGGTTTCGTAGCCGAAGGACTGGAAGGTGCAGCCCGCCATGAACTCGGGCGGTTCGCACAGCTTCGGCACGGCCGGCGTTGTGCCGGGCGGGGTGAACTCCGGCCAGTCGAGAAAGTCGGGCCGGCCGCCGTCCTTGATCTGGCGGGCGATCTCCGGCTGATCGTTGAGGCGAAGCAGCTTGCTGCTGTCGAACTTCCACCCCCCGCGCTCCTGAAAGAACTTCAGCATGAGCACACTCTCCGGAATGAGCGACGGATCCCCGCCCATGTCGACCTTGCCGAACAGAAGCAGATGCGCCGTCGCCCCGACCGCCTCGGCTTCGAGCAGGCGCAGGCCGGTCAGTTCCGGCGGCTGCACCGGCACCTCAAACACCGCACCCGGAAAACTTTTTTTCTGGCTGACGATGAGGTTGCGCGTGACCACCTGCCGGTAGCTGGTGATCGCCGAGGCCCAGGCGCGGGCATCCTTGGCGATCATCGCGCCGCGCCAGTTTTCATAGGCGCGGTTGAGCTCGGCGGTGAGGGCGGCATCCTGGGCGGCGACGGGCGCAGCCGCCAGCAGCAGGACGGCGCGGAGGAGGCGAAGGGGCGTCATGGGCACCCGGCAAATACCACGCACCCACCGATTCCTGCCAGGAAAAGATGTTGCTGCCGCGGGCTTTTTGGCAAAAGTCACGTCTTTGCCACATTGATTCATGGAAACTCCCGGCGCAGGTCCCCTCAAACCGCCCCCCCTTGACCGCAATCGGGAACTCCTGAAAACCGCTCACGAAACGGTTTACAAGATCATCGGTGAAACCCGCCTGCCGGTTTACATCTGGCAGCCCGATCCCGCCAAGGCGCCCGAGGGGCCCACGGCGATCGCCGCCTTCTTCTTCAGCAGCGGCTGGGACAACGGCCAGGTCGCCCAGTTCGCGCCGCACTGCGTCTACTTCGCCTCGCGCGGCATGATGACGATGGCCTTCGATTACCGCGTCGCCGCCCGCCACCAGGCCGGTCCGCACGAAGCCATCGCCGATGCGCGCAGCGCCCTGCGCTGGATCCGTCTCAACGCCGCCGGCCTCGGCATCAACCCCGGCAAAATCGTCGCCGTCGGCGGCAGCGGCGGCGCCCATGCCATCGCCGCCGCGGCCATGCTCGACGGCTACGACGACGCCACCGACGCGCTCGACTGCAGCCCGGCGCCGAACGCCCTGGTGCTCTTCAATCCGGTGCTCGACACCTCGAAGCACGGCTTCGGCCTCGAACGCTTTCCCGATGCCGCCAGCGCCAAGAAAGCCAACCTGCTGCGCGCCATCCGCACCGGCCTGCCGCCGATGCTGCTCATGCACGGCACCGCCGACCGCGTGGTGCCCTACGCAGGCACCAAACAGTTCGCCAAGAAGAGCTCGCGCAAGAAGAACACCTGCCACCTCGTCGAGTTCGAGGGCCAGGGCCACGGCTTCTTCAACTTCAACCTGTCGTTCGAAAACTACGAGGCCACCCTCATGGCCATGGACGACTTCCTGGTGAATCTCGGCTTCATCGCGCCCGATCCGGACGCCCGCCTCGGCAGCCTCGACTGACCCGCCTCACAGCGCATCCGCCGGCAGCAGCCAGACGATGAGCCGCTTGTCGGCCACCCGCCCGGGATCGGCCAGCACCTCGACCTCATCCGCCTCGTCGAGCGAACGCGCCAGCAGCGCCGCCAACTGGGCGGTGAAGCCGGCGCTCTGTGCTTCGCCCCCAGGATCACCAAAGCTCAGCGCCGGATCATCGAACACCCGGCGCAGGCCGTCGCCCACCACCAGCACCGGCGATTGCCGATCGGCCGGCAACCCGCGCAGCGCCACCAGGGTCGCCGACTCCACGCCGAGCCGCGTCTCCGCCAGATCGCCCACCAGGTCCAAGGCGAGGTCGCCGACCGACGCGCGTTCAAGCACGCGGGCATCGACGAGCGGTGTGGTGTCGGCCACCAGCCGCGGCCAGTCGCGCCGCACCCGCGCCGCGACGGCGAGCGCGGTCTGCTTCATCGCCTCGGGCGTCCAATGCCGGTCCTGCAAAAAGTAGGGCGGCTGACGCCCGCGCGCCTCCCACAACGCCGCCGCCGGATCCAGCACCTTGACCCCCGCGGCCTCCAAGGCCGACAGCTTGGCGGGCAGGTCGGCCGGCCGCAATGGCCCGGCGAACTTCGCCGGCAGCAGGGCTTCGGGCTGCAGGGCCAGCTTGGCCGGCACGGGCACGACCAGCAGCTCGGTCCCCTGCCCGCGCCAGGCTTCGAGCCGCTCAAGCAGATCCTCGCTGCGGCCCGGCCGCGGCGCGCGTGTCAGTCGCTCCGCCTCCTCGGCGGCAAACAGCCAGCCCGCGCTGCCCACGATCACCTGGCGATCGCCCTCGCCCCACCAGGTGCGCTTCCAGTCGGCCGCCCAAGCCGCCCACGGCGTCTGCGCGGGTTGCCCGGCGAGGGTGGGTCCGAAGACCAGCGCCAGCAGCCCCAGCAAGGGACCCGCGCCGAGCAGCAGCCAGGGGCGACGGTGCAGCGGACGGCGCAGACTGGCCAGCAGCAGGGCGCTCAGCCAGGCGGTCCAGAGCAGGACGATTTCCCAAATCCCGCCGATCCGCGCATCGAGCACGAGGGTGTAGGCCGTGCGTTCGCCCGCGCCGGCCAGCAGGCGCAGCTTGGCGACGGCCTCAGAAAAATCGGCCGAGAGCAGCAGCACAGCCGACAAGGACCAGACCACGGCGACCAGAACCGCACGCAGCGGCGGCGGCACTGGACCGGCAAACAGACTGCGCCCGCCGCGCGCGGCCTCGGCAGCGATGAGCAGCGCGTGCAGCACCAGCCAGGCCAGCACGGGCGGCGCCCAACCGCGCCAGAGCAGCGCGGTCGCCGTCACCAGCAGCAGGCCGGCGGCGGCCTGTCGGCGCGCACTGCCAAGGCGACGTCCCGGCAGGCAGAAACGTCGCCACAGTCCGGTGAAGCTTTCGGCCCGAAACGGCGCGCGCAGCAGGTCGGGCAGACGCTTTTTCAGCAGCAGGGACAAGGCTGTCAGCAGGTCGGCCAACCCCGAGAGCAGGAGAAACAGTTGGGCCGAATAGGCCAGGGTCGAGCCCCAGACCGACCAACCGCTGCGCGCCAGTGGGGCGGCGGCGAGGGCATCGGCCACCAAACCTTCCAGCGGCAGGACCAGCAGCAGCAGTTTGGCGAGGCCGGCACCGGCAAGACCCGCGGCTGCCAGCGGTCGCCACCCCCGCGCGCGACGGGCGTTCAGCACCAACCCCAGGCCGATCAGGGCGAGCGGCATCAGGACGGTGAAGGGAGGAACGGGCAGCACGGCAGCGACCGGTGGCCGGGCCGCGGCCCAGTGCAACCGCAAAGCGCGTCAGCGTTTGCGGGATTCAGAGCGATTGAAGAACGACGGCAACGGCAGGCGCAGCGAGGGGGAAGCCTTCGGTGTCTCGCCGGCCTCCTTGTCGCGCGGCACGCCCTTGAGCAGGCTCGGCGTCCAGCGCGTGTCCTTGACCGTGCCCTCGCCGCGGAACTCGAAGAGCTCGCTAAACGGCCGCAGCACGATGCCCGGCAGCCCGCGCACCCGCACCTGGGTGGTGAGGTCGACGGCATCGTCGATGAAGTTGATGCGCCCGCTGGAGGCCAGTTTGAAAACCCCCGTGAGGGCCTCGAAGTTGTCGGTCGTGACGAAGCCGTCGGCGACCCGGAAGGTGCAGTTGGCTTCGGTGGCGACGTTGTAATCCTTGATCTTGCCCGGCAGCAGGTTGTCGAGCAGCGGCGTCAGCGGTCCGAGGATGGGCACGGCGTAGAGGTTGCCGTTGAGGATGATGGCCGCGCCCTCACCCTGCAGCGCCTTCCAGTTGTCCTCGCGCCCCTCGAAACGGAAATGCCCGGTGAGATCGCCCTCGGTCTCGGCGGTCTTCGAATAGATCTGCGCGAAGCGCTGGAAGCTGACGCCATCGAGGCGCATCTCGCCGCGGTAGGAGCGCGGCGGCGCCGTGTCCTGCAGTCGCCCCTTGAGATCGAAGCTGCCGCCGAGCAGGCGCGCCTTGACGTCGAAATTCGTCGTTTCGTCAACACCGCTCACCTTGGCGGTCACATTCTCAAACGGCACGTTGCGACCGAACACCTCACGCGGGAAGCGCCCCGCCTTGACCTCGACGGCAAACGCGTCGCGCTCCGGCTGCACACTCACCTGGCCGCGCGCATTCATCGCGTCGCCATGCACCCGCCCGCGCACGTCGAAATCGAGCTGCCCCGCCTTGATGTGCAGGTCGCCCTGCGGCGCGACGATGGCGTAGTCCTCGCCCAGCACCGTGTAGTGACCCTCGCCCTGGTCATGGCGGAAGCGGACCTTGAAGTCGCTGTCCTCGCCGCCCTTGTAATCGATGAGTCCCTCAAGCTCGACCGCCGTGTCGGCCGGCAGCCGGTACTTGGCGATGTGCGCTGCCGTCTTTGGCGCAAAGCAGCTCGTCACCGCCACCGGATCCACGCCCGACTTCAAGCCGGTCAGGCGCACCCAGTGCGCGTCGTCATCGACCTCAATGTGCGCAACTTCGGCCACGCCCTCCGGTCGCTGCAGGCGGACATTGCGGTAGTGCTGCTGGGGATCCTTGAATTCGACATCGGCGGTGAGCAGGTCGAGATCGACCCCGCGATACTTGAAGTTGCGCAGCTCGCCGCGGCCGCGGTTGAGGCATTGCTGCAGGTCGGCCTTCGGGCCCGCGCCCTCGAGTTCGAAAAAGATGTTCGAGAGCGGACTGAACTCGAAGCGGCGCAGGATTTCACGCGTCTTCTCCATCTGCGCAAACGGCAGGAAGGCGTTCGGATCCATGCGCAGCAGGGCGCGGTAGCGGAAGCCCTGCTCCTCATGCGTGAGCACCTGCGCGCTCAGCGTGCCGGTCTGATGGCGCAGGACGAGGTCGCGGATGTACACGCCTTCGGGAGCAACCCCAAACTTCGCCGACAGGCCATCGAAGACCGCGCCGCGGGTGCTGAAGCGGCCGCAGTCAAGGCTGCCGGTGACCCGCACCGGCCGCTTGTGCGGCGCCAGCTCACCGACCACAAACCAAACGCCGTCGAGCGCGAGGTTGGGGCTGTCGTAGAAGACGATCTCGCGCAGCTTGTCGCTGCTGAGAAAGGCCTGGGCCAGGCCGGGCAGGTCGGCGCTGGAGCTGAGGTGAAACTTCAGTTCCGGCGAGGCCATGCGCCAGGTCGCATTGGCACTCACCTGACCGGTGGCATCACGCAGGAAAAAGCGCGTCAGATCCATCAGGCCGGAGCGGTACTCGGCCTCGGCGACCACCTCGCGACAGGCATAACTGCCGTAGCTCATGCCGTCGGCCTCCAGTACCAGCCGGGCATTCATCTCCAGCGGCCGGTCGATCTCGCCATGCACCTCCAACGTCAGCCGCGGCGGCGTGGCAAACTGAAACCGCTGCAGCCAGTCGAGCCCCTTCTGGATGCGCTGCTGATGGTTGCGCAGCACCTTGATGCGATCCTGCAGGGTCAGATGCGGTTTGTCCTGCGGCTTGTCCTTGTCCGGTGCCGGCAGCAGGAGGTCGCCCGACAAATTCAGGCGGATGCCGGAGAGCATGCCTTCCGCATGCCGCAACTCGAGCCGGCGGTCGCGCAGGAAGGCGCGTGCGCTGAGGTTGCGCACCTCCAGCATCGTCGGCTCGGCCGAGGGAGCATCCTCGGGCGGATCGACCGGGATGCTCAGGTTGGCCTGGCTCAACTCAAAGCCCTGCACCTCGAAGCGCTTTTCGAGCAGGCGACCGAACTCGACATCCATGCGCAGGCGATCGACCGACACCAGCAACTGCCGGCGGTCGGCGCGCGAGTAGAGACGCACGTCGCGCGCCATCAGGCCGCCGAAGGGATCGAGCACGAGGCGGCGGAAATCCATGTGCAGGCCGCGCTCGCCGAGCCGGGCGATGACGTAGCCGCGCCAGCGTTCGCCAAAGGCCTCCGAACCCGCATAGACACCGGCCGCCAGCAGACCGCTGGCGATCGTCAGCTTGAGCAGGCGCCGGAGAAACCGCTTCATCAAGCTTTCACCATAGCCGCCGGGCCGGCCCTGACAAGGGTTTCAGGAGGCCGCCACCTCGCGTTCTTTGGCCTCAAAATTCTCGCGTGCCTGCTTGCGCGCCGCCGAGACGATGTGGTTGCAGGCCTCCATGCACAGCAGAGGAATGGCCGACTCGCCCTCGCCGGCGTGACCGGCCTCGGCGCCGAGCTTGGCCTCGGCCGGACCATCGAGCGACTGCCCTTCGGCCAGCGGGTAAACGATGCGACGCAGGCACTTCGTCGCCGTGTTGCAGCAGCGCCCCAGGATCGCACAGGCCTGGTCGTCGGTGATGCCGTTGGCGAAGCGGTACATGCCGGTCTGCCGACCCAGCAGGGCGCGCAGCGGCACCGGCTCCAGCGTGCCGCGCTCCTGGGCCAGCGCCATGCCGAGCGCGGCGGGATAAAAGAACTCCAGGGCCAGCCGCACGCTGGCGAGGTCGGGCAGGATCAGCCTCCAGCCACGCTTGAGATCGGGCGCGGTCTTGATGGGGCGGAAGGCGCCGGCAGCATCGTAGCGGGCAATGACACGCGCGTCTTCAGGCTGCGCGTGCGTTTCCAAAGCCGCCGCGTCCGCGGCGCGTTCGTCGCGATGGCGCAGCTCCCAACCGCCTTCCACGGCGCTGATCACGACCTGGCCGATGACCTGGCGTCCCTGCTCCAGCCAGCGCGCCAGCGCCTGTTCCTGGGCCGAAACCTGCGCGGTGGCCCCCTGCCCCACGTCAGGGTGGCGACGGTCAAAATCGCGCACCTGATCGAGGATGACATCGGCCAGGTGCGGCTCGGTGCCGATGGCGCCGCTGTAGTAGAGGTGGCGACCGTGCATCTCGATGGGGTTTTGGCGAAACACCTCCATCTCACTGAGCGCCTTGCCCGGTTCCTTTTCCATGCCAAGCAGTACCGGGATGTCCTGAAAGCTGTGCAGGCCGTCGGCAATGAAGAACGGCACCACGACGACGTTGGGCGCACTCGTCAACTGCACCCAGTCGGAGACCAGAGGCGCCTCCTCCATGTAGGCATCGAGCACCTCCGCAAATCCATAACCGCCCTCGCGGATGAGTCGCACCTGCTCCTGAATCGCCTTGGTCGAGTTCTCATTGAGGCTGGTGCCGTGGCCAACGATGACCAGGCTCGTGGCCTCGCGCGGCACGCCCGGCGCCACTTCGTCGGCCCGCTGCAGCAGCAGGCGCGTCATGTTCGGGTGAATGCCCACCGGATCGCAGTAGCAGAAGGTGCGGCCGTCGCGCCGCGTCACCGGACCGTCGAGCCGCAGCTCGCGCGGCAGCACCTGCTGGCAGAAGTAGCCCTCGCTGATGAAGTTCGGCACGATGTACACGACCTCGCCCTCCACGGCCTCGAAGATCTCGCGCATCGTCGGCTCCTCCTTCCAGAAGCAGCAGGCGACCTCGCGAAACACCCCCATGCGCCGGATCGTGTCGGCATGCTGATGGGTGGGCGCGCTGGAGTCGGGGTTCACGGTCGAGCCGTGACCGACGATGATGAGGGAGGCGTGGGAATGGAAGTTCAAGCAGGGAAGGATTACGCGGGAAAGTCAGCGAAGGACGAGGGGGAACGACACCGGGCGGTCGTCAAAGCTCACCGGCAGGCGGATCGCCCGCGCCAGCAGGTCCAGGTAGCGCGCGCCGGGGATCTCATGGCCGCCAAACTGCGCCAGATGCGGCGTCGTCCACTGGGTGTCGTGCAGGATGAACCCGCGCTCGCGCAGCCGCCACTGCAGGTGCACCAGCGCGGTCTTCGAGGCCTGCGGTTCGCGACTGAACATGCTCTCGCCAAAAAACGCGCCACCGATGGCGACCCCATAGACCCCGCCCATGAGCCGGCCCTCGCGCCAGACCTCGGCGCTGTGGGCGAACCCGAGCCGGTGCAACTCCTCATAGCTGTCGAGGATGGCGTCGGTGATCCAGGTCTCGTCGCGATCCGCACAACCGCGCATGACATCGCCAAAGGCGGTGTTCCAGCGCACTTCAAAGGGACTGTGGCGCAGGAACTGCAAAAACCGCCGCGGCACATGGAACTCGGCCACCGGCAGGATGCCGCGCCGGCGCGGCCGGTACCACGACACCGAGCCGTCGGCCTCGCCCATGGGAAAGGCCCCCTCGCAGTAGGCGCAGAGCAGTTGGACGGGATCAAGCATGGCGGGCGGCCCAACGTTACGGACGCGCCCGCCGCATTGCAACCCCGGCTCAGCGACCGAGCGCGCGCCGCAGCACCGGCTCAAAGATGTCGGCCTGGCGCATGAAGCCAAGGTCGCTGGCGTGCGAGGCGTCGGTCGCACCCTCGGTGTCCTCGCCGTAAAGCTTGTCGCCCTCAATGTAATGCAGGTTCTTCACGCCCTGCTTGACCAGGCTGTCGTAGGCGGCGCGCAGGGCGGCATGGTTGTCGGTGTGGAACTGGCGCTTGAGCGGCGTGATCCAGTCGTTCGTGAACCGGCGGTCCTCGACCAGCACGATCGGCGTCTCCGGCTTGGCGGCGCGCAACTGGCGCACCAGCGGCACGCATTTTTCGCTCACCTGCGCCGGCTGCATGTTCGGCAGGCAGTCGATGACATAGACCGCGGCATCGAGCTGCACGAGGTACTCGCCGACCGCGGCATCCATGCGACCGTTGCCGGAGAAGCCGAGGTTGACCACCGGCATGTCGAAGCGGCGACCGAGGATGCCCGTGTGCACCATGCCCGGACGGCTGGCGCAGGCACCATGGGTGATGCTGGTGCCGTAAAACACGATCGGCCGCGGGCGCGGCGCCTGGCCTTCAAACTTCGCGCCCTTGGGCACGCCGATCGACAAAAACTCGACGCCGTTGTACAGCGGCAGGTAGGCGGCATACTCGCGGTAGCCGGGCGCCAGGTCCTTGATGATCTCGGCCTTCACCTCCTGATGGGCCGGGCGGGTCACCTGCACCCACTTCCAGCGCCCCTCGCTATCGCGCGCATAGAGATCGACGCCGCTGACGCCGGTCGCCGGCATGTGCGCCATGCCGAGTTTGTCCTTCATCAGCTTGTAATGCACGTGGATGCTGCTGGCGTCGGTCTTGAAGCGCACCATCATGCCGGCGCTGTCGCGGCTCAGGCTCCACACCGCCGGTGTCACCTTGCCCTCGGCGCTGGCCGGCAGTCGGTCAAACCAGCGCTTGCGCTCCTGGTCCGGCAGGATGCGACCCTCGACACCCCAGGCGGTGACATCGTGCCAGTCGAGCTCGGCCGCGGCGGCCTTGTTGACACCCATCGCCGGGTCGAGTTTGGCAATGTCGGGCTTGGCCGGCGCCTTTTGGGCGTGGACCACGGAGACAAAGAACGGCAGCAGAAGCAGGGAGCGCAGGGTTGGCATAGAACGACGGATACGCCGCCAGCCGGGCCATTCCTTCGCGGTCTCGCCCGGAAGCCAAACGTCACGCGCCAGGCTCGAAGCGCAGCCCGCGCACTGCGTCCTGCGCACCGGAAATCAGCGCGGCCGAAGCCGCTCCACCCGTCGCGGCCGAGGCCGCCAGCACCAGTTGCAGCGCCCCGGCCGCGCCCAGGCATTCGCCAAGCACCACCCCGGGCTGCAGGGCGGTGTCGCCGACACCGGCCTGGGCCGCGACCTCATCGGCATCGAGCGATGCCAGACCACAGCGACCGTTGACCACGGTGCCCACCCGCCCCTGCCAGGCCTGGGCGGCGTTGGCCAAAACCTGCGCGCGTTCGGAGCGACCCCGCACCGGTTGTTCGACGACCTCCGCCAGCACCGGCCCGGCGCCGTCGGCACTGAGCAGCAGGGCCGCGGCACCTTCGCCGGCCACGAGATCGCGGTGATGGTAACGCACGGCCTCGGCACCCAGCCAGTCACACTCCTCGGCGGCGAGCACGAGGCAGCGATCGACCCAACCCTGCGCCAGCCAGAGACCGGCCAGTTCGATGGCATCGAGGATGACCGCGGCATCGCCGAGCAGGGTCGACACCGGTCCATCGACGCCGAGTTGGGCGGCGACATGCGAGGCCGGGGCATTGTAAACGGTTTCCGGAAAGATGAGCGGGCTGGCGAGCTCGGGCGTGTCGAGTACCTCCTGGTAAAAGCGACCCGAGAACTGGACGCAGCCGTTGAACATGCCGAACACCAGACCGAGCCGGCCCGCGCCGGCCCCGCCGGGAAAACCGGCCTGTTCGAGGGCTTCGAGCGCGGCGGCGAGGGCAAACTTGCTCACCGGACTCGCCCGCCGCAGGCGCGGCGCCTTGGGCAGTCGCTCCGGCGGCGGCAACGGCACACGGCGCACGGGACAGACTTCATCGCGCGGACCAATCGTGCGCGGACAATCCTGGGTCGGCAGCGGCTGCCCCAAGCGCACGGCGCTTTCGAGATCGGCCAAACTCCAGCCGGCCGGCGACACCGCCCCAAGCCCGGCCACGCGCAGGACCGGCGGCGGCAGTGGCGAAAGCACCGGCGAACGCGGCGCGGCGGCATCCGCCGTGCGAAACACCAGGCTGGCATTGGTGCCGCCAAAGCCGAAGGAATTGGTCAGCACCGCCCGCAGCGGCGCCTCGCGAAAGTGGCGCACCAGATCAAAGGTCACCGCCGGGTCCGGCTCGCGCACGTTCAGGCTGGCCGGCAGCCAGCCGCCGCGCAGGGCAAGCAGGCAGATCACCGCCTCGACCGCGCCCGCCCCGCCGAGCAGGTGGCCCATGGCGGATTTGGTCGAGCTGACCGCGATCCGCGCCGCATCCGCCCCGGCCCAGGCCTGGATGGCCATGGCTTCGGCGACATCGTTGTGCGGTGTGCCGGTGCCGTGCGAGTTCAGGTAATCGATCTGTGCCGGCGTCACCCCGGCCATGGCGCAGGCACCGGCCATGCTGCGCACCGCCGCCCGCCCCTGCGGATCCGGCTGGGTCAGGTGATGCAGATCCGTGGTGGTGGCATAACCCGCCGCCTCGGCCCAGGCGACCGCGCCGCGTTCGGCCGCCGCTTCGGCACTCTCCAGCAGCACCAGCGCCGCGCCTTCCCCAATCGCCAGGCCGTCGCGCGCCGCATCAAAGGGTCGCGGCACCCCATCCGGCGCCAGCGCGCGCAGGCTGTCGAAGCCGGCAAACACCAGCTCGGCAAGCGCGTCATAGCCCCCCGCCAGCACCCGCCGGGCGCGGCCGCTGCGGATCAGGGCCATGGCTTCGCCGATGGCATTGGCGCCGCTGGCACAGGCATTGGAAACCAGGCGCACCGAGCCGCGCCAGTCATACTCGTCGGCAATCAGGCGCATCTGCCGCCAGGGCTGGTAAAACTGCACGCGCGTCACCTGTCCCGGCAGCCGGTGCGGACTGCGACGCGCCTCACGAAAATACGCCTGACCCAGCGGCATCGCCCCGGCCGAGGTGCCGACGATCAGGGCATCGATCCCCTGCATTCCGGCCAGACCAGCGGTCGCCAGGGTCTCGCGCAGGGCCAGCAGCAGCATGCGCGTGCCGCGATCGGCCAGGTGCTGACGGCGCAGCGGCAACTGGGCGAACAGACGCTCGTCGGGCAGGTCCACCTCGCCCGCCGTGCGCGCCACGCGTCGGCTCACGTCAAACAGGGTCACCGGCCGAAACGCCTGGCGTTCCTCACGCAACGCCTGCACATGGCCCGGCGCGTCGAGGCCGAGCGGCGACACGATGCCGGCGCCGGTGACAAGGATGCGGGGGTCGGAGGTCACGGAGAGGAAACGACAAAGTCCGGCGCGCGGATTCCCGGGCTTGCAGTCGCGGCGCACCCGGGCAGGATGACGCTTCCGCGCTCCACGCTGTAGCGGTGCGCGGCGCCGAGTGTCAAATGTTTGCTGATCGCTGGCAGAAAATCCTCGATGCCCAGGGCGACTCCCCCGCCCTGCGCCAGCCCGGTCGAACCTGGACCTTTGCCGAGCTCGACCGCGCCGCACGCACCCGTCCGGCCGACACCTGCCCGGTGCTCGGCCGCTGCCACTTCGCCCGCGGCGATGCCGCCCAGCTCACCACCGCCCTGCTCGCCGGCTTTCTGCAAAACCTGCCCGTGCAGGTGATCGAGGCCGACCGCGAACGCCGCCTGCCGGCCTGCCCGCCCCCGCCCGCCACGGCCCTGATCAAACAAACCGTCGGCAGCTCGGGTCGCCGCCGCTGCCAGTTCTTCACGCTCGACCAAGTGCTGGCCGATACCGACCGCCTGCACGCCGCGCTCGGCCTCGCCGACCTCGACGGCGCCATCGCCGCGGTCAGTGTCGCCCATTCCTACGGCCTCAGCACCACCCTGCTGCAACTGCTCGGCCGCGGCCTGCCGGTGCACTGGCTGCCCTCCCCCTTCCCCGCCGGCCTCAGCGAGGCGCTCGCCGGGCCGGGTCGACGCCTCCTGCCCGGGGTGCCCGCCCTGTGGAAGGCCTGGCTTGATGCCGGCATCGACTTCCATTCAGTCGGTCGCGCCGTCTGCGCCGGCGCGCCCCTGCGCCCCGAACTCGGCCAGCGCCTGCAGGCCTGCGCCGGGCTGAAGCTGCACAACCTCTACGGCACCAGCGAAACCGGCGCCATCAGCGCCGACCTGACCGATACACCGCGCAGCGACGAACCCGACCTCGGCACCCTGCTGCCGGGTGTGGCGGTGGCGACCGGCCCCGACGGCCGCTTGCTCGTCGCCAGCGATGCCGTCGGCCTCGGTTACGACACCCCCGAGCCGGGCGAAGTCTTCGGCGACGGCCACCACCTCACCTGGGATCGGATCGAGATCGCCGGCGACCGCCTGCGCTTCCGCGGCTGCCTCGGTGCCGGCATCCAGGTGGCTGGACGCAAGCTCAGCCCGTTCGAGGTCGCCAGCCGCCTGCGCGCCGCCACCGGCCTCGCCGGCATCAAGGTCCGCGGCGAACCCAGCCGCGACCCCGAGCGCGGCCAGGAAGTGGTCGCCGTGATCGACCTGCCGGCTGACCACCTCACCCGCGAGTTCAAAACCCGAGCCTGCGCCAGCCTCGCCCCCTGGGAAACCCCACGCCGCTGGGTCTCCAGCTTGGCCTGATCGGTCCTATACGACTTATAGGTCCTATGCGACCTATCCTTCCTTGCCGGATTCGACACAACTCCGGCGAATCCGGCCATGGATGCCCGGAACTCCACGGTTAGGATTGGCCTTCACCCAACCCCCACGTACCCACCCACACGACCATGGCCGACATCCAGACCAGCGCAGCCGACAAGAAGGAA